>NZ_SEBS01000061.1 GCF_004211145.1 Flavobacterium sp. | reverse complement strand
ATATAAACCTCAGCCTTGAATTTAGCGTGTGGCTTAACAGATCCTGGCTTGATGATAACCATACCGCGACGGATGTCAGCTTTATCGATACCACGCAACAATAGACCTACGTTATCTCCTGCTTCACCACGGTCAAGGATTTTGCGGAACATCTCAACTCCAGTAACTGTAGAAGTCAATTTGTCTGCACCCATACCGATGATTTCAACTGGATCACCTGTGTTGGCAACACCTGTTTCGATACGACCTGTTGCAACAGTTCCACGACCTGTGATCGTGAACACGTCTTCAACTGGCATAAGGAACGGCTTAGCGTTGTCACGTACCGGCTCTTCGATCCATTGATCGACAGCTTCCATTAGTTCAAGGATTTTAGGAACCCAGTTCGGGTCAGCATTCAATCCTCCAAGAGCAGATCCTTGGATAACTGGACCGTTATCTCCATCGTACTCATAGAAAGACAATAGGTCACGGATTTCCATTTCAACAAGCTCCAAAAGCTCAGCATCGTCAACCATATCCACTTTGTTCATGAAAACAACGATACGTGGAATACCAACCTGACGACCCAAAAGGATGTGCTCACGTGTTTGTGGCATCGGACCATCTGTAGCAGCAACTACCAAGATAGCACCGTCCATCTGAGCAGCACCGGTAACCATGTTCTTTACGTAATCCGCGTGACCTGGACAGTCAACGTGTGCGTAGTGACGGTTAGCTGTTTCGTACTCAACGTGTGAAGTGTTGATTGTAATACCTCTTTCTTTTTCTTCCGGAGCGTTATCGATCTGGTCGAAAGATTTAGCTGCAGTCTTAGAAAAACCGGCTTCTGCCAATACCTTAGTGATAGCAGCAGTCAAAGTAGTTTTTCCGTGGTCAACGTGGCCGATAGTACCGATGTTAAGGTGCGGCTTGTTCCGGTTAAAATTCTCTTTTGCCATTTTACTTGATTTTAATCTTAGTTATATAATAGTGTTCAAATTCCAAATTGAGCCAATGACGGGAATTGAACCCGTGACCTCTTCCTTACCAAGGAAGCACTCTACCCCTGAGCTACACCGGCAAGGTTTTTACAAACTCTAATTTTGAACGCAAACAATTGGAAGCTGCTTACGTTCAAACTTTAGAATTCTGACGCTCCCGAAGGATTGTCTAAGACTCAGGGCAGACACCCGTCGTCTATGCTTTTGAAGGGCTTTTACAATCAATGTGATTTAAAGTCATTTTAACATGACTTTGAATCGGTGTGATTACAAGGGAGAACCTTTCAATTTGTTTTTAGTTTGATCCGACAAACAACTCATTTTCAGAGAAGTTGTTATAAAAATCAGAGAAACTTTTCCCGATTTTAAACCCCACGGGATTACCTCGCAAGCTCGGTGATCCTGTAAAGGTGAACCTTTACTAAATCTTTTTATTTGTTCCAGCCTTACGAAAGCGGAGCTTTCGACGCCTGCAACAAATAAAAAGCTTTGTGGGGAGAGCAGGATTCGAACCTGCGAAGATTGCTCAACGGATTTACAGTCCGTCCTCGTTGGCCGCTTGAGTATCTCCCCTAACCTTTTTCATGTCAATACCTTAAAGAACAAATCAGTAAAAACTGACAACTTTTTCATTCTTTTGAGCCGATAGAGGGACTCGAACCCACGACCTGCTGATTACAAATCAGCTGCTCTAGCCAGCTGAGCTACACCGGCATTATTCATAAAAAAAGCCCGCTATTTCTAACGGACTGCAAATGTATATCTTTTAATTTGGTAATCAAAACATTTTTCTGAAATTTTTTCTCAGATATGCGTCCTGATCTTTTCCTTTCTTTTCACCAATAACCTTTCGGCCGATTCGGCACATGAGTCTGCAGCTTCTTCAAAACTTTTACACTGTTTCTTGACGATGAATTCATCTCCGGGAACGTGAATTTTCATTTCACATACCTTATTCTCTTTCTCGCTAATATTCTCGGCTTTCAAAAATACGTCGGCCGAAACGACACGATCGTAATACTTCTCCAATTTATCCATTCTCTCCTGGATGAAATCCACTAGCTTTCCGTCGATAGTAAAATTTACTGCATGCACATTTACCTTCATAATAAAAGTTTTTAGGTTATTACTCAGGAATCACTTTGGCCGCGAGGGTGCGCTTTTCCGTACACCTGTTTTAATTCAGCCAAACTGCTGTGGGTGTAAATTTGCGTCGATGCCAGGCTTGAATGCCCCAATAGTTCCTTTACTGAATTTAAGTCGGCACCGTTGTTCAGCAAATGCGTCGCAAACGTATGCCTGAGAATGTGCGGGCTCTTTTTTACTTTGCCTGACACATTACTAAAGTAGCTATTTATAAGTCGATACACAAACGAATCGGTCAATTTAACGCCTTTTAACGACACGAAGAAAACATCCTTATCACTAATGTCTTGTAAACGCGAACGTTCAAGAAGATACGCGCTGGCCTGTTGTGATATAATTGGCAAAACAGGTAGAATGCGCTCCTTGTTGCGTTTCCCGATGACCTTTAAAGTACCCGCGTACAAATCCACGTTCGACACTTTCAAATGAATCAATTCAGTGCGCCGCATTCCCGTCGTATAAAATAAGTCGATGATCAACTTATCGCGCATTCCCTCAAATCCCGGAGCAAATTCCATTTGCTGCAAAACCGCTTCGAGTTCATTTTCTGAGAACGGAATCTGCAACTTCTTTGGCGCCTTCAACGATTTATGCTTCAACAATGGATTTACCTCGATCTGCTTCGTCTTGAGCAAAAACTTAAAATACGCCTTCAACGACGATACTTTCCTGTTCACCGACGTGTTCCCGATTCCCGCATCGACCAAAGACACGATCCAATTCCTGATCTGCGGATAATTCACATGATCGACCGTCGCATCGCCGAACTCACTTTCCAGATACTGCGAGAACGCGCCTATGTCGGCCATATACGCCAAAACCGTGTGGCCCGAATAATTTCGTTCCGCCCGTAAATATTCCTCAAAAGCACCTTGATTATCGCGCATAAAAAAACCGTCTGCATCAAAGATAGCAAACGGTTGATTATATTATAAAAAACGATGTCCTAGTTTTCCAGGCCGTCTTTCATGTGCTGGATGTAAGCCGCTTTCTGAACCTGCATTCTGCGTGATACAGATGGTTTCACGAAAGCCTGACGAGCACGCAACTGGCGTACTGTTCCGGTTTTGTCGAATTTACGTTTGTAACGCTTAAGCGCGCGGTCAATGTTTTCTCCGTCTTTAATTGGAATGATTAGCATAGTTAAGACACCTCCTCTCTTTAGGGTGGCAAAAGTAGTAATTAATTGACAATGGGCAATGGACAATGGACAATTTTTATTTGGGCGTGCCGGCGGCTTGAAAATTCAGCGTCTGCCGACGCCATTTCAAAAAGCCGCCGTCGGGCTGACCCGTTCCAATCTTTGTGATTTTCGGGGCGGCCTGCGGCCGCCCCGAAAATCACAAAGGATTTCCACTTGCATCCCTCACGCAAACCGTCAATTAAAGAAATACTCGGTCACGATCAAAATCTGCGTCGTGTCGTCAAAAGGCTCGATGATCGTTTTCTTCGTGATGAAATTATCGGCGTTCGTCTCATACGTCGCGTCGTCCTCTTCCCAATCGAACAGATGCTTTGAGAAAAGCGTCTCGGCGATCTGATCCTGGTTTGCATTCGCATATGTTTCCGAACACATCAAACGCATCACTTGCTTCCCGTATGTATTTTCAACGAGATACTGGCGATTGTTTATGATGTTTGAATAATTGTAGACGAAGTCAAGCCCCGAACTCAAATCCGCACCCGTGATATTTCCGTTCGCATTCTCATAGAGGTTTTGGCTGTCGGGTTGTCCGTCGAGATTCACATCGGGCCCGGCTGAGACAAGATTGTCATCCGCATCGAAATCCAATATGTTTCGATATACGATCTGCGCACCCGCCTGATTATACGGCGCATCCAAACGCTCGCAAAAAACAACATTGCCCGGCTGGTGCACGAACCTGTAATAAATCACGCCGCCGCCTAAAATCAACTCACGCCCGGCACCGACCAATCGGCCTTGGGCGTCGTAATGGAATTCCCGTACGCCATCGAAATCCTGCACCGACGAAAGCAAATCGCCTTGGTAATAAAAATCGGCGAATGATTGCGTTCCCAAACTCACGCCGGCGTCGAACGTCTCTATCGTGTACGTCCCAAACCTGTCATCCACGATCGTATAATCGAGAATTGACTGCGTTTGCACGTTCGTCCCGTTCTCTACAGTCGAACGCGTTTCCACGAAGTGCGAAATCACATTGCTGTTCGTGGTTGGATTCCCTGAATCGTCACTGGCACAGGACGACAGCATCACGGCGAGCGCCGCGAGCGAGAAGATTTTGATTTTCATAGTTTAGTTATTGGTTGTTCCCTGATAACGTCACGAGCATTATTTTAGTACAAAAAAAGCCGCGACAAAATCGCGGCTTTCCATATCGGTTTTAAAAACTCAGTCTTTCAGTAAATTTCTCGAAATGACTAATTTCTGGATTTCGGTAGTTCCTTCTCCAATCGTACACAATTTCGAATCTCGGTAAAATTTCTCAACTGGAAAATCCTTTGTGTAACCGTAGCCTCCGTGGATTTGGACGGCCTCATTCGAAACGCGTACGCAAACCTCGCTCGAATACATTTTGGCCATCGCGCCCGCAGTCGTGACCGGTTTCTTGTTGTTCTTCAAATACGCCGCCTTGTGGAGCAATAATTCCGAAGCTTCGATCTCGGTCGCCATATCGGCCAACTTGAACGCGATGCCCTGGAACTCGCTGATCGGTTTCCCGAACTGCTGTCGTTCCTTCGAATATTTAAGTGCGGCTTCATACGCGCCTTTCGCGATTCCCAATGAAAGCGCCCCGATCGAAATGCGTCCGCCGTCGAGGATCGCCAACGCTTGTTTGAAACCCTCGCCGACGTTACCCAGACGGTTCTCGTCGGGAATTCGGCAATTGTCGAATATCAGCTCGGCGGTTTCACTCGCGCGCATGCCCAACTTGTTTTCCTTTTTCCCCGATGAAAATCCCGGCGTCCCTTTCTCGACCACGAAAGCAGTCGTGCCACGTGAATCGCCTTTTTCTCCCGTGCGCGCAATCACGACCGCGACCTGACCTGAGATCGCATGCGTGATGAAGTTCTTCGCTCCGTTCAAAATCCAGTGATCGCCGTCTTTCACTGCGGTCGTATTCATCCCGCCGGCATCGGATCCCGTATTGTGTTCGGTCAAACCCCAAGCGCCTATCCATTGTCCGGTAGCGAGCTTAGGTATCCAGCGCAGTTTTTGTTCTTCGTTCCCGAACGTCAGGATATGGTTCGTGCAAAGTGAATTATGGGCCGCGACCGACAATCCGATCGACGGATCGACTTTCGAGATTTCCTCGATCACGGTAATATATTCATGATAACCCAAACCCGAACCGCCGAGTTCCTCAGGAACCAACACGCCCATAAAACCCATTTCTCCCAACTTGTGGAAAAGGTCCACAGGAAACGTTTGGGCTTCGTCCCACTCCATAATATTCGGACGGATGTGTTGTTCGGCAAAATCTCTGATTGAATCGGCGATCATCGATTCGGTTTCTATAAAATCAAAGTTCATATTTGGTTGTATTTTTTATAATTCCAAATATAAGCTAATTATTTTTACATTATCAACAGGAAACTCGGGTATTTTCATCAAATCGTCAGTGTTTGTGATTTTTCCGTTCATACTGCGATAGGTCAGGATCGACTTGGCAATCTTGTACCTGAAATAGGGAAAGGCGGCGAGTTCTTTGAGGGAAGCGTCATTTATCGCAATCTTTTTGACTTCGGGTTTGCCTGAAACAAAGAATCGCTGTTCGAGTTTCTCTACGACTTCGGGCGACAATCCCCAAACGTCGGCCATCTGCTTCATGTCGACGAAATTCCCGAGCAATTCCCGCTGCTTCAGGATGCGTTCGCTTAGCGCGGGCCCGATTCCATAAACTTTCATGAGTTCTTCCTGAGTCGCGCGATTGATATCGATCTTGACGATTTTCTCTTTCTTGAATGCCGAAAATTCCTTGTTCGCGAAACCGCGCTTCTTCGTCACCCAATCGGGAAATTTAAAATAAGGCGAAATCGTCGCGAGCAACGAATCCGAAACTTTCGTCACATGTTGAAATTCCTGAGTTGAGTTAACGTATTTGTTCTGTTTCCTGAACGCGAACAATCGGTCGATTTCCGCTACCGACATCCCCAAACGATATCCTTTGTAATCGGTAATGAAATTCGGATTGAACGGATAAATCTTTGGCTTGTAATCGCGCTTTTCCTTTTTGAGGGAATCGATTTTCGGCTGGAGTGCAAGCCAGTTGCGTTTTCGGGCGCTGTTGCTGTCGTCGGGCGTGACATCGATGAAACAATACGATAATTGAACGATTGCAATCAGGCTAAGAAGTGCGGCAAGCCCGATGCGCTGTGATCTCGTGAAATTGAGATACGGTTGTAGATGTGGATTCATTTTGGCGTGTATTTAAATTAGATGGCATGTACTAGATTGAGTTATGAGTATTGAGTATTGAGTATTGAGTATTGAGATTGTCGTTACAGATCGAAAACCGAACTTCGCTTGGCGCGGACCAAATCCTTGAGCCTGATCCAGAATGCGAGCGTGAGGTAAACCCCGAACCACAATCCCGCCGTGACGAACGTAATGTAGATGAAAAACAACCGGACGCTCGTGGCGCGCATGCCCAATTTATCGGCGAGGCGCGACGATACCTGAAATCCGTATTTTTCAAAGAAATACTTGAGTCGCAATACGAAAGGTGCTCTTTGGTTTTCCACTTCATAAAATTACAATTTTTAAAGGAAAGACTATATTTACGTCGATGAAAAAATTTGGTTTCCTATTATTTGCGCTTCTTGCGTTGGTTGCAAGCTGCAAGCAAAACGATTCGCCCTACATCGATCCGCGCGGAACTGATTTCGCGGGCGACCAGAGTTGCATCCAATGTCACGCGCCCCAACACAAATCCTGGCTGGCCGACGCTCATTCATCGAGTACGGCGTTGGCGACTGAAGATAACGTGCTTGGGAAATTCAATCCAGTGGACCACGAATTCAAATATGACGAACACACCAAACTCGTCATGGAAAAACGACACGACGGTTTTTATCAAGTCGTATATCTGGACGGAAAGGAAACAGCCAAATACAAATTCGACATCGTGTTTGGATCAAAAAACGCCCAAACTTCAGCATATTGGAAGGACGGACAAACCTATGAATTACCCGTTTCCTATTACAAATCGGCCGATGCCTGGGGTTCAAGCCCGGGATTTCCTGACGATCGTCCATTTTTTGGCCGAATAATGGAAAAGGACTGCTACGCCTGTCACGCGTCGAACGTGAACAACAGACAGGTAACGACCGCGTCTGACCAAAGAAACATATCGTCGATGGACATCGGGAATTCCGTAAATCCGGAAACCGCGGTTTTCGGGATCGACTGCGAACGTTGCCACGGTCCGGCGAAAAGCCATGTCGATCATCACATCGCGTTCCCGACCGAGAAAAAAGCCTTTGGAATCGCGAGCTTCAAATTGTTTACGAATACCCAAAAGAACGACGCCTGCTCAATTTGTCATTCGGGAATTGCGGGCATGAAAATCAAGTCGAGATTCGAATTCAAGCCCGGTGATAATTTATTCGACTATTACCGACCGTCGCCTGATTATCAAAGCGCGAACCACGATGTACACGGCAATCAGGCGCAATTGCTCGGACAAAGCAAATGCTTCATAAAAAGCCAGACGCTCAATTGCACATCCTGCCACGATTCGCATCAGGAAAACAGGCAGACGATCGCGGGATTCACCAAAATCTGCATGGATTGCCACAAAACTTCAAATCACGGCAACATGGACATCACGCAGCGTGATCTGGAAAAAGGCTGCATCGATTGCCACATGCCGAAACAAGCGTCAAAGGCGATCAACTTCAGGTTGTCGGGCAGCAAGGACGTGAAAAGCTATGAATTGCGCACACACAAGATCGCGATCTATCAATAATTATCGGAGCAAGTAAAGTCTGGCGCACGCACGAGCATCTGAAAGCGCTTCGTGATGATTGAGCTGGATGTTGTTCCTGTCGCTGCACGCTTTCAAGTTCGCGGGCTTGTAGCCTTTCGCCTTGTAAATCTTGCACGTACATTCCCAACGATCCGATATCTCGAGTTCGTCGTAATATAAACCGTAATAACGCATCGTTTTCGCCAGGACATTGCGGTCGAACGCTTCATTGTGCGCGACGATCTTGCGCCCGAAAAGCCGTCTTTGGATTTCGGGAAAGACGCCGTCGAACGTTTTCGCATTTATCGTTTCCACGGGTTTGATGCCGTGGACCATGACGTTGCGATACCAATATTCGTTGTTGGGCGGCTGGATCAGCGTGTAGAATTCCTCGGTGATGATTCCATCGTTCACGGTTACGATGCCCACGGCGCAAGCACTCTCGGCGTAGCCCGTGGCAGTTTCAAAATCGATGGCGGTAAAGGTCATGTGTTTGGTTTGGACGCGCAAGATACGAATCGCTATATTTGCTTACCTAACGTTTCCCATGAAAAAATATTTTATCGCGTTTGCGCTGCTGCTGGCAATCGTGTCTTATCCGCAAAAATCGCAACCCGTAAAAGTCACGTATGCACGCAACTCGAACGGCAAGCTTGTCGAAAATCAGGATTTGATAATCGTGTTCGCGTCGGCGGCGGGTTCACAGATTTCGTCCGACAAGATCCAATCGGGAAAAGCATCGATTCCATACGAAAAATCGAATATCGACATCGCATCGAGCCGGATCACCCAAACGGGTTTCATAGCGCCAAACAAATCGGTGCGCACGATCGACAGCATCTCGCTCGCCAAACAGACTTTGGAACTGCTTCCAGACACGAAGAAAATCCTGGGCTACAACTGCAAAAAAGCCAAAACCGTCATCAATTCGAATACGATCGAAATTTGGTACACGAACGATTTAGGTGTTTTCGGCGCGCCGTCGTCGTTGGGACAAAAACTGGGATTGGTTTTGGAAACCGTACGAAACGGGAATTTCTCGATAACGGCAACGAAAGTCGAAAAACTCAAGAAATTGCCCGAAGCAGAAAACACAAAATCTTTGCAACCCATCGTCGACGCCTTAACGTATCGCGACGCCATTTGGAAAAGCCGTTTCAAAACGATCGAAATTTTCAAGAAGGAAATCGTGAATTTCTCGGGCGAATCGAAATCGAACGACAGCATTTTGCGATTCGCGAACGGAACGATAATCGTCAAGAAAGTGAAACTGCCTGAAATCGCGAAAGGCAGCCAGGTTTTCGTCGATGTGACCGAACAATCGAATGGCGATGCTTACGACCGGACGGGCTCGGTTTTCTTGATTCCGACCGATGCCAAACTTACGTTTCTCGACGGATTGCAATCGGGCGCCGACAAATTGCCGATCTATGAAAACGGAAACGGAAAAAAATACCAAGGCGTCGTAAAGACTCCTGATTACGAACCTTTGCTGGAACTCATGCGATTTTTTACGCCGTTCGGAGTCAGCCAATACAACAATTTGAAGCTCAAGAACAAGGTTTGGCAGGACAGCGTGATGTATCGCCAGGATATCTCGGATTTCATTCCGCGATTGAGCGATAAGGAAGTCTACATCGGGCTCAACATCGGCAATTACGACAAAGGCGGCCACAAGGCCAGCGTGAACATTACGATTCATCCTGAAGAAGCGACTGCCGGAAAACCGGAAACTACAGTTATCGCACTGTTCAACACGAATAACGTCATGGAAATGGCGGGACAGGAATACGGCACGATGTTCAGCAGCGACAAAGGCGTCGAAGTCACATTCGAGATCGCGACAAAACTTAAAAACGCCAAGTTGCGCTACATCACGACAGGCCACGGCGGTTGGGAAAACGGAGACGAATTCGTCCCGAAGAAGAACACGATCCATCTCGACCAAAAAGAGGTCTTTTCATTTACGCCTTGGCGAACCGATTGCGGCTCGTACCGGTTGAGCAATCCGGCATCCGGGAATTTCGAGAACGGATTGTCGTCGAGTGATTACAGCCGATCGAATTGGTGTCCGGGAACGACGACGAATCCGATCTGGATCGACTTGGGCGATTTGGAAGCGGGAACGCATACGGTTAAAGTAAAGATTCCGCTTGGCGCGAATGAAGGAACGAGTTTTAGCGCTTGGAACGTTTCGGGTGTATTGATTGGTGAAAAATAAAAGAGCCGCGTTAGGTTGTACTAAAACTCGTTGCTTATTTTAAACAGTTAAGATAGTTAAGGTTAGTTGAGATTTCGCTTAACTATCTTAATTGTGTAATAAAAAAATTGGATACGTAACTAGCATCCGCGCTTTCCTTTATTTTTTTTGTCAATCTATTTTATCGCCCCAATCACGTCGTATTTCGTCACGATATGATGGCGTCCGTCGCCAAGATCCAAGCACGGCCTGGTTCTGATCAGGTCTTCGGACTTGGTGATTTCCTCGTCGAGGAAAACGCGTTCGCGCATCCAGTCGTCGTTGAACATCTTGCCTACATAACGGCTTCCCGAATCGTGGAATACTCGTTGCTTATTTTAAACAGTTAAGATAGTTAAGGTTAGTTGAGATTTCGCTTAACTAAACTTAACTATCTTAATTGTGTAAAAAAATCTGGATACGTAACTAGCATCCGCGCTTTCCTTTATTTTTTTTGTCAATCTATTTTATCGCCCCGATCACGTCGTATTTCGTCACGATGTGATGGCGTCCGTCGCCAAGATCCACAAGCAGGCCTGGTTCTGATCAGGTCTTCGGACTTGGTGATTTCCTCGTCGAGGAAACCGCGTTCGCGCATCCAGTCGTCGTTGAACATCTTGCCTACGTATCGGCTTCCCGAATCGTGGAATACTCGTTGCTTATTTTAAACAGTTAAGATAGTTAAGGTTAGTTGAGATTTCGCTTAACTAAACTTAACTATCTTAATTGTGTAATAAAAAATTTGGATACATAAATAGCATCCGCGCTTTCCTTTATTTTTTTTGTCAATCTATTTTATCGCCCCTATCACGTCGTATTTGGTAACGATATGATGGCGTCCGTCGCCAAGATCCACAAGCACGGCCTGGTTCTCTTTATTTATGAGTTTCGAAAGTTCCTCGACGGGCGTTCCCGCTTTCACGACAGGATATGGCGCGCCCATGATTTCACGGATCGGTTTTTCGGAGACGTTTTTGTCCTGGATGTAACTCTGGAACAAATCGGTTTCGTCAAGCGATCCGACGAAACCGTTGATGTCGATCACGGGAATCTGCGAGATCTTGTATTTGCGCATGCGTTCGATGGC
>NZ_SEBS01000028.1 GCF_004211145.1 Flavobacterium sp. | reverse complement strand
CACCGCCACGGTCCGGCCGGTGCGCCAGGAGACCAGTCCCGGACCGTTGATCCAGCAACGGCGGGGCGAACCTTAGCGGCTAGTGTCCGCCTAATCAAGTTCACGAATGATGCAAGTCACGACAATCGATTCCATGCGCGTATTTCGCCGCGTCTTTTCATCGGCTGCAAAGGTTAAGAGGCGAACATTTATGAGTTTTACCGTGATTTGAAATCGGTGAAATAACGATTGCGAAAACGGTGCTTTTCGTCGAATTCTTTTCAACTTTCTTTTAATAACCCTACCTTTGCCAGCCTGAACCATTTCTTATGAACAAGTACAGCAAACGAAGGGAAGCGCTTTTGTATCACGCTAAACCGCAACCCGGAAAGATAAAAGTAGTTCCAACCAAGAAATACGCCACGCAACGCGATTTGTCGCTGGCTTACTCTCCCGGAGTTGCCGAGCCCTGCCTCGAAATTGCCAAAGACGTCAACAACGTTTACAAATACACCGCCAAGGGAAATCTCGTGGCGGTCATCACAAACGGAACCGCGGTTTTGGGCCTGGGCGACATCGGTCCCGAGGCGTCGAAACCCGTAATGGAAGGCAAGGCGTTGCTGTTCAAGATTTTCGCCGACATCGATGTGTTCGACATTGAAATCAATGAAAAGGACGTCGATGCATTTGTCGAAACGGTGAAGCGAATTTCCCCGACGTTTGGCGGTATCAACCTCGAAGATATCAAGGCGCCCGAATCGTTCGAGATCGAAAGGCGATTAAAGGAAGAACTTGACATTCCCGTGATGCACGACGACCAGCACGGCACGGCGATCATCTCATCGGCGGCTTTGCTCAACGCGCTCGAACTCGCGAAAAAACAGATTGAAAAAGTAAAGATCGTCGTTTCAGGCGCCGGTTCCGCGGCTCTGGCTTGTGCGAACCTCTACTTGCTGCTCGGCGTGAAAGTCGAGAATATCATCATGTTCGACAAGGACGGCGTGATCTCAAGCGACCGAACCGATTTGTCGGATCTTCAACGATTGTACGCGAAAGACAAAAAAGACTTATCGCTTTCTGATGCCATGAAAGGCGCCGATGTATTCCTCGGGCTTTCAGCCGGAAACATCCTGAGCCCTGAAATGTTGCTCGGCATGGCGAAGAATCCGATCGTGTTCGCGATGGCCAATCCGATTCCTGAAATCGATTATGATTTGGCGATAAAAACCCGCAAGGACATCATCATGGCGACGGGCCGTTCCGACCATCCGAACCAAGTGAACAACGTGCTCGGTTTCCCGTACATCTTCCGAGGCGCGCTCGATGTCCGGGCCACGATCATCAACGAAGAAATGAAAATGGCGGCCGTTAAGGCGCTCGCCGCGCTTGCGAAGGAATCGGTTCCCGAGCAGGTGAATATCGCGTATGGAGAGACAAAATTGCTATTCGGACGCGACTATATAATCCCGAAGCCGTTCGATCCGCGATTGATCACGACGGTTGCGCCTGCGGTTGCGAAAGCGGCGATGGATTCGGGCGTGGCGCTGCATCCGATCCACGATTGGATGAAGTACGAGGAAGAATTGCTCGACCGTCTGGGATCCGACAACAAAATGGTGCGTTTGCTTACGAACCGCGCCAAGAGCGATCCAAAGCGTGTCGTTTTCGCCGAAGCCGACCAACTCGACGTGCTCAAAGCGGCGCAGATCGTGTTCGAGGAAGGCATCGGACATCCGATCTTGCTCGGAAATAAGGAAATCATACTCGAACTTAAGGAAGAAATCGGATTCGATGCCGATGTTCCGATTTTCGACCCGAAGACGAAAGAAGAGGACAAGCGCCGCCTGCATTACGCCGAAATGTTCTGGAAGGCGCGCCAACGCAAAGGCGTGAACCTGCTCGATGCCCAAAAATGGATGCGCGAACGCAATTATTTCGCGGCCATGATGGTCAACGAAGGCGAGGCCGACGCTTTGGTTACGGGCTATTCGCGCAGTTATCCCGCGACCGTGAAACCGATTTTGCAACTCATCGACAAAGCGCCCGGAATTTCGTTGGTCGCCACGACAAACATGATGATGACCAACCGCGGCCCGATGTTTTTAAGCGATACGGCGATCAATCCCGATCCGTCAGCCGATGATTTGGCGAAGATTGCGCTCATGACCGCGAAGACCGTGCGTTTGTTCGGAATGGAACCCGTGATCGCGATGATTTCGTTCTCGAATTTCGGATCTTCTTCGCATCCTGCGGCCAAAAAAGTCCGTGAAGCCGTCGATTACCTGCACAAATATTATCCTGAACTCAAGGTTGACGGTGAACTTCAAGCCGATTTCGCGTTGAACCAGGAAATGCTCAAGAAGAAATTCCCGTTCTCGAAACTCGCCGATCAAAAGGTAAATACGTTGATTTTCCCGGATCTCGCGTCGGCTAACATCACGTACAAATTACTTAAGGAACTCGACAAGGCCGATTCGGTAGGGCCGATCATGTTAGGCTTGGACAAACCCGTGCATATTTTCCAACTCGGAGCGAGCGTCGAAGAGATGGTGAACATGGCTGCCGTGGCAGTTGTGGATGCCCAGGAAAAACAAAAGCGCCTCAAAAACCTGATCGTTAAAAATTAGCCGATGAACAAAGGGCTTAGCCTGTAAAAGTTTTTTCATATATTTGGCAATTACTTAACATTAATGATTGCGCACATACAGGGCAGATTGGTTGAAAAAACACCCACCGAAGTAATCATCGATTGCAACGGCGTGGGCTATCAAATTAACATTTCACTGCACACTTATTCCTTGCTTCCCGCAACCGAAAATGTTCGGTTGTATACCTATCTCCAGATCAAGGAAGACGCACACACATTGTTTGGATTCGTAGAGAAATCGGAACGCGAGATTTTCAAGTTGCTTTTGTCGGTATCGGGCATAGGTGCTGGGATTGCGCGTACCATGTTGTCGTCTCTCGACCCTAAACAGATCATTCAGGCATTGGCGGTCGGCGACCTTGGAACCATACAGTCGATCAAAGGCATCGGAACCAAAACGGCACAACGCGCCATACTCGATTTGAAGGACAAAGTGTTAAAAGTTTACGATCTGGATGAAGTTTCAGTTTCGGCAAACAATACAAACAAAGATGAAGCGTTATCTGCTTTGGAAGTGCTGGGCTTTAACAAAAAATTGGCTGAGAAGGCCGTTGAGAGAGTTGTTAAGGAAAATCCGGGAGCCACTGTGGAAACCATCATCAAATCAGCGCTTAAAAACTTATAAGAGTTTGAAAACAGATTACAACCGAACAAAGATATCGTTACAAAATATACTTTCTTTCTGCCTGTTGCTGGCCGGTTTTTCGGCGTCGGCTCAGGTTGATGAGGAAGACGACGTGCCTCAGCAGGACACCATCGGCTACAGCCAGGGCACGATGCAATTGCCGAATCCGCCCAGTATCGTTGACGCTTACACCTACGATCCGGTCACGAATCGATACGTCTACACAAGCAAAGTGGACGAGTTCAACATCAATTATCCGATCATCTTAACGCCCGAGGAATACCAACAACTCGTGCAACGCGAAAGCATACGCGATTATTTCAAGTCAAAATCCGACGCGATATCGGGCAAGAACGAAGAAGGAAAAAAAGACCTTTTGCCGCGCTATTACGTGAATTCAGGCTTCTTCGAGACGATTTTCGGAAGCAATACCATCGACGTCAAACCAACGGGATCCGTAGAAATGGATCTCGGCGTGCGTTATACCAAGACCGACAACCCGTCGCTGTCACCGCGAAACCGCGCCAGTACGACGTTTGACTTCGACCAGCGCATCAGCATGAGCTTGATGGGAAAAGTTGGGACACGATTGAACGTCACGGCCAATTACGACACCGAATCGACGTTCGCGTTCCAGAATTTGATCAAACTCGAATACGCGCCGACTGAGGACGACATCATCCAGAAAATCGAAGTCGGTAACGTGAGCATGCCGCTCAACAGCACGTTGATCCGCGGCGCGCAAAGCCTTTTTGGGGTCAAGACGCAGTTGCAATTCGGGAAGACGACGGTTACGGGCGTATTTTCGGAACAGAAATCCCAGACCAAAACGGTTGCTGCCCAGGGCGGCGGAACGATCCAGGACTTTGAGCTTTTCGGGTTGGATTACGACGCCGATCGCCATTATTTCCTTTCGCAGTATTTCCGAAACCGCTACGATGACGCGATGCGCAATTATCCGTTGCTCGACACCCGCGTCCAGATCACGCGTATCGAAGTTTGGGTAACCAACAGGCAGAACCGCGTCACGACGACCAACAACAACCTTAGGAATATCGTGGCGTTGCAGGATTTGGGTGAAGCGCAACTCACGGGTTCAGTGGATACCGACATCGTTGCGATCAACCCGCTTGACCCGACAACATTCTTCAACCAGCCCGTAAATTCGCCACCTGACAACAAGAACAACGACTACGATCCGGCGTTGATAGGAGCGGGCGGTTTGCTCAACCAGAACATCAGGGAAATCGTGACGGCCTCGTCGGGTTTCAACAATGCCAGCGCGACGGAAGGAAGGGATTTTTCTAAATTGGAAAACGCGCGAAAGCTTACGTCGACCGAATTCACGTACCATCCGCAATTGGGTTACATATCGCTACAGCAAAAACTCTCGAACGACGAAGTGCTTGCCGTTTCGTACGAATACACCGTTGGCGGTCAGGTTTACCAAGTCGGGGAATTCGGAACCGATGGTGTCGAAGCTACGCAAGCTACGAACGATCCGGTTACGGGCGATGTCGCTTCAGTTTCCACGCAAAGCCTCGTGCTCAAAATGTTGCGCAGTAGCTTGACCAACGTGACGCTTCCGGTTTGGAACCTCATGATGAAGAACATCTATCAGATTCCGGGCGCTTTCCAGTTGGAGCAGGAAGATTTCCGATTTAACATTCTATACACCGATCCGTCGCCGATCAACTACATCACGCCGGTTGCGGGCACGACCTTCCCGAACAACCCCGACGCTCCGGTCGCCGAGACGCCGCTCTTGAAAGTCTTCAACCTCGACAGATTGAATTACAATAACGATCCGCAGGTCGGTGGAGACGGTTTCTTCGATTACCTTCCGGGTTATACGATCGATTCCCAGTACGGCCGAATCATTTTCAGCACCGTGGAGCCGTTCGGTGAATTGCTCTTTACCAAACTTCAGAACAACGCGGGCGAGAACTACGAAAACGAGAATACCTACAACGCCAACCAGCAGAAATACGTCTACAAGATCATGTACGACAACACGCAGGCGCAGGCGTTGCAACAAAGCGAGAAGAACAAATTCCAACTCAAGGGCCGATTCAAATCGACCGGAGGCGACGGAATCGCAATCGGCGCGTACAATGTTCCGCAAGGTTCGGTGACCGTGACTGCGGGAGGCCGTGTCTTGGTGGAAGGCGTCGATTACAGCGTGAACTATCAGTTGGGACGCGTGCAGATTCTTGATCCATCGCTGCAGAATACGCCGATCGAGGTTTCGGTGGAAAATAACTCGGTTTTCGGACAACAGACACGCCGTTTCTTCGGTGTGAACGTCGAACACAAATTCTCGGATAAATTCCTCTTGGGCGCGACGTTCCTCAAAATGACCGAAAGACCGTTTACGCAAAAATCGAACTACGGACAAGAATCGGTCAACAACAGCATCTTCGGCGTCAATGGAAATTACGCGACCGAAGTGCCGTTCCTGACGCGTTTCGCGAATATGTTGCCGAACATCGACACTGACGTTCCATCAAACGTTTCGATCCGCGGTGAAGTCGCTTTCCTAAAGCCCGACACCCCGAAAGCCGATCAATTCGAAGGCGAATCGACGATTTACATAGATGATTTCGAAGGGTCACAAACGACGATCGATTTACGCGGTGCGCTTTCGTGGTTCCTTTCGTCGACTCCTGTGAGCAATGCGACGAGCGATTATGATTTCTTCAACGTCGCGAACAGCCCGATTGGTTTGGACACAGGCTTTAGGCGTGCCAAACTTTCGTGGTATTCGATCGATCCGATATTTTATGCACAACGTCCCGCGGGCGTTTCGATTCAGGACGTGAGTTACAACGCGACGCGCCGGATCTACAGCGACGAATTGTATCCGAACGTGGACATCGCCGTCGGTCAAAGTACGGTCGTCAACACGCTCGACCTAACATATTATCCAACCGAACGCGGCCCGTATAACTACGATCCGGCTGCCGCGACCGATGGAACGCTTCCCAATCCTACTGAAAACTTCGGTGGAATCATGCGCGCGCTCAACTCGACCAACTTCGAGCAAGGAAACGTCGAATACATTCAGTTTTGGATGCTCGACCCGTATTTCGATCCCGGAAATCCTGATCAGGCTTCTCCGAATACGAATGCGGGAACACTTTATTTGAACTTAGGTTCCATTTCAGAAGATATTCTTCGCGACGGACGCAAGCAGTTCGAGAACGGTCTCGGGCCAGGACAGGTCTTGGTGCCTACGATCTGGGGTAATGTTCCGGGTTCTCAATCGCTTATCTACGCTTATGATGCCGACGGTGGAAACAGGACCGCGCAGGATATCGGTCTCGACGGTTTGAGCGACGACGAAGAAGCTGCGAAATTCCCGCAATTCGCAGGATTCCCGGATCCATCGGCCGATAATTACCAATATTACCTAACCGCGACCGGAACTCTTTTGGAACGTTACCGCGATTACAACGGAACGCAGGGCAACTCGCCCGTGGACGTATCCGATACGAACCGCGGATCGACAACGCTTCCCGATATCGACGATATCAACCGCGACAATACGATGAACGAAATCAATGCGTATTACGAATACCGCATTCCGGTTTATCCGAACATGGACATCGGCCAGCCTGACGCGCCTTTCCTCGTGGACATACGCGAGACTCAGGCGACGAATCTTCCTTCCGGGGCGAACAGCACGACGGCTCGTTGGATGTTGTTCAAGGTTCCGGTTGATCAGTTCGTGAACAATGTCGGAGGTTTGTCAGACTTCAAGACGATACAGTTCATGCGTATGTTCCTGACCGACTTCAACCAACAAGTGACGTTGCGTTTCGGCGCACTCGATTTGGTCCGCGGCGAATGGAGAAGATTCACGAATTCGCTCGTCACGCAAGATGCGAACCTTACCGACGACAACGTGAACTTCGATGTCCAGGCGCTCAACATCCAGGAAAACGGCGATCGCTGCCCTGTGAATTACGTTTCGCCTCCGGGCGTGAACCGCGAGCAATTGTACCAACAAAACTCGGTGATCAACCAAAACGAACAATCACTTGCATTGCGTATCGATGCCCCGAACGGACTCGATCCCGATCCGGCCATGTCAGGAAACGGCCGCGCGGTGTTCAAGAACGTGAGCGTGGACATGCGTCAGTTCAAGAAATTGAAAATGTTCCTTCATGCCGAGGCTTTGCCTGAGGTCAACGAAGGCGACAAGTTGCAGGATAATGAAATGGTGGCGTTCATCCGATTCGGAAATGACTTCACGCAAAACTTCTACGAGGTCCAGATTCCTCTGAAAGTGACGCCGTTTACATACAATCCGAACAATGCGAGTACATCTGACGACACCTGTTCGCCATTGGCCGAGGATGTCGTCTGGCCTGAGTCGAACGAAATGGACCTGACACTTGCGTTGCTTACCAAGCTCAAGATCATGGCGCTCAACAACACGGCTCCTGAAGCTGATGCGAACGGAATCCGCTATATGAACGAAGGTGATTTGGATCCGACGTTGGCCGGACGAGACAATGAGTTGCGTTTGGGTATCAAGGGTAATCCGAACTTCGGTTTGGTGCGCACGCTCATGATCGGTGTCAAGAACAATACTAGAAATCCGGTCATTCCTATCGCCGATGCTCCGAACACGAACCGCGAGGTGCGAGGAGAAGTCTGGTTCAACGAGTTGCGTATGGCCGAGATGGACAACCAAGGCGGTTGGGCAGGTGTCGTGAACCTCGATTCGAACATCGCCGATTTCGCGACGGTTTCAGCTGTCGGGCGCATGAGTACGATCGGGTTCGGATCGCTTGAACAAGGCCCGAACGAACGCAGCCGCGAAGACCAGAAACAATACAACATCGTGACGAACGTGAACGTGGGTAAATTGCTTCCGAAGAAATGGGGCGTGAACCTTCCGTTCAATTATGCCGTGGGCGAGGAAATCATCACGCCTCAATACGATCCGTTCTATCAGGATATCAAACTCGACCAACTGCTTGACAATACTGAGGGCGAGGCCGAGAAGAAGAACATCGAGAACCGTGCGATCGATTACACGAAACGCACGAGCATCAACTTCATCGGTGTTCGAAAAGAGCGCGCTCCCGAACAAAAACAACGGATTTACGATCCTGAAAACCTCACGCTTTCGTATTCCTACAACGAGGTGAACCGCCACAATTACGAAATCGAGAATCTGATCGACCAACAAGTCAGTGCGACCGCCGATTACGCGTACAGTTTCCAACCGAAACCCGTTGAGCCGTTCAAGAAGATGAAGTTTTTGAAGAAATCCGATTACTGGAAATTCCTCAGTGATTTCAATTTCAATTACCTGCCGTCGAACATCACGTTCAACTCGAATATCATGCGCCAGTACAACAAGCAGCAGTTCCGCCAGGTCGATGTTGCGGGGATCGCGATCGATCCGTTGTACCAACGCAATTACTTGTTCAACTATCAATACGGTTTCAACTTCCCGATTACGAAAGCGCTCAAAGTGAATTACAACGCGACCAACAGTAACATCGTACGTAATTATATCAGTCCTGAAGGTGTGCCGAATGACGAGATCACGGTTTGGGATGATTTCTTCGACATCGGACTGCCGAACCAACATTCGCAGCAGGTCGTCGTGAATTACGAATTGCCGATCAACAAACTGCCGATTTTCAGCTTCGTCAAATCGACGTATTCATATACGGGTGATTACAGCTGGCAGCGCGCTTCGTTGGCATTGTCGAGCATCGAATATGAAGGCGTCGAATACAACTTAGGAAATACGATCCAGAATGCAGCGTCTCACAAACTCAACACGGCGTTGAACATGGACGCGTTCTACAAATACATCGGTCTTGTCAAAAAGCCCAAGAAAGCACCTGCGAAACCTGCAGCGGCTCCGAAACCCGGAGAGAAAATCACGAGTACGGCAGTTCCAGCAACCGGCGGACGCGGCGTATTCCTCGACGGATTGATTGGTGTCGCGACGAGTATCAAGAACATTCAGATCAATTATACCGACAACCGCGGAACGGTGCTTCCGGGATATTTGCCTGGATTGGGCTTCTTCGGGTCGACTAAGCCGACACTTGGTTTCGTTTTCGGTTCCCAGGACGATGTGCGTTACGAGGCTGCGAAACGCGGTTGGCTGACGCAGTATCCGGAATACAACCAAAACTTCACCCAAGTCACCAACAAGGTTTTGGATATCACGGCAAACGTAGATTTGTTCCCCGATTTCAAGATCGATCTGAACGCGAACCGCACCTATGCCGACAATTATTCGGAGCAATACGATGTGAGCGATGATTTGACGACTCCTGAAGTCGACTTGGGTTACAACTCGCTTTCGCCTTACAGCTACGGGAATTTCTCTATCTCGACGGTGATGCTCAAAACGTCGTTCAAGCAAAGTGATGAGAATGTCTCGTCGGCGTTCCAGGATTTCCGCGAAAACAGGATCATCATCGCGAATCGCTTGGCGCGTAGTTATTACGGCACGAACAACTTCCCGACGAATCCTGAAGACGGATTTCCGTTAGGTTTCGGAAAGAACAGCCAGGCGGTTTTGCTTCCGGCATTCCTCGCGGCGTACACAGGTTTCGGAATTACGGGTTCAGGATACGGAGAATCGGCGAAAGACTTATCGTTAAGCGCTTTCCGCGACATGCCGATCCCGAACTGGACGATCAAATACAGCGGATTGATGCGTTACAAGTATTTCAAGGATCGCTTCAAGCGTTTCTCGTTGCAGTCGAATTATCGCGCGTCGTACACGATCAACTCGTTCCGCTCGAACTTCGATTACAATCCTGACAAAGAACTCAACGGAACCGATACGGCCGGGAATTTCTACACGAAGACAATCATTTCAAACGTGAACCTGGTCGAGCAGTTCAACCCGCTCATCCGCGTCGATTTCGAGATGAAGAATTCGTTCAAGGTATTGGCCGAGATTAAGAAAGACCGCGCGCTTTCCATGAGTTTCGACAACAATTTACTCACCGAAGTCCAAGGAAAGGAATACGTCGTAGGTTTGGGTTACCGCATCAAGGACGTGATTTTCTCGTCTCAACTTGCCGAGGATCCGAGCGGAATCATCAAAAGCGACATCAACGTAAAACTCGACGCCTCGTATAGAAACAACAAAACGATCGTGCGCAACCTCGATTACGACAACAACCAATTGGGCGGCGGGCAAAACATCTGGTCGGCGAAATTGACTGCCGATTATTCGTTCAGCAAGAACCTGACGTTGATTTTCTATTACGATCATCAGTTCAGCAAGGCCGTGATATCGACGTCGTACCCGATGACGAACATCCGCGGTGGATTCACGTTGCGTTATAACTTCGGAAATTGATAATCGGGAAAAATTTTCACCGAGTTCTTTAAAAATACCGTACGTAAATTTTACATTTGTCGTGCAAACCTAAAAATACACAACACCATGAACATTCCACAGGAACTTAAATACACGAAAGACCACGAATGGGCGCGTCTTGACGGTGATATCGCAACGATCGGAATTACCGATTTCGCACAAAAGGAATTGGGCGACATCGTCTATGTTGAAGTCGAAACGCTTGACCAGACGCTTGAGAAGGACGAAGTTTTCGGAACCGTCGAAGCCGTAAAAACCGTTTCAGATCTATTCCTGCCGTTGGCTGGGGAAATCGTCGAATTCAACGAAGACCTCGAATCGAACCCTGAAGTCGTGAATGCCGATCCATACGGAAAAGGCTGGATGGTGAAAGTGAAAGTTGCCGACGTCGCCGACTTCGATACATTGCTATCGGCCGATGACTATAAAAACCTCGTGGGTGCCTAAAAAAATATGGTTCGCGGCTGCGTTGGGCTGGACGGTTTTCGTTACCGTGCTTTGCCTTGTCAGTTTCAGCGACCTTCCCAGCGTTAACGTGAGTGGCGTAGACAAGTATGTTCACGCCACTTTTCATTTTGTGTTCGTCGTGCTCTGGTTCAATTACCTTCGCGTCGAGGGCCGTCAAAACAAGACCGTTTTACATGCGGTGATTTTGTCGTTGGCGTACGGAATCCTCATCGAGATCGCCCAAGGTTTGTTTACCGCGACGCGACAGGCCGATCCAAAAGATGTCGCGGCCAACACGGCAGGCGCGATCATAGCTGCGATTCTCCTTTTCTCTTACAATACATACACGAAAGCCGGCGCCCGAAATTAATTACGCGCGCGCGTTTGTTTTTTATATTTTTATCGCATGGATGTAAGGCAATTTCTCGATTCGACTTATCTCAAAACCGCCGAGCAGGCTGGGCTTTCGGCCGAAGAAAATTCGCGCGTTGCCCAAGCTTTGGTACAGGAGGCGATCGACGGGCATTTCAAGCTCGCAATGATCCGACCGGACCAGGTTGCCGAGGCAAAGAAGTTGGTCGCCAAGGCGAAGTCGCTCGTGTTGATCGGAACCGTGATCGATTTCCCGTTCGGCGTTTCGTCGGTCGAGCAAAAACTGATTGAAGCCCAGAAAGCAATAGATGACGGAGCCGACGAACTCGATTTTGTCGTAAACTACGAAGCGTTCAAAAAAGGCGAAACCGTCTTGGTGAAAGACGAAGTTTTCCAAGGAACGACGCTCGCGCTTGCGAACCACAAAACCATAAAATGGATCATCGAAGTCGCGGCGTTGAACGATCTGCAGGTTGCGCAATTGTGCGCGCTGATCAAGAACGTCGTCGTTTCGAATTTCAAGGAAGACCAATATCCGAACGTGTTCGTGAAGTCGTCCACGGGATTTTTCGCCACCGAAAACGGCCTTCCGAACGGAGCGACCATTCCCGCAATCATCATCATGCTCGAAAACGCCTGTCCGCTGCCCGTAAAAGCTGCGGGCGGAGTGCGTACATTTGAAGAAGCCGAGGAAATGATCGGGTTGGGCGTGAAACGCATCGGGACATCGTCGGCCAAAGCGATTGCGGGCAAACAAATTTCGGGCACAGATTATTAAAATGACAAGAATGAAACAATATCTAGGAGTTCTTTTGCTGCTGTTTTTCGCACAGGCGGCATTCTCCCAAAACGAGCAATTCCCGGTTTTTACGGGATGCGAAGGCAAGCAGGGCGCCGAACTGGAAGCGTGTTTTTACAACGCGGTGCAAACGCATGTGTACGATAATTTCAAGGTGCCGTCAGATTTGCCGCAAGGTTATACGGGCGTCGTTTTCGTGTTGTTCGAGGTCGATCCTCAGGGCGTCTTCAAGTCGATCTACATAGATTCGGACCAGACCAAACTCGCCGACGAAGCCCGACGCGTGTTCGCTGAAATGCCCAAGGCAAGCGCTCCGACGTACAACGGCAACGCGACGTATGCGAAATACACGATAAAAATCGCGATCCCGTTGCTCAAGCCCGGCGAAGTTCCCGTTCAGACCGCGGCCCAAAAAGCTGCCGTCAAACCCAAAGTCGATCGCGACAAGCAATTGGGCGAATTCGACAGCGTGGCCAAAATGTATACGAAAACGTTCGACAATCCGCAGTTCAGGAGTCATTTGAACATTCCGTTTTCACATAGTTATTACGCCCAGTTCGACGACGCGATGAACCAGGTTGGATCGAATAATCATACCGGTTCGAAGCCGTATTCGTACGCTGACGTGAACCGATATTACAACCTTCAAACCGCTTACGATAAGATCAAGAAGAACAAATCGGGTTGGTACGGACGAAAATTGTGGAACGAAAGCACGGTGCAGATCCAGGGTGAAGATTACTGGTTTACATTGAATCCGATTTTCGATTTGCAACTCGGGAAAAGCAGCAACGACCAAACCGATTATACATACATAAACACGCGCGGTTTGCGACTCGAAGGCGGTTTGGGCAACCAGATCAACTTCACGACGACCATTTACGAAAGCCAGGGCCGATTCGCCGATTACTTCAACCAATATGCGGAATCGCTCGCGCCCAGCGGAGGAAATCCCGCGATCATTCCCGGCATCGGCATCGCGAAGAGTTTCAAGACCGATTCCTACGATTTCCCGTTGGCCGAGGCAAATCTTTCGTACACGCCGAGCCGATTCCTCAACCTGAATTTGGGTTATGGCCGAAATTTTATCGGCGACGGTTATCGCTCGCTTTTGATGGGCGATGGCGTGACGCCGTATCCGTTCGTGAAGATCAACACGACATTTTGGAAAATCCGATACACGAATGTGTACACGTGGCTAAAAGATGTGCGCCCCGACGTTACGATCGACGGCACGTACGCGCAGAAATTCGCCGCGAGCCATTATTTGAGCATCAATTTGACCAAGCGTTGGAACCTCGGATTTTTCGAATCGGTGGTTTGGGCAAAGAGCGACAACCGCGGGTTTGACATGAGCTTCGTGAACCCGATTATTTTCTATCGATCGGTCGAGTTCGCATCTTCGTCGAGAAGCGGAAACGCGATGTTGGCCGCGACGACGAAATACAAGATCACGAACCAGTTTAATTTTTACGCGCAGTATCTGCTTGACGAATTCTCGCTCGACGATATGAAGTCAGGGAATCAAAGCTGGAAGAATAAATTTGGGTATCAACTCGGCCTGAAATATTTCAACGCGTTCAACGTGGATAAACTTGTGTTGCAAATGGAATACAATCATGTCCGTCCGTATGTATATGCGCACAGCGACGCAATTACGAATTACGGGCACAACAACCAAAGCCTCGGCCACCAATGGGGCGGAAATTTCCAAGAATTCCTTGTCATCGGCCGATACAGCAAAGGCCGTTTGTATGCCGATGCGAAGTTTACGATCGGCAGGCGCGGTTTGGATTTCGATCCAGCTCAAAGCACGGCGAACTACGGAAGCAACATTTACCTGAGTTACGACGAAAATCGCCCGCTTGATACGGGCGTGAAAGTCGGGCAGGGCAACAAAACGAATGTCTTTATCGCCGATCTTCAGGCGGGATATTTGGTCAATCCGGCGACAAACTTGAGATTGTTCGCGAGTTATATTTACAGGAATTTCGATCCGATGGCGAATACCGTCGCATATTCCAAGGACACGACGAGTTGGTTTTCGATCGGGTTGAGGAGCGATGTGTTTAATTGGTATTTTGACTACTGATTGAAGTGCAAGGTGCAAGGTGCAAGGTGCAAGGTGCAAAGTGCAGAGTGGTTTTGGTTGAGATTGCGTTTTTGTTTAGGAGAATATTTTTCGTCGGATGAAGAAATGCGTCGCGATATTTTTGGTGATTATTTCGGCTTTGGTTTACTCTTGTAAGTCGCGGCAGTCGGAACGCGATCGCGCGGCGGCGGCTTTTACGAGCTGTTGGTTTTCTACTAAGGACAGTATTTGGAACGATTACCTTTTGCAGGATGCGCTTCGGATTTACGCGAGTCGTAAGGATAAAAAAACGTTGTTCTCCAAGAAATATGTGGTTGCAGCTCCCGACAGTTCTTTTGCGACCAACATCCATATTTTTGAGCGGATATTTTCAAAATCCGGCCGATATTTGGTCGTAGATCGGAAATGCGGGATTGAATATTTTAATATCTATCTCAGTGAAAGTGAAAAACTCCAGCCGGTTTTGGCCCATGAGGAATATCTGTACGCGATCGATATTTATGACTTCAAAGATGTGAACGCCGACGGTAATGAAGATTTCAATTTATATCATTCCGAATCGAGATATCGTCCAGGAGAAAGGCAGACCACTTATATAATGCGAAACGACGGACGCTCGTTTTCTCCGAAACTAAAATTCGAAAATCCGACGTTCTCAGCTCAAGAGAAAACCGTGCTGGTCATGGATATCGGATTCTCAGGAAACGTGCCGATGCGTAAACTGGCTTGGAACGGAGAAACCGTCGATACGCTCGAAACAATTTCTTTGGAATACGATGCGGATTTCAAGAGAACAGGAAAGTTTGTCCGAATGACGACGCATTTACGTAATAAACGGATCGAGATTTTAGATTCACTTCCGAACGAATACGTGAATTTTTCGCTACTCGATCGTTTTTTGGCGACGGATCGTGAACCAAACCCAAAACCCTAGCCCCGATAATAACGGATAGCCTTTCTCGAAAAAACAAATTGATTTTGCCGAATTGGCGCAGCGACCGACGGAAGCTCGCGACAAGCGTGCAAAATTTTTGTTTTTTGCGAAAGCTAGAAGCGGTTAGCGGGAAATTGCTTCAAATTATTTGTTTAGCGTTTAGCGTTGTTTTTGTTTTTGATGCGAATCGGGAAATCGTACGTTCATTGCTGAACCGATGCCAACCCTAAACTCGAAACGCTAAACCGAAAACTCGAAACCCTAAACCCTAAACTTTTACACGAACAATTTCAACCCTTTCATTGCCTAATTTCTTTTCCTAACGTACCTTTGCGCGACTTTACAGCAAATGAAAACCGCATTGGACGCTCATCCTCAAACTTTTTCGATCAAGACCGCTTTCGCCGATTTCAAGGCCATCACCAAAGCCGGTTTGGCGATCAGCGTGCTGTTCTCGTCAATCGCAGGCTATTTATTGGGTTTCGGCGACTCGCATCCGTTTAGTTGGAGCGTGCTCGCGATGCTCATGGTTGGCGGTTATTGCATGGTCGGCGCGTCGAATGCGTTCAACCAGGTCATTGAAAAAGATTTGGATGCTTTGATGGATCGCACGAAAAACCGTCCGGTTCCATCGGGCAGGATGTCTCCGAATACGGCGCTTTTGATCGCGTTCGCATTGACGGCGATCGGTTTGGTGTTGCTTTACATGATCAACGCGAAGACGGCCATGTTCGGTGCGATCTCGATTTTTTTATATACGAGTGTTTACACGCCTTTGAAGACGGTTACGCCGCTTTCGGTTTTCGTGGGCGCGTTTCCGGGTGCGATTCCGTTCATGTTGGGCTGGGTCGCGGCTACGGGCGAATTCGGCATTGAGGCCGGAACCTTGTTTTTGATCCAGTTCTTTTGGCAATTTCCTCACTTTTGGGCGATCGGCTGGTTCTTGTACGAAGATTACGAGAAGGCCGGATTTTTCATGCTTCCGACGGGCAAGAAAGACAAATCGACCGCGTTACAGACGATTCTATACACGGTTTGGTTAATGGTCGCGTCGTTATTGCCGGCTCTGGGTTATACGGGACAGTTTTACATCACGCCGATATCAGCCGGAATCGTATTCATACTCGGGCTTTGGATGCTCGTGTATGCCGTGAAACTATACAAATTGCGCACGGCCAAAGCGGCGAAAGCGCTCATGCTTGCAAGCGTTTCGTATATTTCGCTTTTGCAGGTGGTTTATATTCTTGATAAATTCTTACGATAATGGCAATAGATGGCATGACGGCCCAAGAGCACAAATCACGCAGCGACCGTTCGTATAAGTTGATACTTTGGTTCGCGATGATCTCGATGACGATGATGTTCGCAGGTTTGACGAGCGCGTTCGTAGTCAGTAAAAGCCGCAAGGACTGGTTGCAGAACTTCGAGATGCCGTGGGCGTTTTACGCGTCGACCGTAGTAATCTTGCTTTGCAGCCTGACGATGGTGATGGCGAAACGTTCGATAAAACAAGACAAACGTTCGGCGACGACCGGGTTTTTGCTCGCGACGTTAGGACTTGCGATCGCGTTTGTGATGTTGCAGTTTCGAGGCTTCGCGCAAATCGTCGAACAAGGACACTATTTTACGGGGCCTGAGAGCAACATCACGACGACTTTCCTTTACGTGGTGGCGGTCGTGCACTTGCTTCACCTCGCGGGCGGCATGATTGCGCTGCTCATCATTATTTATAAACATTTTAAACAAAAATACAATTCTTCTCAAACGCTTGGAATTGAGCTTGGTGCGACATACTGGCATTTTCTCGATTTCCTGTGGCTTTATTTGTTTTTATTTTTGTCTTTCTTTAAATAAAAAAAAAGCCTAAATTTGGGAACTTTTTAACGGATATCTTTTATGGGAGCGACAGTTACAACTGCTACTGAAACAAAAGTCTGGGGCGGCGGAAACGAGCCGATGGGAGCCAGTTATGGCAAGCTGATGATGTGGTTTTTTATCGTATCGGATGCCTTGACATTCTCGGGTTTTCTTGCTGCTTACGGTTTTTCACGATTCAAATTCATCGAAACCTGGCCATTGCCTGATGAAGTGTTTACGCACTTTCCATTTATGCACGGTGTGGAAGCTCCGATGTATTACGTGGCGTTGATGACCTTCATCCTCATCTTCTCGTCGGTTACGATGGTGTTGGCGGTTGATGCGGGACATCACATGAAACAAAAGAAAGTCGCTTTTTACATGTTGCTTACGATTGTCGGAGGTTTGATCTTCGTCGGATCACAGGCTTGGGAGTGGAAAAACTTCATCAAAGGCGAATACGGCGCTGTCGAAACCAAAGGCGGAAGTTTGCTGCAATTCGTTGACAACACAGGAAAGCGCGTGAAGCTTGAAGAATTCGTCACGCATCTTCCTGAGGAAAGAGTTGAATTGACACGCGGCAAAGCGACTTGGTTCATGACCGACGCAAATGCACCGACGACATATTCGGTAACTGAAGTACAAGCGGCGTTCAAAGCGCATCCTGAGCTTCGCGTCCGCACCGAGAGAATTTACCAGGACACGAAAGAAGACCGTGAAGACACACGCCTTGAGAAAGTCGGGAACGTCAACACGAAAAAACACAAAGAAGTATTGAATCGCGAGGCTTCGCAAAAGATGATGGACAATGCGTTTGTCGTGGTTGAAGGTGCGAACCTTTGGAGAAACGAATACGGAAGCAAATTGTTCGCTGACTTCTTCTTCTTCATCACAGGTTTCCACGGTTTCCACGTATTTTCAGGAGTCATCATCAACATCATCATTTTCTTCAACGTACTGCTCGGAACTTATGAGAAAAGACGTTCGTACGAAATGGTCGAGAAAGTCGGTTTGTACTGGCACTTCGTGGATTTGGTTTGGGTATTCGTATTTACCTTCTTCTACCTCGTTTAATTTTAAGATTTACGCATCATGGCACACGAACACGTTTCAAATACAAAAAGAATCTGGTCAGTATTCGCACTTTTGTCGGTAGTGACTACAGTTGAGGTTGCGTTGGGTATCCTAAAACCGGAATATCTGCACACGCACACTATTCTTGGAATGAACATGCTCAACTGGATCTTTATCCTTTTGACAATCTACAAAGCATATTATATCGTATGGGCGTTCATGCACATGGAAGGCGAAACCGCCAGCTTGCGTTGGGCGGTCGTCGGTACTGTGATTTTCTTGATCTTGTACCTGATTTTCATCCTCCTTGTTGAAGGAGATTATATTTATGGGGTTTTTGCTAATTCGACTATCAAGTGGAATTTCTAACAGCATATTAATTCACTAAAAAAGGCGGTTTATAGACCGCCTTTTTTTATTTTTGTATCCGAAATATCTTTCTCGCCGCGATGAAAAAAACAATAGTGCTTTTTATACTTTTCGTCTTGCCTATCGTCGCGTATCTTTTCTTTGCATCGGGCGTGAACAGTTTTACGACTTTGCCCGTGATTACGCCCAAAGTTGCTGAAATGGGCGATTGGAAATCACTTAAATCAGATCCTGTAAAACTCAATGGCAGGATCACGGTCTTAGGCTTCGGAGGTTACGACATCGTCAAGAACCGTGGGAATATTTTCAACCTGAACCAAAAAGTCTACGAGCGTTACCACGAATTTACCGATTTGCAGTTCGTATACATTTGTCCGATCGGAACTGAGAAAGAAGTCAAAGTCATCTACGACAAGTGCGCCGAGATTACGAACATGAAACAGTGGCAATTCGTATTCGCATCGCCTGATGAGATCAAAGCGTTCTATTCGGGCCTTGGATTAAAAGGCCAGTTGAATCCCGATCTGGGAACGCCCAATGTTTTTTTGATCGACAAGAAGTTGAAGCTGCGCGGACGTAACGAAAAAGGCGAGTACATCGAAGGTTATGATACGTTTCACCCGTCGGCGATCAGCAACGAACTGCTCGATGATTTCAAGGTGTTGCTATACGAATACAAGGCGGCGCTCAAACGCAACCACAACGCCACGAAAAGAGAAATATAATGAAGAACAAATCGTATATATGGGTTTCGCTTGTGGTCTTGGTTTTCGGGATTATTTTCGTGCCGAAGATCATCAACCGATTCAAGGAAGGCGACACGGTGCGCGGACGCAAGCTCGATAACGTCGAAAAGCACGGCGAAGGCCAAGGAGAATTATATACGATGGGAAAAGCGCCCAAGTTCGCACTCATCGATCAAAACGGCAAAAAGATCACGAACGCCGATTACGCAGGCAAAGTCTATGTGCTTGAATTCTTCTTCACTACCTGCCCGACGATTTGTCCGCGCATGAACCAAAACATGCTGGAGTTGCAAAAGAAATTTTATGGGGACGCGAATTTCGGCATCGCGTCGATCACGATCAATCCGGAGACCGACACGCCACAGGTTTTGAAACTTCACGCCGATCAACTGGGCGTCACGTCGTCGAATTGGCACATGCTCACGGGCGATCGCGAATACATCTACAAATTAGCGAACCAGGGTTTCAACGTATTCGTCGGCAAAACGGGCGAAGGCGAGGCGGGATTCGAACATTCGGGAAGCTTCGCACTTATCGACAAAAATGGGAACATCCGCTGTCGAAAGGATGACTTTGGGAATCCGATCGCTTATTACGACGGCATCGAAAAGGAAGGTATTCGCGACATCATGCAGGATATCCAAATCTTACTTAAGGAATAATGGAACAGAACACGCCTTCGCTTGAACAAAAGTTCAATAAACTCATCATCGCGGTTTCGATAATCATCCCCGTAGTCGTGGCGATATTATTTGCCGTGAAACTCAAGGATTTTGGGATCGAGGTCGAGCCGCTTTCGTTTCTTCCGCCGATCTACGCATCGATAAATGGCTTGACGGCCGTGGTTTTGGTTTGGGCCGTGATGGCGATCCGACGCGGGAAACGCAAATTGCACGAGAACCTCATGACGTTCGCGATCGGGCTGTCGGTGACGTTTTTGGTGATGTATGTCGCGTATCACATGACTGCCGACAGCACGCGTTTCGGAGATTTGAACCACGACGGAGAATTATCGGTTGAAGAGAATATAGAAGCTGGCGCGATGCGTGGCGTTTACTTTTTTATCCTGATCACGCACATCTTGCTTTCGATCGCGATCATCCCGATGGTACTTTTCACATATGTTCGCGCGCTTGCGGAACGTTTCGACCGACACAGGAAACTCGGTAAGATCACGTATCCGATCTGGTTGTATGTTGCCGTTACGGGTGTTGTGGTTTATTTGATGATTTCACCGTATTATGCGAACTGAGTTCAAAGTGCAAAGTGCAATGTGCAAAGTGCAGGTGATTGCGGTCGTGATGACATTTTTGCTGCCGATGGTCTCGAGCGCGCAATGTGCGATGTGCCGTGCGTCTTTGGAAGGCTCCGATAATACGCAGAAGGCTGAAGCCGTGAATGACGGAATCGTTTATTTGATGGTGTTTCCGTATTTAATTGTTGGCGTTATCGGGTTTTTGATTTATCGGATGTATAGTAAGAAGAAGACCGCTGAGGAAGTTTAATTGTTTAGGCGTTTAATCGGTTAGTGGAGGAGTTTCGTTGGTCGTGTGGGATCTTGTTCTTGCAAGAACTGTGATTGGTGAATTGCCGTTGGTGAGGGTTTGGGTAACGCTTCGCAATTTCTTTCGGATTAAGTCTTTTTAGTTTTTGCGATAAAAATTTTTTCCGGCAAAATTACCGCCACCACCCACCCGAAAGTTAGCGTTATCTTGGATTTGCTTCATACAGAAAAACTACATAAAATCTTAATTTTTCGCAACCGTTCCAGTCAAATAAGTTTTATCCGCAATTGAATATCTATCTCAAACTTGTCTTAACTTGGCCACCAATTTGCAACCAAAGAATCATCCATCGACCTCGATCCTTTAACCACCAAACCAACTATTTCAACCCGTCCACACTCACATCAATCTTCCCATCAACGGCGATAAACGCGATAACCGCATTGTTCGTCAACTGAATTTTTCCCAATTTAATATCTCCAACCGTTCCGTTCACGAAAACGCCCGGCATCGGTGAAAAATTATTCAAATACGTCTTCATATTCTTGCGGCCTTCCTCAAGATTCGGCTTGATCGAATAACGGCAGCTCGCCTCGATTTTCTTCAATATATAACCGCTCGCAAGCCAGTTTGCGGTTCTCATGAGTGAACTTTTCGTGTCGAGCGCATAATCAAGCTTGTCGAAGAAAATCTCCTGCGTCTGTTCATTGTACTGCGGAAATCCGGCAAGGTAAACCGTTCCCGTAATGCTGCCTTCCATGTCCAGCGCGATGATCATCTTACCCGACTTGTGCCAGATATTCACTTTATTCACCTTTACTTTCTTGCTGCCTTCGCCATATTCCTGGCCTGCAAAATTCTGCGTCATGATGCGCGACGCGTCGTCGTAAGTCGAAACCGCGGCTATGTTTGCCGTGAAATGGTCGGGCATTTTTGCAACTGGTTTCAGCACGATTTTATTTCGGTCGAATTTGCTTTCAGGCTTTTTCCCGACGAAGGTTTCCATCGTACATTTCAAACCCATTTCAAGCGCGATCGCGTCTTTTTGGATCACGGCATCGGTCGTGTAGAGTTCGACCGGAACCGTGCGCAACCAGCTGTCGTAAACCTCGCTCATCTGTAACGGCACGCACAATTTTTCAAGCGCGTCAAGAACGTTCGGTTTGAAATCCATCGACTTTTCGATCGCGTCATCGATTGATTTTTCGATTTTCGAACTGTACAATTTGATCGCGGGATTCACGACATACGTAATCGGAACCTGTTTTCCAAGAACGGTTGTCGTCGGGCTTTCGACCCAATCGATGTCCTTCAATTCGGTTTTGGTCAAAAGCTTCCAGTTCGTGAGTCCGACGTTGCTCAACAGCGTGATTTTTCCATTGAGGTTGAATTCCCGGATCGACGTCAAATCGACGCCCAAAGATTTCGTCCCGATGCGGTATTTCACGTTCACTTTTAGCGGAAGCACGGTCTTGATGCGGCCGTTTTCATTGGTCAACACGATTGGGCCCTGTTTGTAGATCTGCATCTGCAAATCGTCGTCCTCGATGTTTTTATCCTCGTAGATCAAACCCGTCAGGTATTTGTTCGTCTGGTTTTCGATGTCGCGCAACTTGATCTTCACGGGAATATCGATAAACGACGTCGCGGTTTCATACAAAAGCGGCGTGGCATTGTCAGGTTCGGGCCGAAGCGTCTCGATTTTTTTGGCCGACGAACAGCCTGCCAGTAAAGTGATTGCCGATAAAAACGTGATGATTGAATAGAGTCGCATTCCGATTGTTTTTTGGCAAAAGTAACAAAACCGAAATTATGCGTTATACAATGTAACAAATACAAGTTTTCAAAGTCTTATTACCCGTATCGAAATTCCTGAAATTTCGGTACAAACAATCATCATCAAAAATCGAATCAATAGAATTGCATCACCAAACCAGGCTGTCATGATTGAAATCAAGGATCTCCACAAATCCTACAAAACGGGCAATTCGACATTGCACGTGCTCAAGGGAATCAACTTTAATATTGCCGAGGGCGAGCTTGTCGCGATCATGGGTTCTTCAGGATCAGGGAAATCGACGTTGCTCAACATCCTCGGAATCCTCGACGAGGCCGACACCGGGAGTTACACGCTCGACGGCGTCCCGATCAAAAAGCTCAACGAAACCATCGCGTCCCGCTATCGCAACCAATTTTTGGGTTTCGTATTCCAATCGTTCAACCTTATCAACTACAAATCGGCGCTCGACAATGTCGCGATGCCGCTGTATTACCAAGGAGTGAAGCGAAAAGAACGCAACGAGATCGCGATGAGTTACCTTGAAAAAGTAGGTCTCGCATCGCACGCGCATCACTTGCCCAATGAAATGTCGGGCGGACAAAAACAACGCGTCGCCATCGCGCGCGCACTTGCATCACACCCGAAAGTCCTGCTTGCCGACGAACCGACCGGGGCGCTCGACACCAAAACTTCCTACGAAGTCATGGAACTCATCCAAGGCATCAACGACGAAGGGAAAACCATTCTCATCGTCACGCACGAACCCGATATTGCCGCCATGTGCAAACGCAACGTAGTCCTCAAAGACGGGCTTATCATCGATGACGTAATGGTAACGCAGCAAAGGGCATCGGCTTATGTTTAACATTGAACGCTGGCAGGAAATCTTCCAGGCCATTTCAAAAAATAAATTGCGGACATTCCTGACGAGTATTTCAGTCGCCTCGGGAATCTTTATCCTCGTGATCCTGCTCGGGGCTGGAAAAGGCTTGCAGAACGGCATCGAGAAGCAATTCGCGCGCGACGCCGAAGGCATCATCGAGATCTGGAGCGGCGTGACAACCAAAGAATACAAAGGCTTGAATCCGGGCCGTTTCGTCCAGATGCACAACTCCGATTACGATCTCGTCGTGCAGAAACTCGGCGATCAAATGGTTCTCAAATCAGCGGGTGCGGGAGTTTGGCAGACGCAGTTCGCGTACAAGAAAGAAACCGGAAGTTACCAAGTTCGAGGTGCGAACGCCGACATGCAAGGCATCGAAAACATGACTGTTTTGACGGGACGCTTCATCAACCAAAACGATTTGGCCAACAACGAGAAAGTCGCCGTGATCGGACAAAAATTGCGATTGACGATGTTCAAGGACGAGGATCCGATCGCGAAAATCTTCACCATAAACGGAATTCCGTTCAAGGTCATCGGCGTGTTTACCGATCCGGGTGGCGAACGTGAAGAATCTCGGGCGTTCTTGCCGTTTACGACGACCCAGACGGTTTTCGGCCTCGGACAGAACATCAACAACATGTTCTATACGTTGAAACGCTCGGACAATTACGATAAGGCGCTTGCCGAATCCGAGAAGTTCAAAAGCGATCTCGAGACCATGCTTAAGGCAAAGAATGTCGTCGCACCTGATGATGACGGCGCGATACAAGTCCACAATTCGGTCGAGGACGCCAAGAAATTTTACGACCTGAACCTTTACATCCGATTGTTTTTCTGGTGGGTCGGGATTTGTACGATCGTCGCGGGAGTCGTCGGAGTAAGCAACATCATGTTGATCATCGTAAAAGAAAGAACCAAGGAAATCGGCATCAGAAAAGCGCTCGGAGCTTCTCCTTTTTCAATCGTGACAATGATCTTGCACGAGTCGATTTTCATTACGACGGTTGCGGGATTCGTGGGATTGCTTGCGAGTTTGGCACTTTTGGAATTCGTCGGGCCGATGATCACGAGCGAATTCTTCTTCAACCCGCAAGTCGATTTCAACGTCGCCATCACGACTTTGATCTTGCTCATCATCGCGGGCGCGGGAGCTGGATTTTTCCCGGCCTATCGCGCTGCCAAAATTAAACCCATAATCGCTTTAAGAGACGAATAATATGTTTGACAGAGACAAATGGGGAGAAATCCTCCAGGCACTTTCGGCAAATCCGGTTCGTACGGCGCTCACGGCGTTCGGCGTATTTTGGGGAATTTTCATTCTCGTGATCTTGCTAGCCGCGGGTAAAGGCTTGGAGAACGGCGTCAAGAAAGGGTTTTCGGGCATCGCGACCAACACGATGTTCATGTGGACGCAGGTCACGGCGAAACCTTATAAAGGATTGCCTATCGGGCGACGATTCAATTTCAAGAACGAGGACGTTCCTGCACTGAAATCGAAATTTCCCGATCTGCTGTACGTTTCACCAAGAAACCAATTGGGCGATTTCCAAGGCGCAACCAATGTGATACGAGGTGATAAAACAGGAGCGTTCGGCATCTATGGCGACTATCCCGAATTGATTTTACAGGAATCGATGGTCATCACTAAAGGCCGTTTCGTAAACCACGGCGACATTTCGGGCCGACGCAAAGTCGCGGTAATCGGTGAAGGCGTGATAAATTTGATGTACAAACCCGCCGAGGAAGTCATCGGATCGTACATAAAAATAAACGGCGTGAACTTCATGGTCGTCGGCGTCTACAAATCGAATAATAACGATGGCGGAGGCGAACAGGCGCAAAAGAACATTTTCATTCCCTTCACGACGTTCCAGCAAGCGTTCAACTACGGCGATGTCGTGGGTTGGATGGCGATCACGGCCAAAGACGGCGCGTCGATCACCGAACTCAAGCAAGGCATTTTCGACTTCTTGAAGGAACGGCACAAAATACATCCTGAAGACGAACGCGCGATCGGGAACTTCGATTTATACCAGGAATTCAGCAAAGTCATGGGACTGTTCACGATTTTGCGTTTCATCGCGTATTTTGTGGGAACATTGGTGCTGCTGTCGGGCGTCATCGGAATTTCGAACATCATGCTCATCGTCGTCAAGGAACGCACGAAGGAAATCGGGATTCGCAGGGCATTGGGCGCGACGCCGAGAATGATCCGTTCACAGATCCTAACCGAATCTATTTTCCTAACGATCATTGCAGGAATGGCCGGAATCGCCGTCGCCACTGGATTGCTCGCCGGTTTGAACGCATTGTTGGATTCGATGCCGAGTGAAGACATGATGTTCGCCAACCCGAGCGTGGATCTGGTCGTCGTGTTTTTCGCACTCATGATTCTCGTCGGATCGGGGTTGCTAGCGGGTTTCATTCCGGCCCAGATCGCGATCAGCGTTAAACCGGTCGACGCGTTGCGGACCGAGTAAATCGAGTCGAAAGTAGAAAGTCGAAAGTCGAAAATGTAGTCGAGTTCGAAATTGCGAAATAGGCGGTCGAAAGTCGGAAATAATAAATAAGAAAATTCATCACATCAATCAATAAGTAAACAATGAGAAAAGGAGTAACCATCGCCATTTTAATCTTCATCGCCATCGTATTTTTCGGGGCGCTGTACTATTTGTATGCGAAAAACCAGGAATCGCCCGTGGTGTTCGAAACCGAGAAACCCGAAACGAAAACCATCGTGAAAACGACGATCGCAACGGGAAATATCGTACCTGACGAAGAGGTTTTAATCAAACCGAACATCTCAGGAATCATCGAAAAAGTGTTCATCAAAGCCGGAGACAACATCAAAGCCGGCGATCCGATAGCGCAGATCCGCGTCGTTGCCAACGTTTCAAGCTTGAGCAATTCGCAGAACAGCGTCGTGACGGCAAAGATCGAACTCGACAACCAGGAGAAAATCTTCAATCGCCAGAAAACGCTTTTCGACAAAGGCGTGATTTCGGCCAATGATTTCCAAAACGCCGAAACTGCCTATAAACAAGCCAAGCAAACCTACGCCGCGGCACGTCAGGGTCTTGACATCGTGAAAACGGGAACGTCGGCCGGACTCGGAAGTTACGCCAACACCATGATCCGTTCTACCGTTACGGGAATGGTCTTGGACGTTCCGGTGAAAGTCGGGAATCAGGTAATCGAAAGCAACAACTTCAACGAAGGAACGACGATCGCGACGATGGCCGATGTCGGACGCATGATTTTCGTCGGGAAACTCGATGAATCCGAAGTCGGGAAAGTACGGGAAAACCTTTCGATTGAAATTACCGTCGGAGCCATCGAAAACAAGAAATTCGATGCGATACTGAATTACATCGCCCCGAAAGGAAAAACCGAGAATGGCGCGATCCAGTTCGAAATCAAAGGCGCGCTCAAGAACCGCGACACGACGTTTATCCGCGCCGGACTAAGCGCGAACGCATCGATCATCCTCGACAAGGCCGAGAATACATTGGCTTTGAAAGAGTCGTTGATCCAATTCGACGAGAAAACGCAAAAGCCATTCGTCGAAGTCGAGACCGCGCCCCAGAAATTCGAGAGACGCAACATTGAACTCGGTGTGAGCGACGGGATTTATGTGCAGGTGAAAAGCGGCGTGAAGGCGTCGGACAAAATCAAAGTCTGGAACCAAGGCCTTCAAAAAGAGCCGGGCAAACCATAACTCGCATTTTACGACAATCATTAATCAAAAAATCATAAATTTGTGCAGCCAAAAGCTGTGCTTTTCATCTTTAACCTATGAAGAAATTTAGTTACGCCATTGCGTTTTTCCTTTTAGTTACGGGAGTTTCCTTCGCACAGCAAGGTAAAAAGTGGACATTGGCCGAATGCGTGGAGTACGCGCTCAAGAACAACATCCAGATCAAGCAGAGCGAACTCGACCTCCAAATCGCGGCCATCGAAAAAAAGGATGCGGTCGGAAATTTCCTGCCATCATTGAATGGTACGGCGAACCACAGCTGGAACATCGGCCTAAACCAGAACATCACAACGGGTTTGCTCGAGAATCAAACGACACAGTTTACGCAAGCCGGAATCAACGCTGGCGTCGATATTTACAAGGGATTGCAAAACCAAAACACGTTAAGGCGTTCCCAACTCTCGATCATCGCGGCCCAATATCGCCTCGACAAGATGAAGGACGATGTGTCGCTCAACGTCGCGAGTGCATTTCTGCAAATCCTTTTCAACAAGGAAAATCTTAAAGTGCAACAGGCGCAACTCGAAAACAACAAACGTCTGCAAACGCGTACGACCGAACTCGTGAACGCAGGATCGGTGCCTCGCGGTGATTTGGCCGACATGCGCGCGACCGTCGCCACGAGCCAGAAAGCGGTCATCGATGCCCAAAATGCATTGCTCATATCAAGATTAAGTCTCGCCCAACTTTTGCAAATCGACGATTTCAAGGAGTTCGACGTGGCCGACAACGATTATGAAGTGATCGAAAGCCCTGTTATGCTCCAAACGCCTCAGGCCATTTTCGAGAAGGCGAAAGAAGCGCGAAATGAAATAAAGATCGCGCGCACGAATCTGGAACTTGCCGAGAAAGATGTGAGAATCGCACGCGGCGCCCTGCAACCGAACCTTCAAGGATATTACAGTTTCAGCACGCGTGCATCGTATGCGGATCGTGTGATCGGTGGTATTCAAGATCCCGATAATCCAACTTCGGTGATCGGTACGGTCGATGGCACGGGGCAAAACGTCGTCACGCAGAACTTCATTCCGGTTTTGGGCAGGTACGAACCGATTTTCGACCAGTTCAGCGCGAACAAAGGGCATAACTTCGGTTTACAGCTCAACATTCCGATCCTGAATGGATTTTCGGCTCGCAACAGTGTCGAGCGTTCGAAAGTCGCTTTGGAAAGAAACAAAATTGCATTCTCGCAGGCCGAACTGGATTTGGAACGCAACGTTTACCAGGCATTCGTCGACGCGAATAATTCTTTGAGCGGCTACGAAGCGGCTTTGGTTGCAGTCGAAGCCCGAAAAATCGCATTCGATTACGCGACCGAACGCTACAACGTCGGCATGATGAACTCGTTCGACCTTAACCAGGCGCAGACCTTATACGTGAACTCCCAATCTGATGCGGTGCGCGCGAAATTCGATTATATTTTCAAGGTGAAAGTCGTAGAATTCTACTTCGGGATCCCGATCAACAAAACACAATAGCCATGTCTAAAAAAACGATGTATTTTCTCCTGGGCGGAACCGCCGTCCTTGTCATTCTTTTGGTTGTACTTTCAAAAACGGGCGTCATCGGCAAAAAGAACGAAGGCACTGCGGTCGAGACGGCAAAAGTTGAGGAAATAACCATCGTTGAAACGGTTTCGGCTACCGGAAAAGTGCAGCCTGAGATCGAGGTTAAGATTTCGTCCGAAGTGTCGGGCGAGATCATCGAACTTCCGATAAAAGAAGGCCAGATCGTTAAAAAAGGGCAACTTCTTGTAAAGATCAACCCCGATTTATACACGTCGGGTCTGAACAGAACCGTTTCGAATCTTTCAGGAACGAAGGCAGGTTTGAGCCAGGCCGACGCGCAATTTGCCGAAGCTCGCGCGAACTACGACCGAAACAAGACGCTTTTCGAAAAAGGAATTATCTCCAAAGCCGATTGGGACAAAGCCATTTCGTCGTTCGAGGTCGCAAAAGCCAACAAACAATCCGCTTATTACAACGTCCAAAGTGCCGCGGCGACGGTCAACGAAGCCAAAGATAATTTGGGCCGAACCAATATCTATTCTCCTGCCGACGGAACGATTTCAGTTCTCGGCGTCGAACTCGGCGAGCGCGTGCTCGGAACACAGCAGATGGCCGGAACCGAACTGCTTCGCGTGGCCAACCTGAACAACATGGAGGTCGAGGTCGACGTTAACGAGAACGACATCGTCAAAATCAGTGTCGGCGATTCGGCGAACGTCGAGGTCGATGCGTATCTCAAAAAGAAATTCAAGGGTTTGGTCACGAGTATTTCAAACTCGGCGAGCACGGCCACGACTGCCGACCAAGTGACGAACTTCAAGGTGAAAGTACGTATCGTCAAGGAATCGTACCAGGATTTGATCGAGGGAAAACCCGCGAATTATTCTCCGTTCCGTCCCGGGATGACCGCGACTGTCGATATCATCACGAAACGTCGTGAGAACGTGCTTTCGGTTCCGATCAGCTCGGTTGTCGTAAAGACCGACACGACGGCCAAGAAGACGTTTAAGGTCGAGGACAAGAACTCGGACGAAAGCCTCAAGAAAGCGAAAACCGAGAAAAAATTCGAATGTGTCTTCGTCAAATCGGGCGGTCAGGCGAAACTTCGCGTGATCAAAACCGGAATCCAGGACGATACGAACATCGAAGTGCTGTCGGGGCTGAAAAAAGGCGACATCGTCATTACCGGACCGTACAATACCGTTACGAAAGACCTGACTTCAGGCGACAAGGTAACCGAGGAAAAAGCAGGCGACAAACCCAAAGACTGATGTCGCTTATCTTAAATATTGAGACCGCCACCAAAAACTGCTCGGTGGCTTTGGCTCGCGACGGACAAACCGTTTCCAGCCAGGAAATTTCGGGACAGGGATATTCGCATGCCGAGAAACTCCACGTTTTCATTGAAACCGTTTTAAAGGATTCTAGTGTTTCGTACGCCGATCTGGATGCGATTGCCGTGAGCCGCGGCCCTGGTTCTTACACGGGTTTGCGGATCGGCGTTTCGGCTGCGAAAGGGTTGTGTTTTGCGCTCGGGATTCCGATGATAGCTGTCGATACGCTGCAGGTTTTGGCGTCTCAGGCGAACGTTTCGGACGGCGTCGTGATTCCGATGTTGGACGCGAGGCGAATGGAAGTCTACAGCGCAATTTTTTCAGCCTCGGGCGCACAATTGCGTGAAACGAAAGCCGAAGTCGTTACCGAGGAATCGTTCGCCGAAATCTCCCAAAAAGCGTACTTCGTAGGCGATGCGAATGAGAAATGCGAACCGGTTTTAAAACGAAATAATTTCGCATTTTTGAATGACATCGTTTTTCCATCGGCTCTTGCCATGTCTTCGCTGAGTTTCGCGAAATTCAACAATAACGAATTTGAGGATGTCGCGTATTTCGAGCCGTTTTACCTAAAGGATTTTCTGGCCGCGCCTCCAAAGAAATAATCACTGCACCGAGCGTTCCTTCACGATCGGCTGGATGTTGATTCCGGCGGCTTCGAACGCTTCTTTCCCGCCTTCCAAAATTTCGTAAGTCATCTCGCTGAATATGTCGTTTTTCGACCACGGACGGACCGCAATGTTGATCGAATGGTCGGTCAGATCGCGCACGACGACGACTGGCGCAGGCGTTTTCAACACTTTCTTGTTGTTTTTCATGAGTTCGAGTAAAATCTCGCGCACTTTTTTGATGTCGGTGTCGTAGGAAACCGAGAACGTGAGGTCGGCACGTCGCACGCCCTGCATCGAATAATTGATGATCGTTCCGTTTGAAAGCGCGCCGTTCGGTACGAAAATCGTCTGGTTATTCCCGGTCAATAATTTCGTTACGAAAATTTGGATTTCACTTACCGTTCCATTGACGCCTTGTGCTTCGATCGTATCTCCGACGCGGAACGGCTTGAACATGATGATCAGCATGCCGCCCGCAAAATTCGAAAGCGAACCCTGAAGTGACAAACCAACGGCTAATCCCATCGCACCCAAAATTGCCACGAACGACGAGGTCTCGATCCCGAGTTTCGATATCACCGAAACGAAAAGCAAAATCCGCATCGCCCAAAGCAAAATGTCCGACAGGAAATTCGAAAGCGTCGCATCGAGCTCGCGTCTTACCATGAGTCGTTTTACCAGACGATTGATCAATCGGATCGCGTAAAGCCCGATAAATAAGATCAGTAAAGCTGAAATCAGCCTTGGCGTATATTCGATGATCACGTTCACGAGGGAATCGACATAATCGCCAATCGAATGCAGTTCGCTCGTGATTTCGTGTTTTTCGGCAGTTTCGAGATTTTCCATGGGTGCAAAAATAAAAAACCTCCGCGAAACGAAGGTTTTTAAAAGTGATAGAGTTTTGTTAATCGGCGGGTTCCTCGAAGCGATTCTCGTCGGGCGATTGGCGCGGTTCTTCGAAATCCTCGTTCGCGTCCTGGGCGAAAGCGGTTTTTTCGACGACGGGTTCGGTCGTTTCGGGGACGATTTCAGGCGTCGGCAGTACGTGGTCGCTCGCGTCCTTTATCGGATCCGGTGATTGTTCGATCGGTGGCGGTTCGTTCACGTTTTCAGGCGTGCCGCCGAACAGTTTTCTAAAAAAATCTCCTAATCCCATGTTTTAGTTTTTTTGGTTATCGACGAAAGTTAGTGAATTTAACTCGCTGATTCCAAATTTTTTAGCGCAGTCTCAAAGTCCGATTCGGGAAGCCCGCAGGCTTTGTTTTGGCAGATGTAGAACAAGTTGCCGTTTTCAGGCATCCGGTTTTGCAGGAACGGAAGTTTGGATTCGGTCGTCGACGCGGCCAACGTCACATTCGGAAAATATCTCGAGTTGATGTCGGTCGCGAACCGCAACGCGTCGGTTCCACAAATGGCGAGCTCACGTTGGCTTTCAAAGAAATTCAAAAACACGTACAGCCAATTTGAAAACGCCGACGGATAATCGATCACGGGAAGCAAATGGCGCAACATATTCTCGGCTTTCGTTTCATAATGTTGGTTCTCGAAATAGATGCCGAGTCGGTACAAATTCTCGCACATGATCGAATTCGACGCGGGAATCACGTTGTCTTCCATTTCAAAATGTTCGGCGACAAGCGCTTTGTCGAGGTTCGACGTGAAGCAGAAAAAGCCTTTCTCGGCGTCGAAGAAATGATCGAACGCATAATCCGCGAGCTGCTTGGCGTCGGTTAAGAATTTCTCATCGAGCGTGGCTTCGTAAAGCGAAATGAAGGCATCGATCACGAACGCATAATCCTCGAGATAGCCGTTGATCGTGCTCTTGCCGTTTTTGTGGTTGTGCCAAAGATTTCCATCGGACGACCAACATTGACGTCGGATGAAATTGGCGTTTTTCAACGCGATTTCAATATATTCGGGTTTGCCCAAAGCTTTATAAGCATCGACATAACCCTTGAGCATGATTGCGTTCCACGACGTGAGTGATTTGTCGTCGAGTCCCGGACGGTGGCGTTTTTCGCGTTCGGCAAAAAGGATTTTTTCCCAGTTTTGTTTCTTGGTTTCGAGTTCCGATAACGGCATTCGTCGGATTTCAGCGATCGATTCCAAAGGCTCTTTTTGGATCAGTACGTAATTGCCGTTTTCCCAATGTCCGAAGTCGTTGATGCTGAAAACGTCCGAAAATATTTCGAAATCATCGCCGATCAATTTCTCCAATTCCGGTTTCGTCCAGACGTAGAACGCGCCTTCTTCCGAATGTCCGTGCGCGTCCTTGGAATCGGCGTCGAGGGCGGAATAGAAATTTCCGTCGGGCGCCGTCAATTCGCGGGAAACGAACGAAAGTGTCTTGTCGATGACCTCCGAATACAATGGATTTCCCGTCAATTTGTATGCGTCGGCGAAAAGCGAAACCAGTTGGCCATTGTCGTACAACATCTTTTCGAAATGAGGCACGTGCCATTTGAAATCGACCGAATAGCGCGAGAATCCACCGCCGACGGTATCGAAAATCCCTCCGAACGCCATCTTCGTAAGCGTCAAATTCACGAAGTCGAGCAAGTCCGGATTTTGTGTCTGCCAACCATAGCGCAACAGGAATTTGAAATTGTTGGGCAGCATGAATTTCGGCGCTTTCATGTAGCCGCCGAATTCCCAGTCGAAACTTTTCGACCATTTTTCGAATAATGGTTTGAGTAAATTTTGATCGAGTTCCGAATCGGGATTCTCGTTCGGCAGAATGTTTAACGCTTCAAGGCCGCCGTGCAATTTTTGGGCGTAATCGATCATCTTTTGCGGATCGTTCTGCCACAATTGCGCGAGATGTTCAAGCGTCTGCATCCAATCGCCTTTGCGGAAATATGTGCCGCCCCAAACCGGACGCCCGTCGGGCAAAGCGACCACGTTCATAGGCCAACCGCCGCGTTGCGTCATGAGTTGGACGGCCTTCATGTAGACCGCATCGACGTCGGGACGTTCTTCGCGGTCGACTTTCACGTTGACGAAATTTTGGTTCATTACGGCAGCGGCTTCGGCGTCCTCGAAGGTTTCGTGTTCCATCACGTGGCACCAATGGCAGGCCGAATATCCGACCGAGATCAGCAATAATTTATTTTGGGTCGCGGCCGAAGCCAACGTCGTATCGTTCCACGCTTTCCAGTTCACGGGATTGTTCGCGTGTTGGAGTAGGTACGGGGAGGTTTCATGTGAGAGTTCGTTCATTTTGTAAAACTTCGAAATTCGTTAGTCGTTGATCGTCTGTTCAGTGTTCAGATGCTCGAATCGTTCTTTTGAATTTCGAACAGATGATCAACGAATGCTGAATTTTGAACAGAAAAAAAGCGCCCGATTGGACGCTTAAAGTTACGATTTATTGTTTAGCCGTTTATCGCTTCGACTTTTATCGCCTCGTCGTTGAGCATGTCTTTCAACATGTTCTCGATGCCGCTTTTCAACGTGAATGTCGACGATGGACAACCGTTGCACGCGCCTTGAAGTACGACTTTCACGCGTTTTTCATCGGCGTCGTAGGAATCGAAAAGAATATTTCCGCCATCGGCTTGTACCGCGGGTTTCACATATTCTTCGAGGATGTTGATGATTTGCTGAGACGTCGTGTCGAGGTTGTCGAAATTGGCGATCTTCTGTTTTTCCTGTTTCGGCGTCGCGACAATGAGATCTTCGTCGATCGCGGTTCCGCCATTTTCGATGAATTGCTTGATGAAGCCGCGCACTTCGATCGTGATTTCGTCCCAATTGTAGCTTTCGTACTTGGTGACCGAAACGTAGTTCTCGTCGATGAAAATTTCCTTTACATACGGGAATTCAAAAAGCGCTTTCGCAAGCGGAGACGGCGTCGTTTCGTCTATGTTTCGGAACTCGGCTGCGGTTTTCGTCAACATCTTGCTTGCGACGAATTTCAGCGTGGCAGGATTCGGTGTGATTTCTCCGTATACGTTAACCGGTTGTTTCTTAGGTTTTTCGTCGTCTTCAATGACGATCGGCTGCCCGCTTTGGGCGTAGTTATCGATCTGTTCGGCGACGGCGTCCTTGACATCGTCCCACTCTACGATGCTGTATCGCTCGATCGCGATGAAGTTGCCCGAGACATAGACCGTCTTGACAAATGGCAGGTAAAACAGCTGTTTTGCAAGTGGTGAATTCTTGGTGTCATCTATGTTTTTGAACTCGTAATTTCCGTGTTTCGTGATGAAATCGGGGAATCCAAACTTTAATATAAGTGGGTTTTGCGTCTCTTTGATTGAAATTCTCATTCAGAATGGTCGTTTACTAAAATAGGATGCAAATTTAACAAACATTCTTGAGCGATTTTCTATATTTGGAGATTAAAAAAAAATTAACACAACTTAAAGATTTCAGAAGAAAATTCTGTGGTCTTGATGAATCTTTGTACTTCTATGAAAAAAAAACTACTTCTGCTGATTTTTTTCCTAGTTTCGACTGCCGCGTTTTCCCAGGCGCAACTCGTAGTCTCTAACACCGATTATTCACCGTACTACATTCCCGGCACGAACAAGACGTATTCGATCTCGATTACGAACATTGGGACCGTCGCGGCCACCAACGTGCAGGTCTCGCAGCCTATTCCGGGTGGTATCGAATATTTTTCGTGGTGGGGAAGCAACGGTTCGGTTGGAGTAAACGACCCGATCGCAAACAACGCCGGAACGCTTGCTGTAGGGGCAACGCTTTCCTATACCGTTGAAATCGAGGTTCCTGCGGGAATGATCGGAACTTTGGTAAGCACGGTTACCGTAACCAGTTCGAATGCCGCTACGCAAACGGTTACCGATACCGATGTAAAAGCCGTTGGCGCCGACATCTCAGTCACGAACACGAACAACCAAACCCATTACATTCCGGGCACGACAGTGACGTACACCGTGACCGTGACCAACAATGGTCCGCTGATCGGGGCGAACATCGATGTGACGAACTTGATTCCTGCTGGAATAACGAGTTTCAACTGGTCAGGGAACAACGCCATCGTCGTTCCGAATACGCCGTTGATCAACAATATTCCTGCACTCGCTGCGGGCGCGTCAGTCGTGTATACGATCACGATGCAGATTCCGGTTGGATTCACCGGGCCGCTTACGAGTACCACGACGTGGACAACGCCTTCGTCCGATCCGGTTCCGGGTTGTACGCAATGTACCGATACCGACCAACCGAATACGGGTGCCGATGTCGTCCTCGTAAATACCGATTCACAAACAACATACACGCCAGGCGGAACGAGCGTTTATACTGTCACGGTGACCAATAACGGTCCGGGCGTAGCAACTGACGTTCACGTAACGAACGCGATTCCGGGCGGCATTCCCGCGGGATCTTTCTCATGGGTCGGCGACAACAGTTCATCGGGAACGGGCGTTGCGCTTGACGATACCATTCCGATTATGGCCAGTGGCGAATCGGTCGTGTATACGATTACCGTGAACGTTCCGGCAGCCCAAACCGCTCCGATTACGAGCACGGCTGCCGTCACGACGACTTCCACCGATCCTGACTTGTCTTGCGCCCAATGTAGCGATACCGATACGAACGGAACCGAAGCTGACATCGAAGTCACCAATACCGACAACAACACGGTTTACGTCCCAGGAACAAACAATACGTATGTCGTCACCGTGACCAACAACGGTCCTGAAACGGCTTTCGGCGTACACGTCGTTAATGCGATTCCTGCGGGAATTACCGCATTTTCATGGACGGGTACGAACGGATCGAGCGGCACCAACGTAAACCTCGACAACACGATTGCGACTTTGGCGGTCGGGCAATCCGTGACGTATACAATTACGTTGGGCGTGCCGGCTGCTTTCACCGGGCCGCTTACGAGCGCGACAACGGTTACGACAATTTCTTACGATCCGACGCCTGCGTGTACGACGTGTTCCGACACTGATACGCAAGTCGTGGCCGGAGCGGATCTTGTCGTCGTCAAAACCGACAACACGAATACTTACATTCCCGGAACAGCGACAACGTACACGATTACCGTTTACAACAATGGCCCGCAAGCCGCGACCGACGTGAACGTAGTCGATAACGTTCCAGCTGGAATTCCTGCGGCCAACGTGAGCTGGACAGGTCCGAACGGCTCTGGAACCGGCAACATCAATGAGACATTTCCAACGGTGAACGTCGGACAAACGATCACGTATACGGTCAACGTAAATATTCCCGGTGGTTTCGGTCCGTTGACCGACTTGGTGAATACCGTGGCCGTTTCGAGTACGACTATTGATCCGAATCCGGGTTGTCCGCGATGCACCGATACCAACGTTCGCGCGGGTGCCGACATCGTCACCACGAAAACCGACAACGCTTCGACGTTTACTCCGGGAACGACTGTAGTTTACACGATCAACGTGTTGAATACCGGGCCTGAAGTAGCGCAGAACGTAAGCGTCAGCGATTTGGTTCCTGCTGGAATTCCTGCAGCCAACGTGAGTTGGGTCGGTCCTGCAACTTCTGGAAGCGGCAACATCAACGAAACTTTCGCGACTGTGAACGTAAACCAGATGTTGACGTATGCCGTAACGGTGATCGTCCCATCAGACTTTGACCAAAACACTAATCTTGTCAATACGGTTGCGGTGACAAGTACGACATACGATCCGAATCCGGATTGTCTGTTCTGTACCGATACGGACACGCCTGCACCATCGGCCAACATTTCGGCCATGAAATCGGATAGCCTTCCAAACTTCGTCGACGATACCGACGTTACCTACAACATCACGATCCTGAACCAAGGGCCGAGCGATGCCGTAAATATTTTAGTTTCAGATGCGTTGCCTGCGGGAATCCTGCAAATGACTTGGGTCGGGAGCAATGGAACTTCGGGAACTGGCCCGCTTTCGGACATCATCGCCTCTTTGCCTGTTGGCGGAATCGCGACCTATGCCGTAACGATCCACATTCCGGACGATTATCATTTGACACACGCGAACTTGGTGAACACCGTCGTTCTCGATGCTGACACGCCCGATCCGGTTCCTGCCTGCCCGACTTGTACCGACACGAATCCGGCTGATTTCACCTACATCACGGTCGACAACCAAACGTATACGCTCACCGAACTCGTCGAAGACGTTTTGATCCACACCGATTGCGCGATCGTCGAGAACATCTCGGCTGTCGGTTGGCAACAAAGCGATGCGAGTACGATTTCGTATTTCCATTACAACAACTCGTCGTTCCCAATTAAAGAAGGCGTTATTATTTCGTCGGCGGGAGCGAAAGGTTATGAAGGTCATTACAGCGGCGGTAACAACAATGCGGGAACTGGTGTAAATAATCCGGGAAACAATGCGATTATTGGCGATTTGCAGGCAATCAGTAACACAATTCCTCTTAATAACAACAACAATTTAAAGGATTACTCTGAAATCCGATTCAATTTTACACCATTAACGAATACATTTAGTTTCAATTTCCTTTTCGCTTCGGACGAATATGGTACGTGGCAATGTCAATTTGGGGATGTGTTTGCATTCATGCTTACCGATAATACGGCCGGTACGCCATTGGAGAATCTTGCGGTAATCCCAAATACAAATATTCCGATCGGTGTTACCTCTATCCACGATGCAACATGGAACGGCGCCTGTCCATCATTATATCCGGAACTGTTCGATTTGTACGCGCCGTCAGTGCCGGCAATACAAACTCCTGCAAATGTTAAAGGATCGCTTGTTAAGATGACCGCCTCGGCCGATGTGATTCCCGGTCACGTCTATACCATTAAACTGGCGGTTGCCGACTTGACTGACAACGCTCTAAGCACAGCTGTTTTCCTCGAAGCAGGAAGTTTCAACGTTGGCGGTACGAACCTTAGCGCACAACTTTTCGATCCTGAAGAATTTCCTGATCTTGTTGGGCCAGCTGCGGTTTGTCCGAACGATACGAGAACATTGCAGGCGGGAACTTCAGCGATTGCGGGCGCTACATACCAATGGTATCACAACGACCTTTTGTTGAATGGCGAAACGCAGTACACGTTATTGATCGATGAGCCGGGCGTTTACACGGTGGTCGTTTCAGTTTCGGGTTCGGCCTGTCAGCAAACCGATTCGATCATCGTCGAATATCTTGACGACATGCCGCTTGGGTTCCCTGATTTCCTTGACGTGTGTGAAAATCTTCCGGCTGATTTGACGCAGATCGAAGCTGAAATCCTAAACGGTTTGGATCCGACAAATTACTTTATCCAATACCACCAAACGGAGCAGGACGCGCTTTTTGTCGCCGATCCGATCACGAATTACACGGCTTATACGGGTGAAAACAACGACTTCAACTTTCAGGGCGACGTAATTTATGCGAGCGTTGAAAACCTATTGGGGTCGGCGTGTATCGGTGTGCGTTCGTTTACGCTTAATGAAATTCCGCGTCCGGCTGTTCCGGTTGTTGCCAATCAGACGTTTATCTGCGGAGGCGGATACGTACTTCCGGCTTTACCTGTGGGACAATATTACAACACGACCGACTACGCTTCGGGCGGAACTCCAATTACCGCCGGAACATCGGTTGGGGTAGGAACGGTTTGGGTAATCAATACCAACCAATTGACCGATTGTATTTCTGAAGCCAGTTTTGACGTTTCTGAAGGTCCATGCGGCGATCCGATAACTCCTGACGATATTTATTTGTGCGACGCTTTGCCTAACGACGGAGCGGCGACATTTGACATCTCGAACATCCCGACGATTGCGCTCGGATCGAATGATGCCACGCTTTACACGGTTTCAGTTCACCCGACGCAGCTCGATGCTGATAACGACACAAGCCCGATCAATACGGCGATTCCTTTCCCTGGAACTGACGGTCAGCAAGTGTTCATCCGCATGGAGAACAATAACGACACGACTGATTTCGACACGACATTCTTCACGCTTCACGTAATTCCAATGCCTGCGATTCCGGTCGTGGCCGATGTTTTCGTGTGCGACGAATATGAATTGCCGACGCTTCCTACGGGAAGTTCATACAACTCGGCGACAGGCGGAACGGGAACGGCTTATTCGGCTGGCGACATCATTTCGACGACTATGGTTATGTACGTAATCGCCGAAACGGGAGCAACGCCGCCTTTGGTTCCGAATTGCGCCTCTGAAGCGAGTTTCGTGATCAATATTTTCACCACGCCTGCAGTTCCGACCGTAGCCGATGTGGACGCGTGCGAAACCTATGATCTACCGGCGCTTCCGGCAGGAAGTTATTACAATACATTGGGCGATGGTTCGGGAACGACACTTTTGGCGGGCGACGACATCACGACTACGCAAACGATTTGGGTAGTGTCTGAAGTAGGCACTGTTCCGTGTCGTTCATCAGCGAGTTTCGTAGTGACGGTCCACGATTTGCCTGCGACTCCGGTCGTAGCCGATGTTTTCATGTGCGACGAATACGAATTGCCGGCGCTACCTGCGGGAAGTGTTTACAATTCGGCAACCGGCGGAACGGGAACGGCGTATGCGGCGGGCGATTTTATTTCGACAACGATGACAATGTTTGTGATCGTAAACGGCACGGCACCGGCTTCATTGAATTGTTCTTCTGAAGCAAGTTTCGTAATCAACATTTTCGATACGCCTGCGGTTCCGACCGTGGCCGATATCGATGCTTGTGAAACCTATGAATTACTACCACTTCCAACAGGAAGTTATTACAATACTTTAGCCGACGGTTCAGGCACGACACTTTTGGCGGGCGATGATATCGCGACTACGCAAACGATTTGGGTAGTGGCTGAAAACGGTACGATTCCGTGTCGTTCATCGGCTAGTTTCATTGTTACGATCCACGATTTGCCTCCAACTCCAGTCGTATCCGATGTTGCGGTTTGCGGAAGTTATACGTTGCCTGCATTGACAGCAGGTTCTTACAACACACAAGCCGGAGGAACCGGAACGACATTGCCTGTAGGTTATGTCATCAACGCGACTCAGGATGTTTGGGTATTCGATGCTGGAACTTTGGCGGGTTGTTTCTCTGAAGCAAGCTTTACTGTTACCATCAATCCAATCCCCGAGGCCACGATCTCCGCAACGCCGACCACGGTCTGCATAGGCGACGCGGCCCCTGTGATCACGATCACGGGCACGGGCGGCACGGCCCCGTACACATTCTCTTATGACTATAATGGTGGCGCGACGGTCACGCTGGTCAGCGACGCCTCGGGCGTGGCGACCTTCACGGTCCCGTCGACGGCGACCGCGGGCTCCTATATTTTCAACCTGACCGACGTTTCCGACGCGAACTGCAACAGTGCCCAGAGCGACACGGTGACCATCACGGTCAACGCGCTTCCCACGGCCACGATGGCTGCCGACGTCACGGCGGTATGCGTGGGCGGCACTTCCCCCGTGATCACCTTCACGGGAGCGGGAGGCACGGCACCGTACACGTTCAGCTATACGCTTGACGGCGCGCCTTTCACGGCACAGACCACGGCGGGCTCGGATACCGTAACTGTAACAGCTCCGACGACCACCGACGGCATCTTCACCTATGAGCTCACGGGCGTCTCGGATGCCAACTGCAGCCAGGCGCAGACGGCCACGGTAAGCATCACGGTCAACCCGCTGCCTACGGCCACGATCACGCTCGACAACGCCACGGTTTGCCAGGGCGGCACGCAGCCCACGGTGACCTTCACCGGAGCGGGCGGCATCGCACCGTATACCTTCGACTACACCCTGGGCGGTACGCCGCTGCAGGTCATAAGCAACGCCGCGGGCGTGGCCACCGTACAAATACCGACCACGGCCCCGGGCACGATCGCGATCGTCCTTACGGGCGTTGCCGAATCGGGCGCCACTACGTGCTTCCAGGCCCAGTCGGGCTCGGTGAGCGTGACGGTCGACCCGCTTCCTGCGGCCACGGTTTCCATAAATGACACGGCGATCTGCCAGGACGGTACGCCGCTTCCGGTGGTGACCTTCACGGGCGCCTCGGGCACGTCCCCGTACACGTTCACCTATACGGTATCGGGTACGCCGGGCAGCCAGACGACGGTAAGCGCTGCGGGCCAGGATACGGCCACGGTCACGCTTCCTACGAACAATACGGGCACCTTCACGGTGACCCTGACGGATGTTTCCGACGCCAACGGCTGCCAGCAGGCGGTCGGGCTCTCGGTTAGCCTGGAGGTCATCGCGCCACCGGCGGTCCCTGCCACGGTGACCGACATCCGCCTGTGCGACGACAACAACGACGGGGTACGCTGCTTCGACCTGAACCCTGCGGGTCTCGAGGCCACGGGCGGCAACCCGGATCTGGGCTACAGTTTCCACCTGACGCTTCCCGATGCCCAGCAGAACATCAACGCTATCCCGGACCCTGCGCTCTACTGCAACGTGCAGCTCTGGGACCAGCCGATCATCATCAGGGTGTGGGACCTTGACGCGCCCGAGTGCGCCTCGTACTCGACCTTCATGATCCACGTGGACGCGCGTCCGACGGCCAACGAGGACATCGCGGACTTCGCCCAGTGCGACCTTGATGCCCCCGCGGGCACCGAGGACTTCATCCTTACCGACCACATAGGTGAGATCATCGCCAACCCGGCGGGCATCACCTTCACTTTCCACCACAGCCAGGGCGACGCCCAGACACCGGCCAATGCCATCCCTGCCGGACCGTACAACAGTGCGGGCGCGGAGACCATCTGGGTGCGCCTTGAGAACGCCGCGGGCTGCGTGGACGTGGCCTCGTTCGAGCTCGTGCTCTGGCCGCTGCCGAGCGTGGTGCCTTTGGCGCCGCTGACCAGCTGCATGGAAGGATCGGGGCAGGCGAGCTTCGACCTTGCCGCCTACGCCAATACCGTATCCCAGGGCATCCCGGGCGTTACGGTGAGCTACTACCTGAACATGGCCGACGCCTCGGTGCCGACCAACCCGCTCCCGGGCTTGTACGTAAGCACGGGCGGCACCGTAACGGTCCGCCTGGACAACGAGCACTGCACCAGCTATACGACCCTGGACCTTATCATGGGCACGGGCCCGGCGGTGGTATCGCCCCAGGCCATCTCGGAATGTGACGACAACAACGACTGCCACGCGCTCTTCGACCTTACCTCGGTCGAGGCGGCCATCATGGGCGGGACGGTACCTGCGGGAACGACCTTCAGCTACCACCTGACCACCGATGACGCCGAGCAAAGCCTCAACGCCATAACCGACCCGACGGCCTACCCGAACGTGCAGGACTGCAACCAGACCATCACGGTGCGCGTGACAGCCGCGGGCAACATCTGCCCGAGCTACGTGCAGCTCGACCTGTCGGTGATCCTCAGGCCCGAGGCCGTGGAGGGCGTGGAATACGAGCTCTGCGACAACGACGGCAACGGTACGGCGACCTTCGTGCTGACATCGCTTGACGACGACATACTTGCCAACACCACGGGTGCGGGCTATACGGTACAATACTATGCGCAGTTCGCCGACATCGCGGCGGGCAACCCGATCGTCTCGACGGCGGGCTACGAGAGCGCCACGGCCACGATATGGGCGGTGGTGAGCACGGCGGCCAACAGCTGTACCGATACGGTCCAGGTGAGCCTTTCGGTCTTCACGCGTCCGACGATCGCACCGATCCCGGCCTTCGTGAAGTGCGACACCGCACCGATCGACCAGCACGAGGCCTTCATCCTGAACGACCACCTGCCGCAGATCGTGCAGGGCCAGACGGGACTCACGGTGAGCTTCCACCACAGCGAGACCGACGCCATCGGCGGACTCTCGCCGATCGACGGCAGCATCCCTTACGTGAACGTGCCGCCTGCGGTGGAGTTCATCTGGGTGCGCGTGGAGAACGCCAACGGTTGCTACTACGTCACGGGCATGGACATCCGCGTGGAGCCATTGCCGATGCCTGACATGCCGCTTCCGAACAGCCCGCTCACCAACGTGTGCGACGGCAACCAGGACGGCTACGCGCAGTTCGACCTTGACGCCATCGCGGCCTACATGCTGCAGAGCGTCCCGGCGGGCACGATGACCCTTGCCTTCTACCTGACCCAGGCCGACGCCCTTGCGGGCATCAACGAGCAGTCGGGCATCTATACCAACAACGGCTATCCGGTGACCCAGACGATCTACGTGCTGGCCACCAACGACGCGGTGACCGGCAACGGCTGCCCGAACATATTGCCTTTCACGCTCAACGTGCTGGCCACGCCGATCCCGGCGACCGACCTTGCCGACCTTACCGTCTGCGACACAAACCAGGACGGCTACGCGCAGTTCGACCTGACCCAGTACGAGGCGGCCATCACGCTGCTGCAGCAGCCGGGCTCGGGTACGCTGACCTTCAGCTACTACGACGATTTGGGCCAGGCACAACTTGGCACGGGCTCACTGGGCAGCGTGACCAGCTACACCAACACGACGCCGTACACCCAGCAGATCTGGGTCCGCGCGGAGAACGCGGCCGACTGCTACAGCATCAGCAGCTTCATGCTGCAGGTGGACGTGCCGCTTGCGGTACCGGGTGCCATACCGGGCATCTGGAGCGTATGCGACGGGCAGGCTCCGGGATCGGGGCTCGCCACCGAGACGTGGGACCTGACCACGATCGTGGACGCCACGAGCGTGCCGGGCTACGACGCCTCGCTCTACACGGTGACCTATTACCCGAGCGTGAACGACGCGGCGAACGGCACCAACGCCCTCAGCCTTGCCCAGGCGCAGGCCTACGTGAACACGTCCAACCCGCAGAGCATCGGCATCGTGATCACGAGCATCGCCACGGGCTGCTCCTCGCGTACGCACAAGACCATACAGGTGCTTCCGCTGCCTGCCCCGGCACCGCTCACGGCGGCCCAGCAGACGCTGACCGGTTGCGACCAGGACGGCAACGGCACGGCCTTCTTCGACCTCTCGCAGTATGAGGCGCAGATGGCCAACGGCGACACGCTGATGACCTTCCAGTACTTCACGAGCCTTGCGGACGCCGAGGCGGGCAACGACGCGGCGGCCATCCCCGCGGCGAGCCTTTCCAATTACGAGTCGCTCGGCGGCCCGGTCTACATCCGTGTGGAGGAGGCGACCCTTGCCGAGACCGGCGGGGACTTCTGCCACGTGATCGTGACCCTGAACCTGGTGGCCAACCCGCAACCGCAGGTGACCACCTATACGCTCCAGGCGTGCGAGACCAACAACACCAACACGGCGGTCTTCGATCTGACCACTGCCGACCAGTTCCTTCTCACATCGGGAAGCGCATCGGACTATACGTTCACCTATTACCACGACCTTGTCTCGGCCCAGGCCTCGACGGGCGCGATCGCCAACTTCGCCTCGTATGCCAATACGACGAATCCTGAGATCGTCTACGTCAGGGTGGTCAACGACGCCACGGGCTGCTGGACCACGACCGAACTCACCCTCCAGGTGAACCAGGGCGCGGTGGCCACGGCCTATGCGTTCCCGGTCGTGTGCGACGACGACGCCGATCCTTCGGACGGCATCTACGTCTTCGATCTGACCTCGGCAAACGCCGACATCCTGGGCACGGTTCAGGCGGCCGACCCGCAGTTCACGGTAAGCTACTATGCGAGCCCTGCGGACGTGGCGGCCGGCACGCCGATCGCCAACCCTGCGGCCTATGCCACGGGTACGGCCACGCTGTGGGCGGTGGTGACCAACAATACGGCGGCGCCTGCCACGTGCAGCTCGGATGCGGTCGCGGTAAGCGTCACGGTCGAGCCTAGGCTCGCGGTGACGGTCGACGGCGGGCAGACGATCTGTATCGACTTCACTACGGGCGACCTGGTGAGCGCACCGACGTTGACGGCACAGCCGGGCGGGACGGGCTACACCTACGAATGGTTCCTTGACGGGACGACCACGGGCGTGCTGACCCCGACCATCACGGCCGACCTTGCCGGCGACTATACGGTAATTGTGACAAGCGCGGCGGGCTGCGTATCGGGACCTTCGGCACCGCATACGGTGGTGGAGACCAGCGCACCGGAGCAGGTGACCTACACGGTCAGCGGCGCCTTCCAGGACCACCAGTCGATCCAGGTGAGCGTGCAGGGACAGAACCCGCAGTACTTCGAGTACTCGCTGGACGGCGGGCCATGGCTTGCCAACGGCGGACTGTTCACCAACGTGGCCCCGGGACCGCATACCATCCAGGTGCGCAGCGAGTGCGGCTCGGTGGGCCCGATCGACGTGCTTTTGATCAACTATCCGCATTATTTCACGCCGAACGGCGACGGTATCCACGATACCTGGAATACGATCGGTCTTGACAACGACGGAAAGACAAAAATTTATATCTTTGACCGCTATGGGAAACTCATCAAGCAGATCGCCCCTAACAAGGAAGGCCAGGACGGATGGGACGGAACATACAACGGACACCCGATGCCGTCGACCGATTACTGGTTCA
>NZ_SEBS01000002.1 GCF_004211145.1 Flavobacterium sp. | reverse complement strand
AGCGGCCTCGCGTTTCGAGATCCCGCTGTCCGTGAAGCTGTCGATGAGCTGGGAACACGCGTTCACCGACGTCTTGTTGTCGCCGAAGAACGCGTGTTCCCAGCTCATCGACAGCTTCACGGACAGCGGGATCTCGAAACGCGAGGCCGCTTCGGCCAGCTCGTACGGATCGTTGCGCGCCGCATAGTTGTAGTTCGAGTAGGCCTGCGAGCTGGTGCCCGGGTTGACTTCGGTGGAACGCGTCTGGGTGATGCTGAAGTTGCCGCTGAAGCCGTTCTGCATGGCCTTGCTCAGCGAGAAGGTCACCGAGTCCGAGCCGCCCTGGTCGACGTTGGTCAGCAGGGTGGAACGGGTATTGATCTCCGGGTAGGCGCCATTGTTGGTGCCGTTGCCGACCTGGCTGGTGCTCGCGTTCGGGTAGGTCTGCCAGTACGCATTGCGGCCGTCCGGCAGCAGGCCCTTCGCCTTGCCGATGTTCGGGGCGAGGTACGCGATCGCATTCTTGTGCTGGATGCGCTGGTACTCGATGGTGCCGGTCAGGCCCCAGCCCAGCTCGGCGTCGAAGCCCAGGCTGTACTTCCATGCGCCCGGCAGCTTGAAGTCCGGGTCGAGGACGTCGATCTGGCAGGTGGCGTTGGCGGCGCACACACCGGCGAGGGCGGAATTCGGGCCCGGCTGGTTGTCCGGATCGGCGCTGAAGGGATCGGCGACCGGGTTGGTGCCCGAATAGCCCTTCGACGAGACCACGCCGTTGTTGGTGTAGGGGTTGGTCAGCCACACGTACGGCGGCACGGTCTGGAACAGGCCGGCGCCGCCGCGCAGCTGCATCATGCGCTCGCCGTCGAAGCTGTAATTGAACGCGAAGCGCGGCTGGATCACCTTGTTCTTCGAGCCGAGCGTGGTGTCGCTGGCATAGCCGAAGCGGCTTTCCCAGACGGGGGCGCCCGCGGTCGCACCGGCGGGGGTATTGGTGCTGCTTTCCACCGCCACGGGCGGCGCGCGGTCCGCCTTCGGGATGTTGACGCGCACGCCGTACACGATCGACAGGTTGTCGTTGACCTGCCAGGTGTCCTGCAGGAACGGGCTGATCTGGGTGTACTTCCAGGTACCGGCGCTGTCGGCCAGGGTCACGCCGTCGGCCAGGTAGTTCTTGACGAAGGTGGAGTAGTTGCCGGCCAGGATTTCGTCGACGGGGGTGCCGTTGTTGTTCTTGTCGGAGAAGCCGTACGAGCCGTTCAACAGCTGGCCGAACACGTTGGCGATCTTGTTGCTCAGGAAATCGACGCCGTTTCGGTGAGTTCGACCAAAATCCGCGAAGCTCTATCGAACGGAAACATGGCGCTCGCGAACCAATATTTGGGTTACAACTATTTTTTCACGGCAACTGTAATCGAAGGCAAAAAACTCGGGCGTACGATCGGATATCCCACGGCAAACCTAAAAATCAGCGAAGATTACAAACTGATTCCTAAACAAGGCGTTTACGTCGTGAAAAGCGTCATTGATAAAAAAGTCGTTTTCGGGATGATGAATATCGGAACGAATCCGACCGTAAACGGCCAAGGACTTTCAATCGAGGTTCACTTCTTCGATTTCGACGGCGATCTGTACGGGCAGGAACTTGTAGTTTCGATCCTGCACCATTTGCGGGACGAACAAAAATTCGCGTCGCTCGACATCCTCAAACAACAATTGGCCAACGACCGCCTGGATTCCCTATCGTTTATCGCAGAATAATATGACGTTCCAACAGCGACTTTTCAAACCGATCGACAACGCGCCACTAATCGTATTCCGAATATTTTTTGGTTTTCTGCTTTTCGCCGAAGCATTGGGCGCGATCTGCACGGGCTGGGTAAAACGCACATTCATCGATGTTGAATTCACGTTCTCGCACATCGGGCTCGATTGGCTGCAACCGCTTCCCGGCAACGGCATGTATTATTATTTTGCCGTGATGAGTGTTTTTGGATTGCTTACGATGGTTGGTTACCGATATCGATTCAGCCTGGGCATGTTCACGATTCTTTGGGCCGGTGTGTATTTCATGCAAAAGGAAAACTACAACAATCACTATTATTTGTTGCTGCTCGTTTGCATGATCATGTGGTGTCTGCCTGCAAATGCGTACGCTTCGTTCGACGCAAAACGCGATCCGCAGATCAAGCAACTTGCGATGCCGCAATGGTGTTCATGGATCATGATTACGCAAGTTACGATCGTTTATTTTTTTGCGACGGTCTCGAAACTCACGCCCGATTGGGTAGACGGAACGTTCATCAGGCTCTTGCTTGGCGGAACCGACCATTTGCCGCTTGCCGAAAATCTGTTCTCACAGCATTGGTTCCATTTGTTCATTGCTTGGTCAGGCATGGTTTTCGACTTCCTGATCGTGCCGCTCTTGCTGTGGAAACGCACGCGCACGATTGCTTTCGTTTGTTCGATAATCTTCCACATCTTCAATTCTATCGTGTTGCAGATTGGGATTTTTCCGTTTTTCGCGTTGAGTTTCATCGTGTTCTTTTATCCGCCCGATCGCATCCGACGCATATTTTTACGAAAGAAACCAAAGCTTGAGCAACCCGTCGACTTGCCGAAACAGAAAAGACTGTTGCTCTATTTTTTCGTTCCCTACCTGATCCTGCAACTCGCGCTCCCGTTGCGACATTTCGCGATAAAAGGCGATGTGCTTTGGACCGAGGAAGGCCACCGACTCAGCTGGCGCATGATGCTGCGTCAACGGAACGGGTACGCGACTTTCGAAGTTGCCGACAAGGGAAGTAAAATCCGCGAGCATTATCGCCTTAATAAACTTTCAGGCAAACAGATCCAATTCGCATGCTCCAAACCCGACGGCGCTTGGCAACTGGCGCAACGGATCAAAAAGGAATACGCGCAAAAAGGACGCGACGTGAGCGTTTACGTGAAACAGAACGTTCAGGTTAACGATTCGGATTACCACACGCTTATCGACCCTGAAGTGGATCTTGCGGCAGCAGACTGGGACTACTTCTGGCACAACGACTGGGTGCTTTTGTACGACGAAAATTGGAAGCCGATCAGGTAATTTTTCGGTGCGTGAAAACGACTATTAAATTTATATTAAAGTCAACGCCGTTCTGACAAAATCGTAGTTTTTTAGTTAAATTTGGTAGACACCATAACTAAATGTCTAACTAATCCGACGTGTTTTGTCGGTAATCTAAAAAACCAAAACCATGAAATTTACCAGAGAACTAACCAACGGCTTCATCATTTTCCTCGGGATTGGAGTGTACTTCATACTGCTTGAATTATTAGGCTTTTCAGATGTTTTCTTCTTGCGTATCGTCAACATTTTGTTCGTAGCCTATGGCGTGAACAGAACAATCAAGGCGAATAAGGAAGACGGCATCCGCGGGTATAACAAGAATTTGCTTTCGGCTATCGTCACATCGATGATCGGAGCGTTGCTAAGCATCGCGAGTCTGCTCGGCTACATTTATTACAAAGGAGGCGAACCGTATCTGAAAGAACTTTCGGATAACTTCATTTTCGGAGGCGGCGACTTGACGATCCAACAGTATTGCATCGGGCTTCTGTTCGAATCGACTGCGGCTTCACTCATCGTTTCGTTCTGTTTGATGCAGTATTGGAAAGACAAAGTTGAAGTCATCAACCGCGTCGACTGACACAATCCATAAAAACCACCAGGCCTGCAACTTGCATTTCGCACAGTTGCAGGCTTTTTCATTTGCGGCAAACGGTTTCAAGTTTTAGGAAAACGCGCCTTTCTATTTACATCTTAATTCGCTACTTTTGGAGCAACTAAACCTGGCACGTATGAACCCAACCAGACACGATTGGACGAAAGAGGAAATCATCTCGCTATACAACAAACCCATGATGGACCTGCTTTTCGAAGCGGCCACGATACACAGGCAAAGCCACGACCCGAACGTAGTTCAGGTTTCGACCTTGCTTTCGATCAAAACCGGCGGTTGTCCTGAAGATTGCGGATATTGCCCGCAAGCTGCGCGTTACCACACGGGCGTCGAAGGAAACGACCTGATGACGGTTCCTCACGTAAAAGCACAAGCTTTGCGCGCCAAAGCCAGCGGTTCATCGCGTGTTTGCATGGGTGCCGCATGGAGAAACGTGAAAGATGGCCCCGAATTCGACCAAGTTCTTGAAATGGTCCGCACGATCAACAAACTCGACATGGAAGTTTGCTGTACGTTGGGAATGCTTACCGAGAACCAGGCGCAACGTCTAGCCGAAGCCGGATTGTACGCTTACAACCACAACCTCGATACATCTGAAGAATATTATAAGGAAGTCATCTCGACACGCGGTTTCGAAGACCGTTTGCAAACCATCGAAAACGTGCGCAAGACAAACGTGACGGTTTGCAGCGGCGGAATCATCGGAATGGGTGAAAGCGTTGAAGACCGCGCGGGAATGCTCGTCGCTTTGTCGCGTTTGAATCCTCAGCCCGAATCGGTGCCGATCAATGCGCTTGTTGCCGTTGAAGGAACGCCGATGGAAGACGAGAAACCTGTCGAGATCTGGGACATGATCCGAATGGTAGCCACGACAAGGATCGTTATGCCTGAAACGCAGGTGAGACTCTCTGCCGGACGCACGAATATGACGCGTGAAGGCCAGGCGATGTGTTTCTTTGCGGGCGCGAATTCGATTTTCGCAGGAGATAAATTACTTACGACGCCGAACCCCGATGTGAACGAAGACATGAAGATGTTTGAGATGCTCGGGCTCACACCACAAAAGCCATTCACAAAAATGGTGCAGCCAAAAACGGTCGAAGCCGAAGATTCGGAATTTCAGGCACTGGGTGAAAAACCTCGTTGGACGCGACCTGGACACAGCATCGAGCGCAACCTCGAAGCCGCTGGAAAAAAGGTTCCGCAATCGTAATCCAACTTTAAAATAAATGAGACGCTCCCCGAAACGGAGCGTTTTTTTTTGGGAAAAAATTGGCAGCTTATGCATTTTACAATTCCGTAACACTTGTTAACTTTGAGTAGAATGCTGGCAAAATCATTGTTTTTTTGCCTATCAAAACACACAACTCATGCCGTTAGACCTAACTGAAATTGAACGCGTAAAATCCATCTCGAAAGAGGATTTTTTCAATAATTATGTAAAGAAGCAGAAACCCGTGGTAATCGAAACGCTTACCGAAGATTGGCCTGCGTATAAAAAATGGAACTTCGAATACATTAAAAAAGTGGCCGGTGATCAAACCGTTCCTTTGTATGATGACAGGCCGGTGTCGCACAAGGACAAATTCAATCAGGCGCATGCCGAGATGAAAATGACCGAATACATCGACCTTTTGGAATCGAAACCGACCAATTACCGGATCTTCCTTTACAATTTGGTAAAGCAGGTCCCGATCCTACGTCAGGACTTCAAATGGCCCGATATGGGATTGAACCTCATCAAGCAATTGCCGATGTTGTTTTTTGGGGGCGAGAATTCGAAAGTGTTCATTCATTACGATATCGACTATTCGAACATCCTGCATTTTCATTTTCACGGAAAGAAACGTTGCGTGCTTTTCGCGCCTGACCAGACGCCTTATCTGTATAAAGTTCCACATGCCTTGATTTCACGCGAGGACATCGACTACGACAATCCCGATTTCGAGAAATTTCCCGCACTCAAAAAAGCGAAAGGTCACGTCACGACGTTGAAGCATGGTGAAATGCTGTATATGCCCGAAGGTTATTGGCATTACATGAAATACCTGACTCCGGGATTTTCGATGAGCTTGCGCGCATTGCCACGTGAAATCGCAAACTTCACGAAAGCGGCGTACAATATCGTGATCATGCGTCATTACGACAATCTCATGCGCAAATGGAAAGGACAATCGTGGATCGATTATAAAAACGAACAGGCGATCGTGAGAACCCATAAACAATTGGGTATCGCATCATAAAAATAAACCCCGGGAATTTCCGGGGCTTTTTATTTAAAGAGTATTTTTTTCGTGACGATCGCGCCATTTTCTAGCTTGGCTTTCACGATCAGCGACTGTTGGCTCGCCAAAAGGTTTTCAATCGAAAAGTGCGTCGTGCCGATGTCGCTTCTTGTATATATCGTGCGCCCGAGCATATCGTATACCGTGACTTCGGAAATATTTTCCTGGGACGATTTCAAATTGATCGCGCTTTCTTTAACCGCGATCAGCAGAGAATTCACAGGATTGAAGCCAGGTGTCGACAATTGTTCCGTCGTGTAACGCAGTTCGAATCGCTCATTGAATGTTCCGGTTTCGGTCGTAAACACGTAAGACGATTCCTTTAGGTCGTGGATGACGTTGAGCGCTTTGTCCTCAAGATAAATGTCCTGTTCGCCGAAAAGGCCGTCAGTACCTTCAATACCGATCGTATAATTCCCTGCGACGGTCGTTGAATACCCAAGTCGTACCTTGTCTTGATTATTGAATGGAAGTGCGCGCGCTTGAATCGAGAACGAATTTGTGTTTTCGTCCATTAAAGAGTAGAACGAAACGGCGTTTCCTCCACTTGGCATCGGCCCATCGAACATGGTATCGAATTCATTGGTGCCACCTTCGGCATAACCTACGAGGGTTTGTTTGAACAAGCCGTCGGCGTTTGCGAAATCGAGCCAAATGCGATGTTTCTCGATCCCGTCAGGTTCGCTGATAGACTCCATTCCCATTTGATTCGCCGTCCTGAAAAACTCGGTATTGTTACCCGTCAAACGCATGCTGTTGTTAAACGTGGCGTTCCCATTTCCGTGAGCGACGACAAAAAATCCTTGACCTGACGCGATTTTTCCCGTAGGAATCGTATTGTTTACGCCGACATTCGGTGCGGCGGCTGTTCCCGTCCCTCCCAAAAGCGTGTAAACCGCGTAGTCGCTGAAGTTATAAACCAAGCTTGCGATTGGCGTGTTATGCGTCCATAGGTAGATGGTTCCGTTCAGGATGGCGGCGTTGTCGGCCAATTGCAAAAATGCATTCGCGTTAATCGCAGACGGATACGGATTCCCGAGCAAGTTCCAAGTTCCCGTACTATTAAATATCGCCGGTTGATAAATACCATTGTTGGCCGGACCTGCGAATTGGGCAGGATAAATTTGCGGAGTCGACGTAAAGTTCTGGGGCGCCCTGATGATATAACCGATCGAAGGCGTCATTATATTTCCTGAAGGTACGCCCTGCCAATTATTTATTGGAGTATTGAACTGGTAGAACTTGTCCGACTTCGTTAAAGGTGACAAATTAAACAGTGTCTGCCCGGCAACCGGAGACGACCAGTAAGTATAATCATACATTCTCATGGCGGTCGAATTTCTTCTCACGACGACATTTCCGATGTTTGCTGCAAAGTCATTGCGCTGTACGAGACTTCCGCCACTTTCCACAGTTATCGAACCGGAATTTTCAATGTCGCTTTCCACACTTAGGAACTGGTTCGTACCCACGGTCACGGTTTGCCCCGCATTCACCTGACATTTACAGGCTGTCACGTTACCGTTTGTGGCCGTATTGTATGAACCGCTGAAAATCGCTTTTACGGTCGTCGTAGGTGCGCTGTTGCTCCAGGCTGAACCATTCCAGATAGTGGTGATTTCTTTACGTCCGAAAAGTGTCACGTTCTCGAGCGCCCAAATTTCAGCGGCATTGTTGATCAGCGTTATGCGAACCATGAGATTTGTCGTCTTTGGCAAACCTGACAAACGAATTGTGCCCGTACCGTTAGCCGTAACGTAACCACCCGCGGCCGTCAGGAAGTTCGTGAGGATATTATTACCATCATAAAGTGCCGATGCGATTCCCGATCCCGAAACGAAATTCCATTTGGAGTTCGTATTTCCTGACAAATCGAGTTCGTTCGACCAAGTCGCCCCGCCATTTGCACTGACTGCCACTATCACTTTGTCGGCGACATCGCTTCCTTCGATGTCGGTCGTGGACATCGAGGCCAATCGGATGGAAAGTTCAATATCACTGAATAAAGTCGTATTGACGGCTGCAAACGTTACCGTGGACGTCGCATTAGTAACTTGAAGGCTGCGCGCGCCAAGGAATCGATCAGACGATCCGCCGTCGCCGGATAATCCGTAAGCCGTTCCGGCCGCGAGCGTATATCCGGTTCCTGAAATTCCCCAGGTCGGTGTGGCCGGAGTAGCTTCGAAATCTTGTATGGCAATCGTTTCGACCGCACTGTACGCACATGGAATGTAATCCAGACCGTAACCTCGGATCGCGAACGTATATGGGTTTTCGTCGTAGTCGTTACTGACCACCGATACGATCGCATTCCTTACTCCGACCGATGACGGATCGAAACGGACGGTAAATGTAGTCGTCGCATTGACCGCCAACGAGGCGGCGGGTAGAGTGATAATCGAAAATTCCGACGCATTCACACCTGAAAGCGTCACCGCTCCGATTGTCAACGGCATCGTCCCCGTATTTCGGATAGAATATACACGGTCGAGCGTCGCTGCATTGATGTTCAGGTAGTCGAAAATGGTATGGTTCACCAACGTCGGCGTGATACTGCCGCTGACAATTGGCTGGGCGTTACCCGTAATGTCAATTTCAGGCGCGACGCCTTTCCCTTGGACCAGGAACGTGTACGGGCTTTCAGTTAACGTCGTGAATGGATCGGCGATAGGATCGTTGTTCTGGATCGTCACGAGTGCAGTTCGGATTCCCGGCGCGCTCGGCGTGAACGTTATGATGAAATTCGTTCCGAAGCCGCCGTTGATACTCGTTGCAGGTGGTTGTGTCGTCACGACGAAATCCCCTGGATTTACGCCGGATATCGTGACTTTCGGTGTTCCGGTAAGCAACAGAATTGAAGAGATCAGAGCCGTGTTTTGAATTCTGTAATCCTTCGTCGTGCTCGTTCCGACAAGTTGATCCACAGCCCATAATGTATTGTTCCCAGCTGACGGGATCATGTTCCCGCTCGTAATGTTAGATGTTCCGCCCGTCAGACCTTTGACGTTCATATCAGGCTTGGGTATCACACCGTAACCCTGGATATCGAACCAATATGGGTTCTCATTGCTATCATTGTTTGCAATGTAAACTCTGGCCGTCCTTAACCCTTCGTCACTGGGATCGAATTTCAAGGTCAACTCGCGCTGATTGCTCGGACTTCCCGCTGGTTGAATGTCGCCCGTAGGCGTGTTCGTCGGCGATGGGATAAAAACGGCAAAATCCGCGGCATTGGTACCCGTAATGGTTACGTTGCTTACATTGAGTATCGCACCACCGAGGTTTTGAATAATGAACGTTGTGTTCACACTTGCCGATGTCGTGGAAATGGGCGCGCCAATCGGAGCGAAATCGGTGCCCTCGGCTACGGTTGGTGTCGTATCGCCCGAAAGTACCGTAACACCTGAAACGCCTTTTACATTTATTTCAGCCGCCGGCGGACCATAAGTGGCTGAAATTACGATATCATCAAGCCCAAATTCATCTCTATCTCCAGTACCGCTTATGTCTTGTGATGTCCAACGCAAATAATAATATCCGCCTGGAGCTACATTTATGCCCGTAATGATAATCGATCGCGAAGGTGTCACATCGACTTGTGTCCATTGAAACGCATCGGGAGTTTCAGGAGAAGCATAATCCAGGGTAGTTTCAGCTTCGTAAACTATATCATCAGGAGAGTGAGAAAAATTGAAGGAATTGGAACGCCCTTCGTCATTTCGTAGAAATAAATTATAGCTAACCGCAAGCTGGGTCATATTTGTGGTCCCATTGTTTCGAAGCCTGAGCACGACGGCCCCCGGATTGAAGTCGGTGGCAGTTGGCTGGATCATGAATGCCGGGTTCGCAACCGTGCCGGGCAATTCGGTGTAAGCATACAATCCGCCGGTGAGTACAGGGTTTGTGATCTGCCCGCGGCCGAAGTCATCTACCGTTTGATTGCCTCCGAAACCGAGTGTTCCAAAATCAAATCCGCGAATATCCCAGGCGTTTGAATTTAATCGTCCGGCAATTGTCGGGTTCGCTGAAAAACCTGCTGCCGTATATGCAGTGCTTGGATTCGTACCGACCGATGTCGGCATTGATGCTGAAAAGTTAATAGTTACAGTTGGCGCACCTTCGGTCAAGGAAACCTGGGCGAATCCGACGGCGGTGACCATCAGCAAAAACATCAACGATAAACTGTGTCTAAATCTCATATACAGTAGGAATCTAATAGGCTTGAAAATGTTGTTGGGGAATGGAACTTTCAAACATACAAATAAAAGATTTACAGTTATTTAGCGTTTCTGAATTATCGACAAAGAGCAAAAAAAATCGACGAACGACGCCTTATTAAAAAGTATACCGACGATTTGTCGGTATATCTTACAATTATTTTCGTTGATTTTTAATGTATGATTTTCTTGGTCACTGAACTTCCGTTGGTCAGTATCACTTTTACGAGTAATGCCTGTTTTGCAATTTCCAATCGCGTATCGAATTCCACGGCATTAATATCGGTTTTCTTAAAAATGCTTCGCCCTAACATGTCGATCACTTCTATTGATTTTATGTCGGTGCGCGACTTGACCCGGATCATTTGATTTGAGGATAGTATCCCGACTTGATCTAAAGATCCGACATCAGGCGTTCCCAAGGATTCGGTCGTATATCGCAACTGGAAACGATCGTTGAATGTTCCCAATTCGGTCGTGAAGACGTAATCGCTTTCCTTGAGATCGTGGATGATGTTGAGCAATTTATCTTCGATGTAAATCGGTTGGGAAGATTCGTTAAGCTGTCCTTCGGCGTGGTCGATCGTAATCGTGTACGTTCCGGGCAACGTCGTGGAATAACCCATCGGAACAATATCACTTGTCGTGAATGACGGACGTCCCTGAATGCGATATTTCTCGGTCTCGATGAACGAATAGAAACTAACGGCATTGCCTGATTTACTGGCTTTCCCATCGTATCCTCGGTCATAATCAAGCGTCGCGCCTTCGATATAGGCGACCAATTGCTGGCTGAACAACCCGATCGAGTGCTTGAAGTTCACCCAAACCCTGTCTTTCTGCGCCGCCAAAGCCGTATTCTGCGACTGGCGATAGAAGTTCGTATTGATTTGCGATTTGTCACGCATCGAGTTATTGAAGATCACGTTCGTTCCTGCAAGCGCTTCAACGAGGAAACCTTGTCCTGTTGCGATCATTCCCGTTGGAATCGTGCTTCCCGTTCCGCTAGCAGTTCCGCCGCTCAAATTGTACATCGCATAATCGCTCGTGACGAAATTGGATTGGTATGGTCCGGGAGCTGTGTTCGAAACCGGCGCCTGATGCGTCCAAAACTTTACAGTTCCCGACGTGTTCGTATTCAAATTGATGAAATCGTCCGCGAAAACCGACGATGGATACGGGTTCCCGATGATATTGAAATCGTCATCGGTCGCAGCCGCATTCGCACTCATCGCAAGTGGAATCGTGACAATACCATTGTTTACTCTTCCTGAAAACGTCACGGTCGATGTCGCGGGATAACTCGGCAAATTCGTCGGCCCCATGATCACATATCCGTTGGCCGGAGTCATTACGGTTGCCGGCGTCGTGTGAATCCACGTATCGAGGTTGTCGTCGAAACCATCGGCCGGACCGGTACCGTTAGGCCCGGTGACATCCGAATAATTAGCGGTTTGGAAAATCCATGAATAATCCATTCTCCAACCCGGGAAAGTCGTCCCGATCGTGGCCGAGGCGATCGGCGACGACCAATAGGTGTAATCGTATTTCACGAAAGGTTGCGTCGTTCTTGAAACCTGCATCGTTCCGTTGTTGGTTACGATTCCTGCGTCGTCGACCATAACCAAAGAGCCGTTGTTGAGAACATTTAGAGTTCCATTGGCATTGACGGTAAGATCGTTGACAATCGAAATGTAATGGTTCGCGCTCACGGTAAGTGTCCTTGTTCCTAAAACGGTCAGGCTGCACGCTTCGAAATCTCCATTTGTAGTCGTGTTGTAGTCGCCGTCAATGACAGCCGGCGTCGAAACCGTAGGCGCCGACGGTGTCCAAGCCGTTCCATTCCAAGTCACGGTTCCGCTTCCCAAAATCATCACAGCATTCGAGGCCGTATAACAAGTCGCACCATTTTCGCGCACCTGACAATAGAATTGATAACCGTCGAGCCCGGCGATATTCGTTATATTTAATGTCGCAGTCGTCGCGCCTGAGAACGTGGCGTTATCGATAACGACCGACCAATTCGCATTTCCGGGATTCGTCACATACCATTGGTACGCAAGCGGCAAACCTCCTGAAAAACCTTCGGTCGCAGCAACCGTAAAAGTCACCGCTTTACAACTTGGGGAATAAGCAGGTTGAACCGTGATTGCCGGCGGCGTTCCGCGTGAGAAATCGAAGGTTCCGATGTCAGTGTAATCGTTGTCGGTACACGTTGTCCCAGGATAATCCACGATGTTCCAATCGGCGTTGCTATATGTTACGTTCGGCAAGATCGGAGCCGTTTTCTTGCGTCGGAAAGTAGCGCCGTTCGTGCCGATGCTAAGCGGTGCCCAACTTGTAGCGCCAAAAACGCCCCAACTGTCAACTTGCACCGCAAGCCTGAAAAGCGCAATATGATCGTGCTCGTTCGCATTGAAGTTAATTCCGCCACTGACCGTAGTTTGATTGGCGTATGAACCGTTTCCTCCCGGAATCGAACAGGAACTGTCGTTACCCAAAGCCACGATATACGAACTTCCGACAGGTAAATTCGCGCCCGGTAATCCAGCGCCCGTAAGTCCTGTCGTAAATGAATAACCGCCTCCGTTGTTCGCTACGCGAAGCCCATAATTCGGTAGAAATACAGGCGCTGCCGTTCCGTTATAGATTTCAACGTATGAAAGGCCGCCGTTATTGGAATCGGTCACTTCACTGATGAAAAGTTCAGTAAGCGCCGAACCGCCTTGACACGACGTGATCAAATTGTCGATCACCGTAAAATAATTGTTCCCGCTGCAACCCTGAGCATTCGTCGTGACCAAGTTCCCCGTCGTCGCTCCCGCAGGAACTACGACCGTAACCTGATTCGTCGATATTGGAGTAACAACCGCCGAAACGCCTGCAAACGTCACGGTAGCGCCCGCGAGGCTTCCACTCGATGTAGTCGTGACGACTGTTCCCTGCGGCCCTGAGGTTGGCGTGACCGTGTTTGTAATCGTCGCGCAATTTCCTGTTCCCTGGATCAGGAACGTGTATGGATTTTCGTCGGAATCATTATTGGCGATCGAGACGACTGCTGTTCTCACGCCCGACGCCGTCGGTGTAAACGTGATGATGAATGTCGTGCTCGCGCTCGCGGCGATTGCGTTCGTTCCGGGAACCGTCGTTACCGCGAAATCGCCCGGATTTACGCCGCCGATTGAAACCAAAGGCGCGCCCGTCAGGTTCAGGACCGCCGTTCCCAAATTTTGTATTTCGTAGTCTTTAGTCGCGCTCGATCCGATTGTCGTTGCCGCGAATAATGTATTGTTGAGTCCGCTCGCTGTCGTGCTTCCGCTGACGATGTTGTTCGTGCTTCCCGTAAATCCTTTGATGTTGATCTCAGGCGCCGGTACGATCCCGACTCCCGTAAAATTGATGACATACGGCGCTTCGGCCCCAGTCGGGTCGTTGTTTGGAATCGTGATGCTTCCCGTAAAAGTCCCGGCTCCGGTCGGCGCGAACCTGATCGTGAAATTGCGCGTTCCAGTCGGTCCGGTCAAAGGTCCCGTTGCTAACGTTCCCGCCGGTGCAAAAGCGTACGACGGACCGCCGACAATCGTATTCGTTCCCGGCAATGCCAAGTCGATTTGTCCTGTATTTTGAACGGTGAATTGAATGTCGAGATTGCTTCCGACGAGAACCGACCCGAAATTGAACGTCGAATTGTGCAAATATGTCGTCGTTGTAGCCGTTTGGATCACATTTATTTCCTGATCGCGTCGGCCCGCTGTAAAATGGTTGATGCCGCCGGCCACGAAACCTGACATGTCGGTAACTAAATTCGTAGTCGCACCGACTGCCGAACCTGTATTCGACCAAGCCGTTCCATTCCAGCGATTCGCGCGGAACAAGGTTTCGGTTCCGACGATGTCCGAATCCTGATAGGTCGCCGACATCGTAAATACCGACGGACTCGTTACGCCCGAAGTTTGTATGTCCCAATAACGCGTGATGTAGTCGGTCGTCGCATCGAAACTCGGATGCTTGATATCATTGACCGCCGCCGAGACGTAAGCGCCCGCCGAATATGTCGCCCCCGATAAATCGACGATCCGCGTGGGTGAATATTGTGATCCGTTGGCCGATGCCGCGCCGTCTCCGATCGGGAAATCGAAGTTGACTACCGGTCCGACTGCGAGCACTTTTCGCATTGCCGCGCCCGTTCCGTTAGCAACATCTACGATTACGTAATTGTTCGTACCGGCTCCTGAAATCGTAGCCCCTGAACCGATCGTAATCGGATTGTTCCCTACATCCAAACGCCCGTTCGTAAGCGCAAGGCTCGTATTAATAGTCAATGGCGTTCCCAAAGTCGCACCCAAAGCTGCCGAAGTCCTGTCTATCGTTAAAGTTCCAAGGTTTTGGAATCCTGTCGTGAAATTGAGTGTTCCGATCGTTCCCGTTCCGAGCAACGTCAAATTCGAAGTCGGCGAACCCCGGAATGTTCCCGCTCCAAAAATCGAATTCGCGATTCCCGCAGTTCCGATGGTAAGCGAAAAACTATTCAAATCCAACACGTCGGCCGCGCTTCCAAACGATACGGCGTTTCCGGTTGCGGGTGCCGTGATCGTGATATTATTGCTCAACAACTGCACGGTTCTACTGCCCGTTGCGTCGAAAACGAAATACGGAATCGAAATCGCCGACGCGGCATTCACGGTTTGCGTTCCCGAAGCTTTCGTGAAAATTACCGCGCGATTGTTTCCATTGAACGTTCCCGACAAGTAACTGAAGTTTCCTGCCACTCGCAAATCGTCGCCTATTGCATTACCGAGCGTAAAATTTCCGCTGATCGTCACGTTTCCGGCAACGGTTAAAGCTCCGCCCGACGCGCCTCCGCCGTAATCCATATAGAAAGACGTTCCGCTGTTTATCGACAGGTTCCCGGCCATTGCTTTGGCCTGGGGCGTTCCGTTGTTGTAGTTAAGGATCGTGCCCGACGAAAGCGTAACGTTGTTCGGATAACCCGGCGTCGTACCGATGGTTCCGACTCCGAGCGCATTCCATTCAAGACCGCGTCCATAAAGCCCGCCGGTCTGATACGATAGTGTCGAAGCGCTGCCGTAAATAGGCGAACCGCCCGTGACAAAACCTCCGGCCGCTATGGAAAATCCGCCGTTTACGCGGAAAGTAGAACCTGCATTTATCGTTAATCCCGATGCTGTTGAAAACGATCCGTCAACCGTAGTGGTTCCGTTGTTTACATATCCATTCGAAACGTTCAATGCCGCGCCCGTATTTATAGTTGTGGTCGTTGCTGCATTTCTTGTAATTCCCGTGGCGTCGGTTACCAAGTGACGCACGATTGCGTTGTCGGCCGATGTCGGCACAACGCCTCCGACCCACGTAGCGGGAGTCGTCCACGGACCGTTTTGGGCTGTCAAAAATCCTGCTGGTTCGACCGTTCCGTTGAATGTGAAGTCGTTTATACTAAAGGTTCCTCCGACCGCACTCGCGCCCCATCCGTAAATCCTGAAAGTCGTCGCCGTCGTTCTGTATTGGTAGGCCGCCGCCGCTAAAGAAATTGTCGCCCCTGTTGACGCGGGAGTTGCGATGTTCGCAGCATATCCGTCCACGCTTGAGCGAACTGCGAACGACGTCGGTCCGGTTCCGGATGCTTGACTTGTGTATAACAGACTCACAAAACTAACCATGTAGCCTGAGTTGGGAGTCAACGTGAATTCAAAATAATCGTTCGCATCGAGAGCCGAAGTGTTCCAGCCACTGGCGTTATAGCGGTCGTTGGTATTCACACCCGTGATTCCCGTTCCGCGCCCGATTCCACTTACAGTTAAATTTGCGTCAACCGTCTGGCCAGTCGTGTAAGGATTCGCCGTGTTCGGATTTGTGCCCGTAATGGGATTGGTAAAAATAATCTGTGCCGATACTACTCCCGAGCATGCCAACGCCAAAGCGACGATAAAGAATAATTTGAATTTCATGTGGTATCTTTTGTTTTGTTTTCGATTCTATTTACGGCGTATATTCGTGTTTTGTGCCCGAGGTTTATTTCGGGCGCACAAAATTAAATCTAATTTACTTATTTACAATACGTTTTATGTCTACAAATTGTTAACAATTGGGGCAAAAATTCGCTTTTTACATGTCAAAAACGTACACCGTTCTAGAAGCCACCCAAAAACTCGAGCATTATTGCGCGTATCAGGAACGTTGCCATGACGAAGTGGTCGCGAAACTCCGATCGATGTCAATGATACAGCAGGCCGTGGACGCAATCGTCGTTCATTTGATCCAACACAATTTCTTGAACGAGGAACGTTTCGCGATCGCGTTCGCACGAGGCAAACACCGCATCAAGCACTGGGGAAAAGTCCGGATTACGAACGAATTGAAACACCGACATATTTCACAGCGCAACATCGCGACGGCGCTAAAGGAAATCACGCCCGACGAATACTACGCGACATTTCACTCCACCGCCCAGAAACATTGGGAAACGCTACCTGAAAGAGATACGTTGAAAAAGCGGAAAAAGTTTTGTGATTTCCTGCTCAGGAAAGGATTCGAGAGCAATTTGGTCTATGAGAAAATGAAGGATCTGGAATCGGGCGACTAAAAGTCAAATTCATCCACCGACAACGTGTCCACGTTAATGATCTTCTCATCCTCTTTCTTCACGTAAGCACGCGCCGCCCCATACAATACGACTTTTCGGGTTTGTGCCGTCGTATCTTCGGGCGAAAGCCAGCCGCGTCGCATCATCGTATTCTTGAGGTAGGAATTGCGTTTGACCAAATACGGTTTGAGCGTTGCCTGACCGTCGAATTGCCACATGAACCCTTTTGGTTTCGGGATGATGCTCGCGAGGAAAAGGGATTCGTTCAGGTTGAGTTCGCTCGGATGCTTGAGGAAATAAAACAACGACGCTTCACCGATTCCATATACGTTCGGACCCCATTCAATGATGTTGAAATAGACTTCGAGCATCCGGTTCTTGCTCACGACATGGTTGTTTTCCATCATGTAGACCAACAGGATTTCCTCGAGTTTTCGAGATAAAGTTTTTTCACGCGTCAGGAAAACGTTCTTGATGAGCTGCATCGAAATCGTGCTGCCGCCACGAGAGAATTTCTTAGTCTTGATGTTCTTGATGATCGACTGTTTGAACGCGTCGTTTATGAAACCCTTGTGCTGGAAAAACGACGGATCCTCGGTCGTCAATACCGCGCGCCTCAAATAAGGCGAAATCTGGTCCAAGGGCGTGTAATAAATGTTCACGGGCGCTACCAAGATGGCGCGTTGTCGCCTGCCGTTTTCGATGGCCCGATACACGAAACTGCCATTGAGTTTCGATAAGTTCGCCTCGCCATATTTCACGATTTTTAGGTTGTCTTTGTTGAGCGTGCTGGTGAAAACCGTCTTATTCGGCTTGTTTTTGTTGTAGGCGAAATCGAGATGGTAATCAAACGCGCCCGTGGCTTCCATGCCTTCGAAATGCGTGAACAGCCCTTCAGGCAACGACGTGATGAAATCCTGCGCCTGCATTTTTGGAATGTCGATTTTCAACTTGTAAATTGTGTCTTCCTCGACATCGTACTGCGCGAACGGATGGAACTTTATCTTGTTCAAAGTCGCGGTCGAAGAACTGTCGACCGACATGAAATCATCACCGAAAATGAAATGGTAATCGAACTTCGCATTCTTTATCACGACGTCTTTCGAAGCGATTTTCGGGTGATTCACCATGAGATTCGCGATCGAGCTGAAACCGTCGACCTTCATTTCGCCTCCCGACAAATCGATGTTCGTGACCTTCAACCGGATCGAATCGAAACCCGATTTCAGGTTCCAGCGTTCGTCGACATACGGTACCTTGATGCCCGACGAATCGTCGGTAAAAAAACGCAGATCGGTTTTCTTCTCACGCGGATCGGCGAATCCAGAAATGTTCCAGTTCTGCTCGAACGTATTCGTGGTGACTTTGATCGTGGTCTGAAGTTGCTTTTCGGCGAGCGACAAATTGGCCATGTCCATCGTGACTTTTCGGCCCATGTCGTCTAGTCGGAGCGACACGTTCGTGAGTTTCATTTCGGTCGGAACCAGATTCAACGCGCGGTTCAGGATGCTGTAGCCGAGCTTGGCGTAGTTTTTCCGTTCTGACGTAGTTTCAGTTTCGGTTTCGGCTTTGGGCTCGTTCTTCGGGTGTAAAAAAGCATCGAAATTCTTGCCGCTTTTATTCTTGATCAATTGGATGTAACCGTCTTTAAGGTCGAGTTTCCCGATTTGGAGATTGCCCGTGAAAAGCTTCCAGAAATTGATTTCGGTGTTTAAACTTTTAAGGCTGAATAAGGTGTCGCCGCTCTTCGGGACCAACAAAATATCCTTCATCTCGATCGCGCTGAAACTCGTGAAACGCGCTTCCTTTATTGAAAATTTGCTGTCGTAATCGTGCTCTATCTTGCTTGAAACCTTGTCGATCGCCTTGTGCAGCAACGAGTCACGAAAAATAAAAACACCCGCGAGCGCGAGGATCAGAATGGTGAAAAAAGACGCCAGTGATATATAGATTTTTTTTTTCGTGCTTTTCTTCATTTGGCTGTAATAAGGACTAAATATAGTACTTTCAAATGTTAATTTCTGTTAACCGAACAGCGCCTGCGCGACGTCTTCGATCTTGGAAACCAATTCGACTTTAATGAACGTATTTTTGAGCGAAATCTTATTGTATTTGGAAACATATATCTTCGAGAATCCAAGTTTTTCGGCTTCCTGTATGCGTTGATCGATACGGTTAACGGGTCGGATTTCGCCCGACAGCCCGACTTCGCCCACGAAACAACAATCCTTTTCGACGGGAATATCCTCGTTCGACGACAAGATCGCGGCAACGACAGCCAGATCGATCGCGGGATCGTCTACCGAAATTCCGCCTGTTACGTTCAAGAAAACGTCTTTCGTACCCAATCGGAAACCCGCGCGTTTCTCAAGAACAGCCAAAATCATATTGAGTCGTTTGGCGTTGTAACCCGTCGTGGAACGCTGCGGAGTTCCGTAAACCGCCGTGCTGACGAGCGCCTGAATTTCGATCATGAGCGGACGCATTCCTTCAAGCGTCGCGGCGATCGCGGTTCCTGACAGATTTTCTTCTCGGTGCGAAATCAAGATCTCGGACGGATTCGAAACTTCCCTTAAACCGCTGCCTTGCATTTCGTAAATCCCGAGTTCTGACGTCGAACCGAAACGGTTTTTGAGCGAACGCAGGATTCGATAGACGTGGTTTCTATCGCCTTCAAATTGCAACACGGTGTCGACCATGTGCTCGAGGATTTTCGGGCCTGCGATATTTCCGTCTTTGGTGATATGTCCGATGAGAATTACGGGAATGTTCGTTTCCTTGGCGAATTTTATGAGTTCGGCCGTGCATTCGCGGATCTGGGAAATCGATCCGGGCGATGCTTCGATATAATCGGTGTGTAAGGTTTGGATGGAGTCGATGATGAGAATGTCGGGTTCTATGTCATCGATCTGCTTGAAAATATTTTGGGTTTTCGTTTCGGTCAGGATGTAGCAATTGTCGCTCGTCGGGTGAATGCGCTCGGCTCTCATCTTAATCTGTTTCTGGCTCTCTTCGCCCGAAACATATAAAGTTCGAAACGGCAACTTGAGCGAGATCTGCAACAACAACGTACTTTTCCCGATTCCGGGTTCGCCGCCCAAAAGAATCAATGATCCGGGAACGATGCCGCCGCCGAGCACACGGTTGAGTTCACCGTCGCAACTGTCCATCCGGATTTCCTGGGCCGAATCGATCTCAGTAACGCGCAACGGTTTCGACACGCGCTTGGTTTCGTGGTTCGACGCACGCCAGTCAGGTTTCGTTTCTTTTTGGATGATTTCCTCGACAATGGTGTTCCATTGCTTGCACGAATTGCACTGCCCTTGCCATTTTGCGTATTGGGCGCCGCAGTTTTGGCAGAAGAAGGAGGTTTTGACTTTGGCCATTTTAGTCGGATGTTTATTTTTGACGAAAGACGAATGACGATGGACTACTCGCGAACTTAATGAAAACTTTGATTTTTGACGAACGACAAACGACGAATGATTAAGGACTCGTCCCTATCGGAAATTATGACAATTGACTTTCAAATTTATGATTAAAGACAATCACGATGTCGTTCGTCTTTCGTCTACCTCCGTTTAAGTTCATCGGCGCGATCAATCATCATATCCTTTGTCAAATCGCCCACTTCCTGCATCTGGTAAGCGCGCATATAGGATTTGATTGCCTTGTCGTACATTTCTTTTTTCTCGTACATCTGCGCCATTTCGTAGTCGGCGAGCATGGTTTTAGGATATTCCTTGTCGGCCAGTTGGGCGAGTTGGTCGAATTCGTTATAGGCTTTGTTCTTTAGGATCGCGGCTTCGATCGCCTTGAAATCATTTAGTCGTACCTTCATTTTCATGCCCATCGTTTCCTCGACCACTTTGTATTTGTCGATCAGATATTGCACGTAACCTTCCTGTAGCGTGGCGATTTTCTCGTTGAATTCGTTTGTCGAGATCGGTTGATAGACCGCGAAAAATTGATAGAGCGCATTCGGGATCGCATGCAATACGAGCGAATAATGCGACGCGCCTTTGAAATCGTCGAATCGGTAATTGAAGTTCGCCTTCTTGATGAGTTTCGCTTCCTCGTCGAGTTTCCGGATACGAGCGGCCATTTTCTTGACGTCGCCGTCGGCCGTACAATGGTAATACCAGATCGGTTGCACGATTTTGGAAAGACGCTCGGGGACTTGCTCTTCCATTCCCGGAGCGAGTTCAGGACTCAACAGAATGTATCCGTTGAAAAGCGGTTGATCTTTATACAGGAAGAAGTTGATGAACCCGGCCGTCGTATCGTGACCCGCGACGAGTTTCAATCCGGCGACTCGGTAATTTTTTATGATCGACGGCACCAATTCCATGCCGATGAAATCGTAAAATTTATTGCCCGCTTCATCAGGTAGGCCAGTTTCCTTATCGAACGTGCAATCGGTTTCGCGCTCACCGTTCTTGTTCTGGCTGATTCCGACCACGATCATCTCGGGAATATCTTGCCAATACGCGCCGTAATTGAGCGCACCCGTAAAAGGTGAAACGAGGTAGTCGCCATCGAGCAATAGCAAAAGCGGGTATTTCTTGTCTTTTTCCATTCCGTATGACGGCGGCAAAACGATCGTAATCTCTCGGTTTTGGTTGAGCTTTTTAGACGCTACGGTATCGATGATGGTCTTTTGGGAAAAAACGGTAGTCGCTGAAAAAAGAAGTACGGCTACGGCAAGAAATTTTCTCATGTTTTTGGTTTTTTTTGGATTGCTTTCCGACGTTAGGCTAACCGATTCGGGCGAGCCAATATAGGAAATTATTTCTTACGATTGAGTACCGGAAGAAGCAAAAAGGAAGCGAATCCGAACGCCAGGACGACGAGCATTTGGGACGTCCAGACGATCCATCCGAACGCGTTGCCGACGGTCTTGCTGATCTCGTAAAACACCAGGATCTGCGAAATCAAAAATGGGTAGGACCCGAAACCGCTGTTGGTAAACGCGATCGCGATACTGCCGACGACAAAAGCCGAAATCGCAGCTCCAAACGATAACACCGCCGTCTGCGGAAAAACGTACATCGTAACATAGAAAGTCAGCAAATAAGATCCCCAAATGAAAATGGTATGCCCGATGAACTGCCATTTCTTCTCCATTTTGAGCAAGCTGAAAAGACCTTCTTTAAGACCTGAGATCTTTTGCTTCAGGCTCAGGATGTATTTCGATTTGGAATACATGTAAAACCACAGGCAAACCATGCCGATTCCAAACGCGATGCCTCCGTAAAGCAATATATTGTTCAACGGAATCTGGTCGAGCACGAACGCTTTCACGATATCGAACTGCAGGAAAAACGCCAATACCATGAAACTGAAAAGGATGATCACGTCAAGGATCCTTTCGGCCACGATAGTTCCGAAACCCTTGTCGAACGGAACGTCGTCGTACTTTTTTAGAACGACCGCCCGCGATATCTCGCCCGACTTAGGCACTAACAGGTTAAGTACATAACCGATGTTTACGGCCATGAAATTGTTCATGAACGAGGTTTTGTAGCCCATTTGCTCGAGCGGGAATTTCCACCGGTACGCGCGCGAGACATTCCCCAGAACGGCGATGAACGCGCCTAGAAAGATGTACGAATAATTCGCGTCGCGAAAATACGATTTGATCTCGACGATTTGTTCGGGCGTGAAACCGTTGTAAGTGTAGATTATCAGATAAACACCCAAAGCTATTGGGAGAATTATCGACAGTAATTTACTTACATACTGTTTCAAAATCAGGTAAGGGAATTGTCTTTCTCGTTAGGAAAAACCAGGCTTGGCTTGAACGACTTGGCTTCCTCGAATTCAAGGATGGCGTAGGTAATGATGATGATGATGTCGCCTTTTTGGACTTTTCGAGCCGCCGGGCCGTTAAGCGTGATTTCGCCCGAATTTCGAGCTCCAGGAATCGCGTACGTTTCCAGACGCTCTCCATTATTGATGTTCACGATGGCAACTTTCTCGCCTTCGATGATGTTGGCGGCTTCCATGAGCGCTTCGTCAATGGTGATGCTGCCGATATAATTCAAATCAGCACCTGTAACGGTTACGCGGTGGATTTTCGATTTTACAACATGTACTTGCATGGGGGCAAAGGTAATTAATTTAATGAAATCGTGTCAATCAACCGAACGTTGTTTGCGAATACTGCAATGAAAGCACGATATTTCCTGTTATTATCGACGTTTTGAACGGATTGCAGTGTTTCTTCGTCGGCAATTTCAAAATATTCCAATTCGAAATCGGCGTCTGATGTGAAAACTCCAGTCACATATTCGACCACCTCGCTGACATTTTCCGTGCCAAAACGCTGTTTGGCAGCCAATAGGGCTTTGTAGATGACAGCGGCTTTTTCGCGAAGCTCGGGCGTCAATCTTTCGTTTCTCGAACTCATGGCGAGGCCGTTCGGTTCGCGGAATATTTCGCAACCCACGATAGTTACGGGGATTTTGTATTTCGAAACGAGTTTGCGTACGATCTGCAACTGTTGAAAATCCTTTTCGCCGAAGTAGGCGTTCGTAGGTTTCACGATCTCGAAAAGCCGTTTCACGATGGTTCCGACTCCGTCAAAATGTCCGGGACGAAACTTGCCTTCCATCTGGTTTTCGAGCCCGTCGAAGTCAAAATGGCTGGAAACGGTCGTGCCTTCGTAAATGTCGTCGACCGTCGGTGCGAATACGATAATGTCAGGGCTTACGTCTTTGATCTTATCGGTGTCGGCATCCAGCGTTCGTGGGTATTTCGCGAGATCTTCGGGATTGTTGAACTGCGTCGGATTCACGAAAATACTGATAACCGTGATGTCATTATGAGCTAATGATTCGCGCAAAAGCGAAAGGTGGCCTTCGTGAAGCGCGCCCATTGTTGGGACGAAACCCGTTGTGGCGCCTGGATCGGTAATGGAATCAAGGTGAGCCGACAAGCCTGCCTGATTGTTGAAAATCAGCATGGAGTAAGAGATTAAAAGCGGTGCAAACTTAAGATTTTAGTTAACAATACCATAAAATTTTGTACTTTTGCCTGTTTTTTATTGCCTAAAGAAAAAGAAAGTACCCTATGGAGGATAAGAGGATATTATACGTATCATCTGAAGTGGTTCCGTATCTTGCTGAAAATGAAGTGTCTCTGATGTCATACGACGTTCCCAAAATGATCAACGATCAAGGCGGGCAAATCAGGATCTTCATGCCGCGTTACGGGAACATCAATGAACGAAGACACCAATTGCACGAGGTGATACGTTTATCTGGAATGAATTTGGTCGTGAACGATTTGGACATGCCGCTCATCATCAAGGTGGCGTCGATCCCGAAAGAACGCATCCAGGTGTATTTCATCGACAACGACGAATATTTTAAACGCAAAGCTACGTTCACCGACGAAGATGGAGTGCTGTACCCTGACAACGACGAACGTGCGATCTTCTTCGCGAAAGGCGTCGTGGAAACGGTAAAGAAACTCAATTGGGTTCCCGATATCATCCACGTCCACGGTTGGATGGCCGGAATGCTTCCTATATATATGAAGCATTACTATAAGGATGAAGCGCTTTTTGCCAATACGAAGATTGTGACATCGGTTTACGGACATGGTTTTGACGGAACGCTCGACCCTGAAATGATCAACAAGGTGAAGTTCGACAACATCCCTGCCGACGCTGTCGCCGACCTTGAAATCCCGGACTACGAAAACATCATCAAAGCCACGGTATTGCACTCTGACGCTGTGATAATTGCGAGTGAAAACGTGTCTCCAAGTTTAACAAAATTTATAGAATCTTCAGGTAAACCTTTTTTACCTTTCGGCCCGAAAGAAACCTTCGCCGAAGCCTATACGAATTTCTATAAGCAGGCGTTATTGTAACCCCACCCAAACATTTATGATCCCAAAATTCCTGATTAGAACAGCTTTGTTTTTTAGCGTCATCTCATTGGTTTCCTGTGATAAGGATTTCAACGAGATCGGCACCGACATCATTGACGACGATCACTACGGATTCAACAAAATCGATACCTGCGATATCGCCACGACGACATATGCAACGGGTGTCGTGCAAACTGATGGCCTTGACGTCAACCCTTTTGGTGTTTATAACGATCCGATTTTTGGTACGACGCAGGCGAATTATGTGACGCAGCTTCAGATGGACGCGCTAGGCCCGACTATTGAAGGCACTGTAGTTCTTGAAGACGTGACGCTCTACATTCCGTACGATGTTACTCTTGAAGATACGAGATCAGACGGTTCGCACAAATATGAATTCAATGAACTCAAAGGCGACACCATCACCAACTTCAATTTGCAGGTGTATGAAAACGGCTATTTCTTGCGCGAACAAACGCATGAGGCCGGCGAATTGGTCGACCAACGCTACTACAACGATCTTGACAATGCTATCAACAGTGCGAAAGGCCCTGTCTTAAATACGGGCGCCACCGACCAAAACACGAATTTCAGGTTCAGCGCAAGGGAATTCGAAGATTCTGAAATCGAAGAAGGTGAAGAAGAACCTACCATTACACGCACCGCTCCGGGAATGCGTTTGAAGTTGAATTTGAATTATTTCCGAACGAAAATTCTCGAAACTACCGAGTCGAACCTTTCGAGCCAGAATACGTTCATGAATTATTTCCGTGGCTTGTATTTCAACATTTCGACCCCGTCGACGACAAGAGGCGCGATGAACATGATGAATTTTGCCGCCGGGACGATTACCGTAAAATACACGACGACCGTCATCAAGGACCACGATAACGACTCAGAAACACCTGACGAACCGGTTACTACCGACCGTTCGATCGTATTGAACATGACCGGAACGCACGTAAGCCTTTTGAATTATCAAAATGTACCTTCGATTCCACAAGATCGTATCCTCGTGAAAGGCGGGCAAGGTTTCATGACGACCGTCGATATCTTGAATCCGCAGCAAATCGCTAAGATGAAGGAAGAAAAATGGTTGATCAATGAGGCCAACTTGATTTTCAACATCGACCGCAACTACATGACGCCCGATGGAAGCAGTTCGCTCAACCAATCTCCTGAGCCGAAGCGTGTCTTCGTTTACGACATGAAGAACAACATTCCGATTATCGATTATTACTTCGATAACACCACGGCTGCCGACCCTAAGTTCAACAAACTTCTATACGGCGGTATTCTCGAAGTCGACGACAACGAGGACAATCCCCGCGGCGAGCGCTATAAAGTGCGCGTCACGAATTATCTACGAAGCCTGATAAGGGAAAACGAGGATCCGACAAAGGATTCCACCAATGTGAAACTCGGCCTTTCTTTAACCGAAGACATTTCAAACATCACCATGTACAAGCTTAAGACGCCTGTTACCGTTGGAGGAACGACTGTCGAGGAAATACCAAGATCCCATATCGCAAGCCCATACGGAACTGTAATCTACGGACCTAACATTCCTGCAGGTGATCCGAATTACGATAAAAGGCTTAAACTTGTAATCTATTACACCAAACCAGACTAACAAAATAAAGAACTAAGTTATGTGCGGAATTGTTGGCTATATCGGTAATCGCGAAGCGTACCCGATCGTTATCAAAGGATTGAAAAGACTCGAGTACCGCGGTTACGACAGCGCCGGAGTGATGATTTTCGACGGAGAGGAACTGAAACTTTCAAAGACCAAAGGAAAGGTTTCCGACCTTGAGGAAAGAGCCGAGAAAGAAATCACTCTCAACGGAACCATCGGGATGGGCCACACGCGTTGGGCGACACACGGTGTCCCGAACGACGTGAATTCCCACCCGCATTTGTCGAACTCGGGAAATTTGGCGATCATCCACAACGGAATCATCGAGAACTACGAGCCTTTGAAAAAAGAGCTTATCAAACGCGGTTACACATTTCATTCGGATACCGATACTGAAGTTCTCGTAAACCTAATCGAAGAAGTAAAGAAAAACGAAGACGTAAAACTCGGAAAAGCCGTACAGATCGCGCTTAACCAAGTTGTCGGAGCTTACGCTATTTGCGTGTTCGACAAACAACGTCCTGACGAAATCATCGTGGCACGCCTTGGAAGCCCGCTTGCGATCGGAGTCGGGAAAGACGAGTTCTTCATCGCGTCTGACGCTTCACCTTTCATCGAATATACATCGAACGCGATTTACCTCGAAGATGAGGAAATGGCGATCGTACGAAAAGACAAACCTTTGAAAGTCCGTAAAATCAAGGACGATGCACTCGTCGATCCTTATGTACAGGAACTTCAGATGAACCTCGAGCAAATCGAGAAAGGCGGTTACGACCACTTCATGCTCAAGGAAATCTACGAACAACCGAACGTTATCAAAGACACCTACCGCGGAAGGCTTCATGCGAATGAAGGAATTATCCAGATGGCGGGCGTCGAGGACAACATCGAAAAATTCCTCAATGCCGAAAGAATTCTCATCGTCGCATGCGGAACTTCTTGGCACGCAGGTCTTGTGGCCGAATATATCATCGAAGAATTCACGCGGATTCCCGTCGAGGTCGAATATGCGTCGGAGTTCCGATACAGAAACCCGATCATCAACAAAGGCGACGTAGTCATCGCGATTTCACAATCAGGTGAGACCGCCGATACGTTGGCCGCGATCAAGCTCGCCAAGGAAAAAGGCGCGTTCGTATTCGGTGTTTGCAACGTGGTCGGTTCGTCGATTTCACGCGAGACTCACGCCGGAGCTTACACGCACGCCGGTCCTGAAATCGGAGTGGCTTCGACAAAGGCATTCACGACACAAATCACCGTGCTTACGATGATCGCGTTGCGTCTTGCGAAGGCCAAAGGCACGCTTTCAACATCGGACTTCCACAGATATTTGCAGGAATTGCAGATCATTCCTGAAAAGGTCCAGGAAGCATTACAGACGAACGACGTCACGAAAGAAATAGCGGCCAAATTCAAAGATGCTCCAAACTGTTTGTACTTAGGGCGCGGATACAACTTCCCCGTCGCACTCGAAGGCGCGTTGAAACTGAAAGAGATTTCGTATATACACGCCGAAGGTTATCCGGCCGCCGAAATGAAGCACGGACCGATCGCGCTCATCGACGAATTGATGCCCGTAATCGTAATTGCGCCTAAACAAGGCCACTACGATAAGGTCGTGAGCAACATACAGGAAATCAAATCGCGCAGCGGGAAAATCATCGCGGTCGTGACAAAAGGTGACGTCCAGGTCCGTGAATTGGCCGACTACGTGATTGAGATTCCGGACACTTCAGATGCGTTGTCGCCATTGTTGACGACCATCCCATTGCAGTTGCTTTCGTACCACATCGCAGTGATGCGTGAATGTAACGTCGACCAACCGAGAAACCTCGCGAAATCAGTTACAGTAGAATAAATTACCTCAAGGTTTTATAGAAAAAGCAGGCTTTAATCGGCCTGCTTTTTTGTTTTTGCAAGTTTTTTCAGCTATTCGTCATTTTTACAGATATTTCAGTTTTTATATGTATGCATAGTATTTTTTGCGGCTTTTTGTAAGATGTTAATAAAAACACAAAAAATAATATACGTATTGATTGATAAAAATCAGGCCTCAATATTGTCGATTCCCGAAAATAGAAAGGGTGTTTTTAGCAATGTGGAATTTATTTGTACATTGGCGATACTAATCAAACAAAATCTAACCAAATGAAAATCTATCTGATTATTGTTTCATTGTTTTTTTGCGGGTTTACCTATGCGCAAACGACAGTTACAGGAACCGTAACCGAGGCGGGAAACCAACCCGTTGCAGGCGCGAATGTTAGAGTCGTAGGTGACAACACCGGAACTTCAACCGATGCCGACGGGAAATTTACATTGACCACGAATCAAAAACCACCATTCACGCTCGAAGTTTCAAACGTCGGCTACACGACCAAGGAAATGCGAGTCACATCGGCAACCGATCCTATCGCCGTGACCATCAGCAGCGAAGACACGAAACTCGACGAGATCGTAGTGTCGGCTTCGAGAACTCCGGAGCGCGTCCTGCAATCACCGGTGACCATCGAACGCATGACTGCGGCACAAGTGAAAGCGACATCTTCGCCTTCGTTTTACGACGGTTTGGAGAATTTGAAAGAGGTGCATTTCAACACGAGTTCACTTTCATTCAAGTCGATAAACACACGTGGTTTCGCGACTGTTGCGAACACGCGTTTCCTACAATTGGTCGACGGAATGGACAACTCTTCCCCTGCGCTCAACTTCGTGTTGGGCAACCTTGTTGGGTTGTCGGAACTTGACGTGGCGAGCGTTGAATTGCTTCCGGGCGCTTCATCGGCGCTTTACGGGGCGAACGCCTTCAACGGAATCCTGTTCATGAACAGCAAAAGCCCGTTCACCAACCAAGGAATCAGCACGTATTTCAAATACGGAAAAACAATGCAGGATGCTGCCGGAACAAACGATTATTATGACTTCGGATTCCGCGCTGCACATGCGTTCCACCCGAAATTCGCTGCAAAAGTAAACTTCACTTACCTGCGTGCCACCGAATGGATCGCCAACGACGATACGAGTGTTACAACTGGCGGCGCAACCCGCGAGACCAATCAAAATTATGACGGTTTGAATATTTATGGCGACGAGGTTACGACGTTTGTACCGAATGTCGGACAAGTCAGTCGCACCGGTTACCGCGAACAAGATATCAACGACAACAAAATCGAAAGCGTAAAAGCCGACGTTTCCCTGCACTATCGTCCATTCGCCGATGATTTGGAAATCATCTTCCAGGAAAAAGTCGGATTGGGAACTACGATCTACCAAGGTGCGAACCGTTATTCACTCAAGAACTTCTTGATGAACCAAGTCCGTTTGGAAGTGAAGAACCGCAATTTCTTCGTGCGTGCGTACATGACGTCAGAAAGCGCCGGAGATTCGTACGACATGCGTTTCGCAGCTTGGAACGTGAACCGCGCCGCGAAATCAGATGTGGGTTGGTTTACCGATTACGCGACGGCTTTCCAGTTGTCATCGGCCGTTTTGGGTTACGACGCGCAACAAGCGGGAATTTACGCCCGTCGTTTCGCCGATTTTAACGATACTCAAGGTTTGTTGCCGCTTACACCGAATGGAAGCCCGCGCTTGATTCCGGGAACTCCTGAATTCAATGCGGCTCTGAAAACGGTTACTGCGAATCCTGATTTGACGCAAGGAGCTAAATTCCTCGACAACTCCAAATTGTACCACATCGACGCGAACTACAACTTCAAGGAATTGATCACTTGGGCCGAGTTCATGGTCGGAGGTTCATTCCGCCAATACGCGCTCGATTCACAAGGGACGATCTTCACCGATTACGACGGCGTCCTTCGTTATGACGAATACGGCGCTTACGCCCAAGTGCAGAAAGTTTTCCTCGACGACCGTTTGAAATTTACGGGTTCGGCGCGTTACGACAAGAGCCAGAACTTCGACGGATTCGTATCGCCACGTGTCGCTTTCGTATATTCGGCAGGTGCGCAAAAACAGCACAACTTCCGCGTATCCTATCAGACAGGTTTCCGCAACCCTACGACTCAGGATCAATATATCGGTCTTGACCTTGGGCCATTCGCGCTTATCGGATCGGCTCCTGACAACTTGAGCCGTTATGTGGAAACGCTTAACGTAAGTGCAGCGGGTCAAGCTGCGGGCGCTCCGGCGACGGTTACATTGAGCGGAAATGACGCTTACAACAACTCGTACACATTGGCTTCGGTTCAAGCGTTCGCCGCTTCACAGAACCCGAACGACCTTCAGGTTGCCGACATCGGATTGGTGAAGCCGGAGCGCGTTCAGGCATTTGAAGTCGGTTACCGTTCGGTAATCAGCAACAATTTCTCGGTCGACATCAACGGGTACTACAATATCTACAATGACTTCCTTAACCAGTCGCGCGTAATCACACCTTATTATGGTATCGTCGGAACTGACCCGACAAACCCGCAGGTTCAGCAAGGTTACCAGGCGATCGGATTCGGCGACCGTCGTGTGTACCAAATTTATACGAACTCGAAGACCGAAGTCACGTCACTCGGATTCGGTATCGGATTGTCGAAAAAAGTATACAAGAACTTCGAATTGGGCGCGAACTATAACTACGCCGAATTCAAGTATGATGCTGCCGAAGATCCAAGTTTCATCCCTGGATTCAACACGCCGAAACACCGCGTGAAAGCGTCACTCGGAAACCCGAATGCGTTCGCTAATTTCGGATTCAACTTCAACGTCCGTTGGAGCGACGAATACTTATACGAAGGTTCATTCGCCGATGGTATCGTTCCTGAAGTGACGGTTTTCGATGCGCAGATCAACTACTCTATTCCTAAATGGAAAACGATGATCAAAGTCGGGGCGGCGAACCTTTTCGGAGACGATTACCTACAAGTCGTAGGGGCCGGTATGGTCGGAAGACAATGGTACGCGCAACTTACGATCAACCCATAAAAAATAATTGCTAAATAAAAATCTCACGATCATGATAAAAAATTTCAAATGGCTTGTTCTGGCATCACTTACGTTGGTTGCCTGCAGCGATGATGATAACGAAGGAGCGGTTGTCGATGAGCCAATCACGGCGGGTTCTGCCGACTTTTCAAAATATGTAGCCTTGGGCGATTCGTTTGCCGCAGGTTATAGTGATAACGCGCTTTTCCGTGCGGGTCAGGAAAATTCCTATCCGAACATACTGGCTTCACAATTCGCATTGGCCGGCGGCGGCGCTTTCACGCAACCGTTGATGGTCGATAATATTGGAGGCTTTTCTATGGGCGGAGCTCAAATCCCGCAGTTTCCGACGCGTTTGTATTTGACGTTTCCTCCGGGAGCGACATCACCTGCGCCAACGAATGTTTCAGGCGTTTCAGGAACGGTTTTCGGAACTACGGTTGCGGGACCATTTAATAATGTAGGTGTTCCGGGCGCGAAAAGTTTCCACTTGACATTCAACGGTTACGGAAGTTTGAATCCTTATTTCGGACGTTTCGCATCATCGGCGACGGCTTCACCATTCGGAGACGCTTTGGCACAAAACCCGACGTTCTTCACACTTTGGATCGGCGGAAACGATGTTTTGTCGTACGCGACTTCAGGTGGCGCCGGTGTAAACCAGACCGGAAATTTCGATCCGACGACTTACGGCGGCAACGACATCACCGACCCGAACGTTTTCGCGAACGTATACGGCGCAATGGTCGACGGATTGACCGCGAACGGTGCAAAAGGTGCCGTGGCGAACTTGCCATACGTAAACACTTTGCCGTTTTTCACACGTGTTCCCTACAACCCGATTCCACTCGATGCGGCGACCGCAAACCAATTGAACTCACAATTGCTCGGGCCTGTCATCCAAATCTTGACGGCATTGGGACAAGGCGACCGTATCCATTTACTTGAAGCGAGCGCGACGAATGCGGTTCTTATCAAAGATGAAAGTCTTGTGAACCTTTCGGCACAATTGACCGGAGCGCTTATCGGAGCGGGAGTTCCTGCGCCTCAGGCCGGTTTGATGGGCAACCTTTACGGACAGGCGAGACATGCGAAAGTTGCTGCCGACGGTTCGTTCCGCGACTTCGTATTGTTGTCGGCGAGCAGCACGCTTGGAACTTCCCAACCTGGAGTTCCTGCGCCTTTCAACACGATTGGAGTTACGTATCCGTTGCAAGATGGAGCCGTTCTTACGAACACCGAAGCCGCCGAAGTCCGCGTCGCAACCGATGCTTACAACACGACTATCGAAGGCGTCGCAACTGCGAAAGGTCTGGCACTTGTGGATGCGAAAGCGATCATGAACCAACTGCTAAACGGTGGAATCCGTTACGGAAACTACCACATGACAGCGACTTACGCAACAGGCGGAACGTTCTCTCTTGACGGTGTTCACCCGAGCGCTCGCGGTTATGCACTCATCGCAAATAAATTCCTAGAGGCAATTAACGCTACGTACGGATCGAATTTCAAAGGCGCCGATCTGGGCTCGTTTACGGCTCAGTACGGTCAGAACCTTCCGTAATTCATATTTCGGACATAAAAAAACAAGGCCATTCCCAACGGAGTGGCTTTGTTTTTTACAGAAAGATTAGCCGATAGATTATGTTGGAATACAATCCGCAATTTTAACCCTTTTTTCTCACCTCTACCTATTGACTTGCTAATTTAAAAAACTATCTTTGCACTCGAAAAAAACAAGCTCCCAACCGAAACGTAAAGAGCTATTTAATAAATACATAAGCAATGTCAAAAATAACAGGAAAAGTTGCGCAAATCATCGGACCGGTAGTTGACGTAGTATTCAGCGGCGGTTCAGAGCTACCAAAGATCTATGATTCACTCGAAATCAAGAAGGAAGACGGTACGCTATTGGTACTCGAAGTTCAATCACACATTGGTGAGAACACCGTTCGTACCATTTCGATGGACTCGACCGACGGTTTGAGCCGTGGTTTTGAAGTTGTCGGAACCGGAAACCCGATCAAAATGCCGATCGGAGCCGATGTTTACGGACGTCTTTTCAACGTAATCGGTGACGCTATCGACGGACTTGGAGATTTGCCACGCGACGGCGAGAACGGAATTTCCATTCACCGTTCAGCACCGCGTTTCGAAGATCTTTCGACTTCGACTGAAGTACTTTTTACAGGAATCAAAGTTATCGACCTTATCGAGCCATATGCCAAAGGTGGTAAAATTGGTTTGTTCGGTGGAGCCGGTGTCGGTAAAACCGTTTTGATCCAGGAATTGATCAACAACATTGCAAAAGGTCACGGTGGTCTTTCAGTATTCGCAGGAGTAGGTGAAAGAACGCGTGAAGGAAATGACTTGCTTCGCGAGATGCTTGAATCAGGCATTATCAAATACGGCGATGAATTCATGCACTCTATGGAAAATGGAGGTTGGGATTTGTCTAAGGTCGACAAACCGGGAATGCGCGAATCAAAAGCGACTTTCGTTTTCGGACAAATGAACGAGCCACCTGGAGCACGTGCACGTGTTGCGCTTTCAGGTCTTTCTATCGCTGAGTATTTCCGTGATGGAGCCGGATCGGATCAAGGTAAAGACGTACTTTTCTTCGTCGACAACATCTTCCGCTTTACTCAGGCTGGTTCTGAGGTTTCGGCACTTTTGGGTCGTATGCCATCGGCGGTAGGTTACCAACCGACATTGGCTACTGAAATGGGTGCGATGCAAGAACGCATCACCTCTACAAATAAAGGATCGATCACATCTGTACAGGCGGTTTACGTTCCTGCGGATGACTTGACCGACCCGGCGCCGGCAACGACATTTGCCCACCTTGATGCAACGACGGTATTGTCGCGTAAGATCGCCGAGCTTGGTATTTACCCGGCGGTTGATCCACTCGATTCGACTTCACGTATCCTGACGCCGCAAATTTTGGGCGACGAACATTACGGATGCGCACAACGTGTTAAAGAAATTCTTCAGAAATACAAGCAATTGCAGGATATCATCGCGATCCTTGGTATGGAAGAACTTTCGGAAGAAGATAAATTATCAGTATCACGCGCTCGTCGTGTTCAACGTTTCCTTTCTCAGCCGTTCCACGTTGCCGAGCAGTTTACGGGAATCCCGGGTGTTTTGGTAGACATCAAAGACACCATCAAAGGATTCAACATGATCATCGACGGCGAACTCGATCACCTTCCTGAAGCGGCTTTCAACTTGAAAGGAACCATTGAGGACGCGATTGAGGCTGGTCAGAAAATGCTTGCTGAAGCTTAATAGTCTTGAGTCTTGAGATATGAGTCTTGAGTTTACACCCTGTCTCATATCTCAAATCTCATAACTCATACCTATAAAAATATGACGTTAGATATTATTTCACCCGAAGCCACACTTTTCTCAGGAGAAGTAACCGCAGTAACCCTGCCGGGCGTCGACGGAAGTTTCCAGATCTTGAACCACCACGCGCCTATCGTTTCCATCCTCAAAGAAGGAGATGTGAAAATCGCCGCGAACAGTTTTCATTTCGCTAAAGAAGTGACCGACAAATTCGTGAGAGTCGATGAAAAGACGTACACGTTGGCCATCACGTCGGGGACGATCGAAATGAACGACAATAAAATTATCGTCTTGGTCGACTAAGACAAGACAAACACTGAAAACGCCGGGCTATTGTCCGGCTTTTTTATTGGGTAGAATTGAAGCAATTGGCGGTTTTTTATGATTCGTGATAGTGTTATTTAGAATCATTCCGCTTAATTTTGCGTCCGAACTACAAACACATCCTATGTCAACGACAATACGAACGATCACACTAGCGGTTTGCTGCTTTTTCACGGTCTCGACCCAAGCGCAAAAAAATGTTTTTCTCGAAAGGGAATATTGGAAAGCGTCGCCCGATGCTGCTAAAGTAGAGTCGGACATCAAAGCCGGAAATAATCCGTCGGCGATGACATCGGCTGCGTTCGACGCCACGGTTTACGCGATCATCGAAAAAGCGCCCGACGCAACGGTTCATTTCCTGTTGACGCAACCCGGAAACGATGTGAATAAAATTATGCACGACGGACGCACGTATATTTTCTGGGCGGCCTATGTCGGAAACACCGATTTAATGGAATATCTCCAGAAGAAAGGCGCGAAAACCGATATCGTCGAAGATCACGGTTACACGATCGCAAATTTCGCAGCGGCAACCGGACAGACGAATACGAAGGTGTATGACTTGTGCCAAAAATTCGGAGCCAACTTCAAAAAGGATTTGGATCACGAAGGTGCGAATGCGTTGCTGCTGGTGGCGACGGGCGCGAAAGACATGACGTTGATCGACTATTTCACGTCGAAAGGTCTTGACCTGAAAAGCAAGGATTCGCACGGAAACGGCGTCTTGAATTACGTCGCGAAAGGCGGAAATCGCGAACTCATGGAAACCTTACTCAAGAAAGGCGCGACGTTCACCGACAACGCAATGATCATGGCCGCCCAAGGAACTCGCTCGAATACGAATACGCTGGAAACGTATAAATTCCTCGAATCGAAAGGCGTGAAACCGAACGCCAAAGGTGAAAACGGTGAAAACGCGCTGCATTACATCGTCCGAAAAGACAAACAAAACGAAACCGTCAACTATTTCCTGTCGAAAGGTTTGGACGTGAACCAAACGAATAAGGATGGAAATACGGTTTTCATCGCGGCCGCGGGTTCGAATGGCGATATCCAGTTGATCAAACTATTGTCAGAAAAAGTCAAGAACATCAATGCAACGAATGCGAAAGGCCAGTCGGCTTTGGCGCTCGCCGTACAAAATAATTCTCCCGAAATCGTGACTTTCCTGATTGAAAAAGGCGCCGATATAAAAGTGGCCGACATTGATGGAAACAACCTGACCTATTACCTCGCGCAGTCGTACAACACGAAGAAAGCTACCGATTTCGAAGCCAAATTGAAATCGTTGCAGGCAAAAGGACTCGACGTTTCGTCGGCTCAAAAAAACGGGAACACATTGTATCATTTAGCCGTCGCCAAAAACGATTTGTCGCTGTTGAAACGCGCGAACGAACTCAACGTCGACATCAATAAAAAGAACGCCGAGAACATGACCGCGCTGCACAAAGCCGCGATGAACGCCAAGAATGACGAGGTCTTGAAATTTCTGATCAGCGCAGGCGCGAAGACGACCGAAAAGACCGACATGAACGAAACCGCCTACGATCTGGCGTCTGAAAACGAAGCGTTGAAAAAAGATAAAATCTCCATCGAATTCCTCAAATCATGAACAAAACCTTCCAACTATTGATCGCGCTGGCGTTTTTCGCGTTGTTGCCGAATTCGTCGGCCGCCCAAGCCACGAAATACAAATGCATGGTCCAGATGTCAAACTATCCGGGTGAAGGCGCGTACATCGTGGTTTCGCTGATCAACCCGAAAGGCGAATACGAGCAAACGCTCTACATGATGGGCCGAGATAAAAAATGGTACAACGACTTGCCCGAATGGTTCAAGTTCCAAAAGGCGAAAAAGCAAAACATCAGCGCGATCACGGGCGCTTCAGTTTCAGGAGGCGATCGCGCGGTGAACGTCATCGAGATCGATAATTCGAAATTGAATGCGGGCTACACACTGCGTTTCGAATCGGCGGTCGAGAACCAGAAATATAATTTGAAAGACGCCGAAATTCCGTTGACGACTGAAAACGTATCGGGCAAAACCGATGGAACGGGCTATATCCGCTACGTCCGTCTGGCTCCGAGCAATTAAAATTCGGCGCAATCGTAGCTTAAAACAAAAAATATGACAATCTCGATCTGGAGATACAGCCATCTCACATTGGCGGTATCTTCTTTTCTTTTTATCGCGCTCGCGTGTCTCACGGGAATTATTTTGGCGTTCGAACCGGTTTCAGACAGCTTGAAACCGTATGCGATCAACGGGATGAACGACGTTTCGCTTGCCACGACGATTTCATCGGCCCAAAAAAATTACGACGAGATAATCGAGATCAACATTGGCGATCGCTTCGTTTCGGCCGATGTCATCAACCAGGAAGGCGACAGCGAACAAATTTACATCGACCCGAAAACCGGAAAGTCACTCGGCAAACTCGAACCTGAAAACGAATTCTTCCAAACCGTAACGACGTTGCACCGCTCGCTTTTCCTTCACGGATTAGGCCGCGTTTTCATGGCGATCACGGCATTCTTACTTTTCCTGATCGCGATTACTGGCTCGATTTTGGTCGTGAAACGCCAACGCGGATTGAAGCGTTTCTTCTCGAAAATCGTACGCGAGGATTTCTTCTCGTTCTATCACGTGTTTCTCGGGCGCATTTGGCTCTTGCCTATTCTGATCATTTCGCTAACGGGAACATTCCTGTCACTCGAACATTTCAAGTTGTTTCCCGAAAATAAAGTCAAGCACGACGTCGATTTCGAAAACATAAAACAAAGCCCGAAGAAAGCGATCGCCGATTTTGACGTGTTCAAAAACATCAGACTTTCGGAAGTCAAATCCATAGAATTCCCGTTCTCTCCCGAGCCTGAAGACGCCTTTACGGTGAAATTGCACAACCGCGAAATCGTCGTCAACCAGATCACCGGAGAAATCCTCAGCGAAAAAAAATATCCCGCAGCCGCCGACTGGATCAGCCTGAGCATGGATCTGCACACGGGTCGCGCAAGCATTGTTTGGGCGATCGTACTTGCAATCGCATGCGTGAATATCCTGTTTTTCATTTACTCGGGATTCGCGATGACGCTCAAGCGCCGTGCGGGAAAAATCAAGAACAAATTCAAAAAAGACGAAGCCGAATTTATTGTGCTCGCGGGTTCTGAAAACGGAAGCACGATGCGTTTCGCCAAGACATTCCATCAATCGCTGCTCAGAGCCGGAAAAAAATCGTATTTCTCGGAACTCAATTCCTACTCCGAATTTGTCAGCGCTTCACAAATCATCGTATTCGCAGCGACATACGGACGTGGAGACGCGCCTTCAAATGCAACAAAAGCGATCCGATTGATTTCGGAAATCCCGCAGAACAAAAATGTCCGATTCTCAATCGTCGGTTTCGGATCGCACGCCTATCCTGATTTTTGTCAATTTGCTTTTGACTTGCACAACGCGATGTCACAACAGGCGCATTTGGAACCGCTTCTCGAAATCAAAACGATAAACGACAAATCGGTTTCGGAATTTGCGGAATGGGTAAACGAATTTTCCCGGAAGACAGGAGTGCCGCTCGACATTGACCACAACCAATTATCGGCCAAACCAAAAAAACTGCAAACGTTCACGGTCACCACGAAAACCGATGCCGCGATCGACGGAACATTCACGATCAAACTGCGACCGAAAAAGAAAAAACCGTTCGAATCAGGAGATTTGCTAAACGTTTATCCGATGGACGACCATCGAGAACGTCAATATTCCATCGGGAAAATTTCGGGCGAAATCCAACTCAGCGTGAAACGCCACGAAAACGGTTTGGGTTCTGATTACTTACATTCGCTTATTGTCGGACAAACGATAAAAGCACGATTGGTCGAAAATCCGGAATTCCATTATCCGTCCGACGCAAAACAAACGATTTTGATTTCAAACGGAACCGGAATCGCGCCTTTCCTTGGCATGATCGAGCAAAATGGCCCGAAAACGAAATGCCATTTGTATTGCGGTTTCAGGAACGGCGCATCGTTCGAACCGTATCGCGAATTGTTGGAGTCTCAATATTCGAGCGGGAAACTGCATAAACTCAACGTCGCCTATTCGCGCGAAGGTGATAAACGATATGTGAAGGATTTGCTCGCAATCGATTCGCAACTCGTCGCCTCGGTGCTAAAGGAAAACGGCACGATCATGATCTGCGGCTCACTCGCAATGCAGGAAAATGTGTTGGAACTGTTGGCTTCGATTTGCAAATCGCTTGAACATCCGTTGAGCCATTATCAGGCCGTCGGAAAGATTAGGATGGATTGTTACTAAGGCAGTATACCCCAAAATCCATTCGTTATGTACAATCGCACGGTGAAAGACGAGCCGACAATCCAAACTAACAGCGATACCAAGCTGACTCCGAACGCCTTGAAATAGTTCGCCGCTCCCGATTTCCCGAGAAATCCAACATAAAAAGTTGCACCATAAAATAGTTGCAAAAACATCAGGACGGCGACCATATATAGGCGCGAAATGCCGAGTAAATACGCGATCGGGATCAAGATCAATGCGTAAATCAACAAGCAGAAACCCAACAAATACATTCCCGCGACGACGTGTTCGATGTAGTTGTATTTCGCTTTTTTATAAAACAAAAAATAAATGAAAGCGCTTAAAGGCAGCGCGGCCATTGCAATTAGATTCGAGTAACTGTTCGTAAAACGGTTAGCTTTTTCAGCGCGTGTATAGATTTTCTCCAATCGGGTTTTCGTCGCGGGATCGGTCTCGTCGCGCAATTCCGGATGTTTTTCGTACACGTCGATGGGAAGCTGTGATTGCTTGAACGTCGCGGTAAAAACGAAAATCGCTGCGATAATCAAGAAGAAATTCAACGGCGGAAAATACTTTCGGCGTTTGCCTTCTATATATTCCTTCGCGACTATTCCGCGCTTTGCGACCAAATCACGCACCAACTGAAACAAACCTTTGTCGGCGTGCGTGAAATAATGGATGCCGTCGTGCACGAGCTCGTGCAAACCCAGCCGATGCAAATCCGCTTTTTGCCCGCAACCCGGACAAAACTCATATTCGGCAACCAACGTCGTTTCGCAATTCCTGCAGTTAGTATGCATATTCGAAGTTTTGTGAAAGATACAAAATCAGCACATTACACAAAAATTGAATCGATTACCTAGAACATTTTTCGCTTTCCGATTAGATTCTTCCCGATGAAATATGCAATCGTCGACGCTTGAAACGCCATCGCGCCCGCGAGCGCATAATTTGCATTTTTCACGTGTTCGACCTTCATCAAAGCCGAGACGACAACCAGAACGATCGACAACGCGAGCATTCCAAAAAATGTTTTTTCTTTCATGATTATTTGTTTTCGGGTACGAATTCCATTACGTCCCCAGGTTGACAATCCAGTGCTTCACAAATGGCCTCGAGCGTCGAAAACCGGATGGCTTTCGCTTTTCCGGTCTTGAGGATCGAGAAGTTGGCCGTGGTCATGCCGATGCGTTCGGCGAGTTCGTTCGACCGCATTTTGCGCTTGGCAAGCATGACATCTACGTTTATAACTATTGGCATATCAAAGCGTTAAGTCGTTTTCTTCCTTGAGGTTTTTACCGATTTTGAATATCTCCGAAAGTACCATAAAAAACAATCCCAACGCGATCGAAAGCAACATCGAATCGAATCCGCCGGTCCCGAATTGCAAGCCCAAGTGGTTGCGATTGATCATATTATAAAAGAATAACGGGATTTCACCGAGTAACGTCGACGCGATCAGACACCAGCCGATGCGTTTGAAATTTGCGATTACGACTTCAGTAAAAATCTCCCTTTTCACGAGCGAATGCACATTTTTTCTAAACAGGAAAATCGCATACACGAACAATAAACTCGAAATCGCCGAGGTGACGATCAACAGTCTCGCGCCCCAATTGTCGGCGATAATTTCCTGCCCTTTAATTTTGAGCGGCAAATCCTCACCGTTAAAAAATGCGATCGGACCAAGAATAAAAATTCCGATTACGGCAAAAATGCTGAAGAAGAAAAACAAGTCAAGCAATGTCTTTAGAAGGTTTAGTTTTTTCATGTGTAAGAGTGTTTTGATGTTGGAACAAATATATAAAAATTATCGAATAACAATAATAAAATATTTAATTGAAATAATTTTTTATCTTTTTGAAACAATTTCCCGCTGTCCACTTTTAGCTATTTTAAAAAATGTGCGTTTGCCGGCGGTTTCGCGTAGCTTCCGTCGGTCGCTCGCGAAACCGAGCAAACGCTACATTTTTTTTCAAAAGGCTAACCGTTTCCATCGGGGCTGGCGAATCGTTTCCATAACATAAATCGTATTTTTACGACATGGAATTCCCGAAAAACTTACTTGAAAAACTACAGGCGCGACACGACAACAATGCGTTCCGGAAACTCTCGTCGACGAATTTGCGCGTCGATTTTTCGTCGAACGATTATCTGGGATTCGCGAAATCACAAGAGCTTTTCGACAGCACGCACGAATTCCTTGTCAATAACGGAATCACGCAAAACGGCGCGACAGGTTCACGACTTATCTCGGGAAACCATGAATTGTATGAAGTCGCTGAAAATTTCATCGCGGATTTCCACGACAGCGAAACGGCGTTGATTTTCAATTCAGGTTATGATGCGAACGTCGGGTTTTTCAGTTCGGTTCCGCAACGCAATGATTTTATCCTTTATGATGAATTGTGCCACGCCTCGATTCGCGACGGCATCGGGTTGTCGCACGCGAAATCGTTCAAGTTCACGCACAACGATTACGAGGATTTGGAAAGGCTCGCACTTCGGTACAAATCATCGGGCACAAATCTATACGTCGTAACCGAATCGGTCTTTTCGATGGATGGCGATTCGCCGAATCTTGAAATCCTAAGTGAGATCTGCGAGAAACACGATTGCCTGTTGGTAGTCGACGAAGCGCACGCACTCGGCGTTTTTGGCCAAAACGGCTGTGGTTTGGCGCAACAAAACAAACTCCAAGACAAGTGTTTCGCGCGCGTCATGACGTTCGGGAAAAGTTTGGGTTGTCACGGGGCGGCTATTTTGGGATCGAGCCAATTGCGCGATTATCTGATCAATTTTTCAAGGAGTTTCATTTACACGACGGCGCTTTCGCCTCATTCGGTCGCGACGATTTTAACCGCCTACAAACGTTTACAAACGTTTACAAACGGCTTTGGTCTGAATGAAAATATCGCACATTTCAATCAGGAAAAATTCCGTTTGGGCTTGAAACCGATGTTCGTCTACAGCAAATCGGCGATCCAATCGGCGATAATTCCAGGAAACAACAAGGTGAAAACGGTCGCGTCGGGTTTACAACAACAAGGATTTGACGTGAAAGCGATTTTGTCGCCGACAGTTCCTGAAGGCCAGGAAAGACTTCGGATTTGTTTACATTCGTACAATTCGGAACGCGAGATTTCAGACTTGCTCGAAAATTTAAGCCGATTGGTTTTCTGACGACGACATTTTGTGCCGTTCCATTTTCTTGGTAGTATTCTCGTGCGAATCGAAAAAAGTTGCGCGGAATCGGCAGTACAAAGACACGACGATGTCCTTTACGATTTTTTCGAAACGAATTCAAAAATTATCGACACATCCAGGCGAGAAGCATTCTTTCATAACCTTTGATTTCGAGTTCGACAGTATCGTCCAAGAAAATCAAACTCCGGTCATACGCTTACATCTGCGATTGCGTGAACGATGTGAAATTGCAATCGTATCGCATCGAGTTTCGATAGAAAGTTCCGTCAAAATCGTCTTCGATTGCGTACTTTCATGATATGGAACCACAATTTTCATTTTTAGCGACCTATACTTATTCATCCGAAGCCCAAATTTTCAAAGGCCTTCTCGAATCTCATGGCATCGAAGTTTTTATACGCGACAACCATACCGTCGACGCGGATCCTTTGGTGAGCAACGCGGTCGGAGGCGTCAAGCTTTTTGTAAGAACCGAGGATCTCGATATGGCGAAAGATATTTTGGGCGAGGTCAGGCAATATTCGGTCGACGAATACGGACAACCGATAACCTGTCCCGAATGTGGCGCACAAAAAGCCGATCTGGTGACGTCGGTCAAAGAGAAAAAAACGCTTTTCGCTGTTATCGCATCTTTCCTGATCGGTGGATTGCCGTTATATACGAATTATCATTACAAATGCGCGAATTGCGGTCATGAATTCGGCTCAAGCCTCAGTTGATTAACGTCAGTCGAATATTTTGAGCAAACTTTCAACGCGTCATTGCGTTTTGCGTTTCCTAAACCAGCGCATGTCTTCTTCGCCAAATAAATACGCATACGGCTCGGTTTCCGGACTCAATTCGAACAATTTTTTGAGGATCGCGATCGACGGAATAATCAAGATCATGCCCGGAATTCCCCAAATCGCGCCTCCGATGAGCAAGCCCAAAAACGTCACGAACGCATTCAGGCTGACGTTCGCGCCTGTAATCCTCGGCGTCAGATACGCGCTTTCAAGGAATTGGATCAGCGTAAATGCGACCACGATCGCAAACGGATAGAATAAATTGTCTTTAGTAAGCAGCGCGAAAAGAAACGGCAAGATCGCGCCCAGAGCCGGTCCGAGATATGGAATGATGTTCAGACATCCCGCGAGCATGCCAAAGAAAATCGCGTGCTTGATACCGAGCGCAAAAAGAATTCCCGTGTTCACGACGCCCAAAATCAACATGACTTTTCCGGCTCCGACGAGGTAGTTGTGCACCACTTTTCTCAGGTCGGCGAGTTGGTCAAGCAGGTCGGAATTCTTTTGCTTCTTGAAAACTTTTGTAATGAAAACCGCGAAGTGATCGCGATAGATCAATAAGAAAAAGATGAAAACCGGTAATAAAATGATGTCGGACAACGTGCCCAATGTCTTCATGAAAAAATCGGTGAGCGCTTTGTCGTCGCTTTGCACGAGGCTGAATATTTTCTTGAGTTCGAAACCGCTTTCCATTTGGATGTCGAAACCGGTAGTGTTTTGAAGCCAACTGTCAATCCTTGTCGCGAAATTATTGAGGTTGGTCTGCATGTTCGATTGGATATCGGTCGCGAAATTCCCGACTTGGGTCACGACGAAATAAACAAATGCGATGAGAACGGCCGAAGCGAGCAACAACGCGATGAAAGCAGCCAAAGACCTCGGGATTTTGCGTTTCTCCAACCGATTGCAAAACGAAGTGAGCAACATTGCGATGTAGGCCGAAAGCAACAGCGGAATCAGGATTTTCTTGGCCATGACCATCACAAAGATGATGATGATAATCAATAGCGATAGGAAAACGGCCTTGATGTAAGGCGGGATTTGCGATCGAATCATGGTTTTTGTGTTGTTTATTAAATGTAGTTAAAAATCGCGAGACTTTTCGGGTTGGTTTACTTCGCAGTGGTTTTTGGAGTTTGCATTTTGCCGTTTCGCGCGTTTCGAAGGTACGGGGAATCAGATGCCGCGGCGTTGGGATATCTTGAAATTTCCTCAGCGATTTTCTGTTTGGATTTTTCCATTAAAGAAAATCATCAACAGATTTTGTTGGGAATTGATAAAATTGACACAATCCAAACAGATTTTATTTTGCAGCCGTTTACAACAACCTGACACGCAACTTTGATTTAACAAAAAGTGTTTGTTTCGTGTAATGACCATATTTAGAGAAAAACGTCCTTGTCATCGGGGAAGGGCCGATGTCGATCCCTAAAAGAATATCCGACGCCCAAGCTACGTGAAACATGCAGCTTTTGTTAAAAGTGAGATCGATACACATTTTAACCTCAGCTAAAAGCACAATCGGTATCTTTGTAATATGAAGTTTTTTATCACCGGAATCTCGACCGACGTGGGCAAAACCATCGCGTCGGCCATCGTAACCGAAGCACTCCACGCCGACTATTGGAAACCCATTCAAGCAGGCGATCTAGACAATTCGGACAGCCATAAAGTCAAGCGTTTGATTTCGAACGAAAAGACGGTAATTTTCCCGAATTCGTACGCGCTCAACACGCCCGCGAGTCCGCATCTGGCAGCGGAAATCGACAACGTCCGAATAGAAATCGACAACATAATCGAACCTGAAACGACGAACGAACATTTGATAATCGAAGGCGCGGGCGGTTTGTACGTCCCGATAAACGAATCGCAGACCATCGCCGATCTGATCAAACCCGATTATAAAGTCATTGTCGTTTCCCGCCATTATCTGGGAAGCATCAGCCATACATTATTGACGATCGAAGCGTTGCAGCATCGCAAATCGGATATCGCGGGAATCATTTTCTCAGGAGACGAAAATGCGTCGACCGAGAAAATCATCCTCGAAAAAACAGGCGTCAAGATGATCGGCCGGATCGAACACGAACCGTATTTCGACCAAAACGTGATCGCCGAATACGCCGAAAAATTTAAACCTTTTTTGAATGTTGAATTTTAAATGTGATTTGTCCCACATTGAAAATCCAAAATCCAAAATTCAAAACAACATAATGACTTTACTCGAAAAAGACGCCGCGTACCTGTGGCATCCATACACGCAACACAAAACCGCAAAACCGCCCGTGGCAATCGCAAAGGCCCAAGGCGCGCTGGTTTGGGATGTCGACGGTAAGGAATACGTCGACGCGATTGCATCCTGGTGGGTGAATCCGTTCGGGCATTCGAACAGGTTCATTGCCGACGCGATCTACAAGCAACTCACGACGCTCGAACACGTGCTCTTTGGCGGATTCACGCACGAACCTGCGATAAATGTGGCCGAAAAACTGCTCGCCATGTTGCCGTCGAACCAGCAAAAAGTATTTTTCTCAGATAACGGATCGACCGCGGTCGAAGTCTCGATCAAGGCGTCGCTCCAATATTTCTACAACAAAGGCGAAACGCGCAAAACCATCATCGCTTTTGAGGACGCTTTCCACGGCGATACGTTCGCGGCAATGGCGGCAAGCGGAATCTCGCTTTACACTCAGGCGTTCAAGGGAATGTTTATCGACGTCGTACGAATTCCTGTTCCCGTGAAAGGCCAGGAAGAAAATGCGAAATCGGCGTTGAGAAAAGTAATTGCCGAGAATCCGTGTGCCGCATTTATTTTCGAACCGCTGATCTTGGGCGCGGCCGGAATGGTGATGTACGAACCTGAAATACTCGACGAACTGATTTCGATCTGCAATGAAAATAACATTTTGACGATCGCCGACGAAGTCATGACGGGCTTCGGGAAAACCGGAAAAAATTTCGCATGCGATTACCTCACGAAACAACCTGACGCGATTTGCTTGTCGAAGGCGCTCACGGGCGGCACGATTCCCATGGCGATCACGACCTTTACGCAGGAAATTTTCGATGGCTTTTATTCAGATGACATCAACAAAGCGCTGTTCCACGGGCATACGTTCACGGCGAATCCCACGGGTTGTGCGGCGGCTTTGGCGGCTTTCGAATTGTTGGCGTCAGACGAGATCCAATCGAACCTCATCCGAATCAATAAGACCCAAAGCGAATTTTCAGACAGGATTTCAAAACATCCAAAAGTAGCGACGACTCGCGTCCTGGGAACGATCATGGCGCTCGAAATCAAAACCGATGGGAAGTCGGCGTATTACGGGGAACTTCGGAACAAACTATACGATTTCTTCATTGAAAACGGCGTTATTTTGCGTCCGGTCGGGAATATCGTGTACGTTTTGCCGCCGTATATTATTTCAGACCAGCAACTTGAAACCGTGTATTCGGTCATCGAAAGAGCGCTCGAAGAAATCGCGTAAACATTGTGCTTGCTTTAAGATTTTGTCGCGCTGGAATTGAATAACTTTAGTCGACAAAAACAATATTTATGATTCATCCTGATACCGAACTCAGGTTCATCAGCGACGCGATCGGCTATGGCGTGGTCGCGAAAAAATTAATCCCGAAAGGCACGATTACATGGGTTCAGGACGACCTCGACCGCATCTTTACGGCTGAGGACGAACAGGAAATTTCTCCCAAAATGCGCGCATATCTCGATACATATTGTTTCACGAACAACCACGGCCATAAAGTTCTTTGCTGGGACAATGCGAAGTACGTGAACCACAGTTTCAACTCCAGTTGCATGAGCACGGCCTACGATTTCGAGATTGCGGTGCGCGACATCCATCCCGGCGAACAACTCACCGACGATTATGGCTACCTCAACATTGAAGAGCCGTTCGAGGCCGAGGACGAAGGCACCGACCGCAAAATCGTGTATCCGGACGATTTATTGCGTTATCACGAAACCTGGGATAATCTGGTGCGAGATAACCTTGATTTGATCCGAAACGTGGAGCAGCCGTTGCAACCGTTCGTGAATCAAAATATATGGAACGAATTTGAAAGCGTAATCGATGGACAAGCGGAATTGAAGTCGTTGTTGACTTGTTATTACGATATGTCGAAATAGAGTTTTGCGGTTTTGAGACTTGACAGGTTTATGCTGCTACGTTCCATAGAATTCGGCTGCGACTCGGGTTAAAACTTGTCAGGTCTAAGTTCAGGAAATTCCTCAGCGGGAAATTACATGTTTCATATCTATTTTGTTAATTGTAATTCCCTTTTGCGACAATCGATTTTTTGAAAAGTTGCACTGCAAAAATCAACTTCAATCGACCTACTTGCTGATTTGTTGCCGTATTTTTGCAAAATAAATCTACGTTTTGCAACAACCCGTTTCCATCATGTCGATCGCTTCGGTTTCGCCTTTGGGTGATTCGCCCGAGGCTGTCTGGCAAAATTACAGTTCCAAAAAGCATTTTTTTTCTCGGCACGATTTCAATGGGAATACGGCTTGGGGCGCTTTTTTGCCCGAATCGATAAAATCCGGAATCGATTCACTTAGAAATTCCGACAACAAGTACCGTTCGTTAGACGATTCGGTTCTCTTCGCGATTGCGGCGGCACGCAAAGCGGTCGAGAAATCGGGTTGGAACAAGGACGCGATTTTTGGAATCAACATCGGATCTTCAAGAGGCGCAACGGGTTTGTTCGAACAGCATTTCGCCGAATTCCTCCAAAACAACAAAGCCCAAACGTTGGCTTCCCCGACAACGACGCTCGGAAACATTTCGTCCTGGGTCGCGCACGATTTACAAAGTTCGGGTCCTGAAATTTCACATTCGATCACGTGTTCGACGTCGCTTCACGCATTGCTTAACGGAATCGCCTGGCTCAATTCGGGAATGTCCGACAAGTTTCTCGTCGGCGGAAGCGAAGCACCTTTGACCGCGTTTACCATTGCACAAATGCAGGCATTGAAAATCTACTCGAAGGAAAACGGCGAATTTCCGTCACGCGCGATGGATTTTGAAAAAACATATAATTCGATGATATTGGGCGAAGGCGCGGCGATTTGCTGCCTTGAATCGGGAATCAACGAAAATGCGATCGCAATCGTGTCGGGAATCGGGTACGCGACCGAGATTTTGGTACACAACACTTCAATTTCAACCGAAGCCGACTGTTTCCAAAAATCAATGAAAATGGCGCTCGGAAATCTCGATCCGTCAGAAATCGACGCTATCGTAATGCACGCTCCGGGAACGATCAAAGGCGATTTGACCGAATTGCGCGCGATCGAAAAAATCTTCAAAAACCACAAACCGTTGCTAACGACGAACAAATGGCAGACCGGACATACGTTCGGAGCGTCGGGTATCTTGAGCGTTGAGATGGCGGTTCTGATGTTGCAGAAGCAGCAGTTCGTCGGAATTCCTTTCGGTGAAAATCAAATTCAGAAACCGTTGAGGAAGATTATGGTAAATTCGGTCGGATTCGGCGGGAATGCGGTTAGTGTGGTGATCGAAGGTACGAATCAATAATAGGTAAGTTGGCGACGCAATTTGTAAAGCGGCACATCGTCGACAATTTTTGTTTGTAGGGTCCAATTTCGTCTTTCGTCATATTCGTATGTGTACCGCGTCACTTGTATTTGTGTCCCTTTTGTATACGTGAGTTTTCGGACTGTTTTATCGTCATTATATTCGTACAGAATCCGCAAATCATTTTGAGGAAATTTTTCAAAAGTTGATTCGATTTCTAAAAGCAAGTCATTTTTATCGTATCGATATTTGGTTTCGGTCGAGCCAAAATCATAACTCACCGCGACAGCACTTTTGAGATTGTTGCGGTTGTACTTTGTTTTTATCGTGACGGAGCTTCCATCCTCCCGAAACTCCCAGGATTCTGTCTGCGTATCCTGTTCGTCGTACTTCCACGTGCATTTCAACCACATGTTTTCATTACCCGCAATGGTGAACATGTACATTTCATTGGACTTGCTTTTCGATTGCTGTTTATCTTGCTTGTACTCGGCGATCCTTCTGTTGCGGGCATCGTACTTGTACATTTTCAAATTCACCGAACCATCGGCCCAAAATTTTCGTTCTTCAATCAGGTTCGCGTTCTGGTCGTAAATATTTTGCGTATACGAATAATATTTCGGGTCGTCCGAATAATAAGTCATCGATGACCGCAACAGACAATCGTCGTCGAAGTAAAACCGCTTCGATTCACGTGAAAAAATCGTTAAGAGATCTTTATTACTGATCAGGTTTTGGTTGTTATCGTATTCGTAACGGTTATCACCTACGATCTCATCATTCTTGTAAAACCAAGTTTCCCTTGTCAAAAAACCGATCGAATCGTAATGTTTAAGATAATTCGCATAATGGACGAAAGGACTGTGAAACCATGCAACATCAAATCGCTGCTGGGAAAATTGCGGACTTTGGAATCCCGAATGCCCGTAGTCGCCATCAATCTCGAACAATCGATAGTTTTGTCGCGACGAGTCCAGATAGATTAATTTAACACGCTCCGATTTTACTTTTCCCTTCCGATCATTCACTTGGCAAACTCCCGAAAATGAAATAAAAATGCAAAAAAGAACAACAATCCTATTTGGCATGATTAACGGTGATGGCGATAAAATCTTAAACATGGCAGTTCATAAACGTTTAGATATTCTTATAATCTTCAGGTTGGAACTGTTTTTAGTAAATGGCCAAGTGGTCAAAAGTAAAATAACAAAAAATCCCGCCAACCAAGCGGGATTTTTTTTCTAAACTAAAACAACTAAAAACAACTAATCTCTATTTCTTTCGGCCTAGCGGCCGGCTTTTGAATACTTGTGGCGCTGTTCGACGAGCGGGTTCGACGACTTTGGAACGTTTTCGAAAGGTTGGAATTTATATTCCTCGTTGATGTTCGTGAGCACTTTCAATTCGAAATCGAATTTGGTCTTCAGCACGAACAGGCTGTCGTTTATGATTTCGCCTTTTTTCTCGACGAGGAAATGTTTCTCATCAAGGTTCACGTAATACTGTATCGTGATGGTTCCGCTGCCGGCTTTGTAGATGCCGCGATCCCAAATCGGTGCCGCATCCTCGTAATGACTTAGGTCACATTCGAAAAACTTTTTGGCATTCCTGATGGTATTTCCGTCGGTCAAACCACATTCCTTATGATGGTCGAACGAGCCTTTTTCGCGTGTTCCGATCAATGCTCCGGTTGTGAGCACCGACCCGTCGGCGTACAACAGGAACGGCTTGATGGCGTGTTGCCTGTCTTTGGTCTCGTCTTGCGAGAATCCCGTGTATTCGTTCCTGAAAATTTTTCCGTCGAGTTCCTGATAATAGTAACCGTCCATTTTGAGCGAATTATCGTTCACGCCCCAGTCATTGCTGTCGAGGATGTTTTCTTTGTGCTTGACGCCTCCGCACGATAACAGCGCGGAGCCGGCAATGCATAACAAAAGTATTTTTTTCATAATTCGCTTTTTGGTTGACGCAATCTTAGTACATGACGATTTTCTTGGTCACGGTCACGTCGCTTTCAAGCGTCACCTTCACGATGAGCACTTGGGCTGCGATGTTCAGATCGCGTGTGCTGAACAAGGTCGAATTGATCGCGCCTTTTTCGTACACTTTTTTACCTGTCAGGTCAAATATCTCGACCGATGACATGTTGTAGTTTCCGCTGCTCACCTCAACATGTTTGTCTTGCTTGATGATGTATACGCTGTTTTCATTTGGCGTGTGATCGCCTGTTCCGAGTTGTCCGGCCTGGAAGTGCAATTCGAATCTCGTGTCGAAAATTCCGGTTGCCGATGTGAACGAATACGCTGCCTCGCTCAAATTGTGGTAACTCATGTCAGATTTGTCGAGCAGATATACGATTTGGCTTCCGAACAATCCGTCGAAGTGCTCAAGCGCGATCGTCAATGTTCCCGCGATCGACGTCTTGTATCCCAACGGTATCACATCGTTCACATCGAAAGGCAAAGCTCTTCCCTGGATTGCCAGTTTATCTGTTCCGAGGATCGAATACAAACTCACGTAGTTTCCACCGTTGAAGATCGGGCCGTCGTAAAGACCGTCCATTTCGTTCGTGGCGTTTTCTATGTAACCGAGCAGCATTTCGTCATACGCCCCTGTTGTGTTGGTGATGTTTATCCAGGCGCGGTGTTTTTCAAGGCCTTCAGTTGGAGTATCGGCAGTTTGCGTCTCGGCCGAATTCCTGAAAAACTGACTGTTTTGATTGGCCACGCGCATCGCATTCCTGAAGGTAGCTGAATAGGTTCCGTTCGCAAGCGTGCTTTTCGCCTGTATGAAGAATCCTTGTCCTGAAGCCACTTTACCTGTTGGTTCGACACCACCCGTAATCGCTGACGACGCTGTTTTTACACCGCCTGTGAGATTGTATTTTGCATAATCGTCGGCTGCATAATTGTATTGGGCGTTGCCCGGAGTCAATGAACTTACCGCCGTGTTGTGCGCCCAGAGGTAGATCGTTCCGTTCACGAGTGCCGCGTTCGCAGGGTCGGTAATAAATTTATCGATATCGATGGCCGACGGATACGGATTTCCAATCAAATTGTACGTTCCGGTTCCTTTGGCGATCGTCACGGGAACAACTCCCGTATTCGCAATTCCCGTAAACACTGCGTTATAAACGCCTTGAGTAGCATTCGTGGTACTCCAGCCTGCAGGAGCGCGAACCGTGTAACCACGAGCCGGTTCCATTACGGCGTTTCCGTTGAGATGCGTGATCCATTGGTTCGCCACGGGATTGAAACTGAAATATTTATCGAAACGCGTCTCAGGTGACATTTGGTAAAGCGTTATTCCTTGTACCGGAGACGACCAATATGTGAAATCGAAACCTTTCATCGGGGCCGAATTGCGCTTTACTGTAAACGCGCCCATGTTGACCGCGTCGTCCTCAACCTGAACGATGCTCGCGCTGCTTTCGACTGTCATGTTCGACGATTCCTCGACGATGATTTCGCGTTGTACGATAAGCGTTGCATTGTTCTGCACCGAAACCGTGGCGCCGCTTGTTACCTGGCAAGCACAAACATTCAGATTCGATGTGATGTTCAAGTTCGCTGAAATAACAACCGGAGTCAATGCCGTTGGCGTTCCGCTCCAAGTTCCGTTATAAGTTACCGCTGCCAGGATCGTGATGGCGACCGGTTGTGTGTATGCGATGTTACAGAGACCGTTCTGCACGACCGCACGGAAGTAACGCGTCGCAGTAAGTTGTCCGATCTGAGCCGATGTCAACGTTGTTCCTGTAAAGGCGATGTCGACTACGCCAGTCGTGAACGAACTGTCGGGCGCATATTGCCATTTGATGACGTTTCCTGTTTGGCCCGACAACGTAATCGTGCCCGCATTCGAACCGCGACAAATCGTCGTTGCCGTTGCCGAGAGCGATCCCGAAACAGATCCGCCTGAAACCGTGATGGTTTGTGTAACTGCAGTTGTCGTGAATCCGCAGACGCTGTCGATGCGACGTACCCAATATGTAGTGGTTGCTGCTGGGTTAACAGTTATCGACGCTGATGTAGCACCTGCAATGATATTTGATCCGACGGTTCCCGTTCCCCATTGGAAAGCTCCGTTTGTTCCCGTTGTTCCGCCGCTCGCCGTCAACGTAACCGCCGCTCCGTCGCAAGAAGCGTTTGCTCCTGCGATTGTTGTCGGTGCTGATGACGCTACGTCGGTCTTCACGAAACTCAACGCGATGTTTGCGCCTCCGCCTTGTTCTCTAAGACGTACTTCGATGTATGATGTCGATGTCAGGTTGAAGCTTCCCGGAATAGTTCCGCTGCAAGCTCCGCCACCGCTGTATGAATTACATGACCACACCAACGTGCCGTTTATATAAACCTGCGCTTGGTCGTCCCAGTTCGGCAATGACAATGTATATGTTCCGCATGGGAAGCCCATTCGTTTGTAGACAAGCGTAAAGTTGTCGTTCGGAACCGGACAACCGTTCCATCCTGCTGAACTCGATGGAGAATTTTGGTTGTTCCAGCTGTTCGTCCCCGTTTGCGTGCTGAAGTCGAGCGTCGTTTGCACGTAGTAACCTGCGTAAACAGCTGTCGCCAATGTGATGTCGGCAGTTGCGTATCCGTAAGCATTCCATTGGTTTACGCCGAATGCTGTCGGAGTTCCCGGAGGTGTCGTGATCGTAACTGTAGTAGTCGCAGCCGATGTGTAAGCTGAACACGGAGCTCCGTCATAACGACGTACCCAATAAATCGTAGTCACGCTCGGGTTGACCGTTATCGAAGCGCCCGTCTGTCCTGCGATTACATTCGAACCGACAGTAGCTCCCGTTCCCCATTGATAATTTGATCCTGACGCTGCAGTTCCGCCAGTCGCGGTAAGCGTATAACTTGTTCCGTAGCAAACCGATGCCGATGGAGCGCCCGTGATCGAAGTCGGTGCCGTTGAAGCTGCCGTCACGTTCACCGTTACTGTCGGTCCTTGCGTTTGCGTGTTGCATGGCGCCGGGTCGATGCGTTGCACCCAATATACGGTTTGCGCTGTCGGGCTTACCGTGATCGAAACTCCGGTTTGACCCGAAATTACGTTCTGCCCAACCGTGTATCCGGTTCCCCAAGCGTATGTTGCGCCGGTTCCGACAGTTCCGCCGGTTGCCGTAAGTGTTGTGCTTCCGCCGTTACAGATGGTTGTCGTTCCATTGATTCCAGTAGGTTGCGTAGATGGCGTATTTACGGTTACCGTAAAAGTTTGAGCCGTCGTGTAAACGTTACAAGTCGCGTCGTATGTACGAACCCAATATGTCGTGGTCGTCGTCGGGTTGATGTAAACAGGATTGTAGTTCGCGAATACATTTTGTCCTACTGTTCCTGTTCCCCATTGATAGGCGGCGTTTGAACCCAAAGTCGCTCCGTTGGCTGTGAGGTTTCCTCCGCCGGCGCCAGAACAAAGTGCCGTTGGACCTGTTATCGAAGTTACCGGAGTTGCCGGAGTGTATGTGTTCAATGTATAGAATACCGCGTCAGTTCCGGGACATGATCCCGTGTCGACGATGCGTACCCAATATGTGGTTTGTGCAGTCGGCGTTACTGAAATGCTTGCACCTGTCGCGCCCGCAATTACGTTCGCTCCACCGATATTTCCCGTTCCCCATTGATACGAAGATCCTGTCGCCAGTGTTCCGTTTTGAGCGTACAATGTCGTGGCCTGGTTGGCGCACACGGTTCCGTTTCCTGAAATGCTGTACGGGCCGGTCGAACCTCGATACACGACAACGGTTACGCCTGTCGTGTAGGTGTTACAAGATGAATCGTAGCGACGCACCCAATATGTTGTGGTTGCTGTCGGTTGGATGTAAATCGTTTGGTTGGTTTGCCCGCCGATCGGATTCGTACCCACGACAGAACCTGTTCCCCATTGATACGTCGAACCTGAAGCGGCCGTTCCTCCATTTGCGGTCAGCGTCAAGCCGGTCGTCCCGACAGAACACAAGGAATTGTTTCCGGTAATTGAAGTCGGAGCCGTCGATGCCGGACTAACCGTAACGGTAACTGAAAAAGCGTTCGTGGCCGTATTACACGGAGCCGGACCGGTTCTTCTGACCCAATATGTCGTCGTTGTTGCCGGTGTAACGGTGATTGAAACGCCTGTCTGTCCTGCAATTATGTTTTGTCCGACAGTTCCCGTTCCCCATTCGTAAACGCTTCCGGTAACCAATGTTCCACCCGTCGCCGTAAGCGTAGTGCTCGCGCCGCACGTCGTGGTCGTTCCTGAAATTCCTGTCGGAGCGGTTGAAGGTTGCGTCACCGTAACCAATTGTGTTACGCCTGTCGTTGTAAGATTACATGGTGTTCCGTCAGTTCGGCGAACCCAATATGTCGTATTTCCTGTTGGCGAAACCGTGATTGAAACACCGGTTTGGCCGTTGATCGTATTGTTTCCGACGGTCGTTCCCGTTCCCCATTGATACGTTGCATAAGCGCCGGCGTATCCTCCGGTTGCGGTAAGCGTCGTAGATGTTCCGTTACAGATCGATGTCGTTCCTGAGATCGATGTCGGAGCCGTAGAAACGTCGGTACACGCCACATAGCTGAACGATACTCTTGAATCGCCTCCGCGTTCGTAGTATTCGATGACGAAATCCTTGCTTCCGCTCATGTAGATTTGAGCCGAAGTCGACGTCGCGTAACCATGGTCGGACCAGTTTGAAAGCGTCCAGGTCGCGCCGCCGTCCATACTGAAACGGTAACCGTCGTCGCCTCCGACAGTAAATGTGTAATAACCTGCCGTCCAAGTCTTGTTCATTTTGAAACGGATGGCGTAGTTCGTGTCGTATGTTCCGCACATGGTCGCGCTGCTCATTGCCGTCGTGCCCAAGTTGTAGTCGAATTGTTCGGGTTGGCCGACAGTTCCTCTATAAGTCGTACCGAATGCGTTGACCGGCGGGTTTGCCGAATCGATCGACGTATACACATAACCGATCCAGGCGCCGTTTCCGTAAGAAACCTGGTCACCCGCAACCGCCGTTACGTTTACGGTAGTCGTGACTGCGTTCGTCGTTCCGCATGTTCCCGGATTCACGCGACGCACCCAATAGGTCGTGGTCGTCAATGGTGTTACCGTAATTGAAACAGCCGTCTGGCCTGCGATTACGTTCGAGCCTACTGTTCCTGTTCCCCATTCGTACGTTGAGCCCGAGCCCAAAGTTCCACCTGTTGCGGTCAAAGTCGTTGATGAACCGGCACAAAGCGTGGTTGTTCCCGAGATTCCTGTCGGAGCCGTCGAAACCGGCGTCACGGTTACTTCCTGGGTTACGCCAGGCGTATTTATGTTACATGGTGCCGGATCTTGTCGGCGCACCCAATATGTCGTAGTCGTAGTCGGGCTGACCGTGATCGATGCTCCGGTCTGGCCCGCAATCACGTTGTTTCCGACGGTATTTCCTGTTCCCCATTGGTAGGTTGAGCTTCCGCCCATAGTTCCGCCTTGAGCGGTGAGTGTTGTCGATGTTCCGGCGCAGATCGCATTCGTACCTGAAATGGAAGTCGGCGCTGTCGAGAAACCAAGACAGGCGCTGTACGAAAAACTTACGTGATATTGTCCGCCTTGATCGTATGATTCCAAAACAAGGTCTTTCGTGCCATCGAGGTAAATCGTTCCTGAAACGGTTTGATAGGAATGGTAGTTCCAATCTGAAATGGCCCAGGTTGCACCGCCGTCGACGCTTAAACGCACGCCGTCATCTCCGCCAAGCGTGATGTAGTAATATCCGGGCGAGAAGTTTTTTTGCATGCGGTAACGGATCGAAAACGAATCGGCGTAAGAACCGCAAACAGTAGAAGCTGTCGGTGCGGCATTGGCCAAATCCCAGTTGAATTGTTCCGCTTGCGTCACATAACCGCGATAAACTGTAGTGGTGAACGCATTTTGTGGCGGATTGTTGGTATCAAGCCCTGAGTAGACGTAGCCGATCCAGGAATTGTTACCGTAAACCGACGGATCGCCGGGAGGTGTCGGACATTGTGAAAATACATTTGCCGAAGTCGCGAGGAGCAACAACACAATCATACTTTTGGTCAAACGGCTTACTGCTTTTTTGGCATTCTCTAAAGCCGAAGAGTAGTTTGTTTTCATAATCAAAGGTTGAATCAGTTTGTAAGGAATTAACCTTACGCAAAATGTCTTTGTTTGGTTTTAATTGATGAAACGTCCCAAATCGTTAAATCATCGACCAAATGTATAAAAACATCGATGAAATGCACAAAATAAATACTGATATATATTTTTTCCTACAAACAGACTACAACGTAATAGTAACAAATAAAATTGTACAAACAACTGATTTCCAGTATTTTACACCGTGTTATAATTTTAATAAGATTTTTTGTAATAATTTAAAATTACAGTAAAATACTACAATAATTTTATGCATTTCGTCGGGTATTTTGTGTCTTTCGTCGATATTCAATTCTGTAAAAAGCGAATATCAGGCTCTTTTACAGCAAATTATGCAACAATTGATGTTGGCCATATTAAAAATTCGGGCGTTTTAACCCTACCTTTATTACTTAACCTAAAAACTACGCACATGAAATCAATTTTATTTTTAATGGCTTTTGCCTTTACGGGTGCCACAGCTCAGACGGTTGCATTTAATTCCTTCGCTTCAGGATTTTCCAATCCGGTTGCGATTGCACATGCGGGAGATTCAAGACTGTTCGTCGTTCAACTTAGTGGCGCGATACGTGTCGTGAATGCAGCAGGCGTAATAAACACTACGAATTTTCTAACGCTTACCAACACGACTGTTTCAACCGGAGGCGAGCGCGGACTTCTTGGACTTGCATTCCATCCCAACTACAATTCGAACGGATATTTTTATGTGTATTACACGCGTGCCGGCGACGGCGCTTTAGTCATTTCGCGCTACACTGTAAGTGGAAATCCAGATGTCGCCGACGCCACCAGCGGAACGCCTATCCTTGTAATCCCGCATCCCGGACAAAGCAACCACAACGGCGGCTCGCTTGCGTTTGGGCCTGACGGCTACTTATATATAGGAACGGGCGACGGAGGCGGAGGCGGCGATCAGCCCAACAATGCCCAGAATACCAGCCAGAATCTCGGGAAAATGCTGCGTATCGACGTCGATTCGGCTTCACCATATGGAATTCCGTCGACAAACCCGTATGTCGGAGTTGCCGGAAACGACGAGATTTTCCTGGTCGGATTGAGAAATCCATGGAAATGGTCGTTTGACAAAAGCAACGGCGATTTGTGGATTGCCGATGTAGGCCAAGGCGTAATCGAAGAAATCAACAGGATTTCGTCACCGGTTACGCCGGGATTGAACCTCGGATGGCGTTGTTATGAAGGAACAGCCGAATACAATACGGCAGGTTGCGCACCTATCGGGACGATGACGATGCCGCTCACCCAATACAGCCATACGAACGATCGTTGTTCGATCACCGGCGGTTACGTGTATCGCGGCACTGCATACCCGAATCTTCAAGGCACCTATTTCTTCGCCGATTATTGCACGGGCGAAATCGGAACAGTCAATAGCGGCGGCGATCTGGCTTGGCTTCCCGATCCGAATTTCGGCAACATCTCGACATTCGGTGAAGACGTGAACGGACAACTTTATGTAAACGGAGGAAATACGATCTATAAAATAGTCGATTCGTCGATGGGCGCCGACGATTTTGCGCGCCACGGCATGAAACTGTATCCGAACCCTACCGATGGCGAAGTCTACCTCGAAGCGCCGAATTTGCCTTATCCTGCTCAGTTCCGGGTTTACGAAAGCACCGGAAAAATCATCATCGATAGAAGAATCGAGAACACGATCGGCGGTCATTTCGTAACGGGTGATTTGGCTCGAGGCGTTTACATGGTGCGACTTGAGGACGCGCTCGGAAACAGCTACAACACGAAACTCGCAGTCGAATAAACGACTCGATACAAATAAAAAAGGTTCCTCTTTCGGGGAACCTTTTTCGTTTAGATAACTTTTGTTAAATCTCGTTGAGCATTTTTGAAATCTCGTCGAGTTTTGGCGTCAGGATGATTTCGATGCGACGGTTTTTCGCTTTCCCGTCAGGAGAATCATTTCCGGCTACGGGCGAATATTGGCTGCGTCCGGCCGCTGTAAGATTTTCTTTGTTGATTTTTTTGTTTTCACTCAGGATCGTAACGATTGCCGTGGCGCGTTTCGTGGAAAGATCCCAGTTGTCGGCGATCGGGCCTGAACCTGCGTAAGGAACGTCGTCAGTGTGACCTTCGATAAGCACGGTGATATCAGGGTTGTCGCCCAATACTTTCCCGACTTCGACGACCGCGCGGCGACCCTCAGTCCCAACGGCCCAACTTCCTGAACTAAACAACAATTTGTTTTCCATTGAAACGTAGACCTTTCCGTTCTTTTGTTCGACCGTCAGGCCTTTTCCTTCAAAGCTGTTGAGTGCTTTTGAAAGTGTTTCCTTTAGTTTCTTCATCGCGGCGTCTTTTGAGGCCATGATGTTTTCAAGTTCGGCGAGACGACTTGAGCTCGATGCAAGGTCGGCTTTCAGTTTGTCGAGGCGCGCTTGCTCGGCGGCCAAAGCTTTCTCTTTCGACTCGAGTTTCGCAAGCAATTCGCGGTTCTTGTTCATGTTGGTCTGCAACTCGTCGCTGCTGTTTTTCTCGAGAGCCGAATAGGAAGCCTGAAGGTTTTTTAAGTTGTTCGAAGCCGCCGTGTAATCGTTTTGCAGCTTGTCGCGTTCTGATTTGGTCTTCGCCAGTTCGTCCTGGACCGCTTTGTAGTCGAGATCGAGTTGGTTCTTTTCTTTCGTGGCCTCGTCGTTCTTGTCGGCGAGCGCGCGGTTTTCCTTTTTTAGTTTGGCGTAACGGTCTTCAAGCTCGGTGTAGAGTTTTTTGGAAACGCACGAGCTTGCCATTGCGGCGACGATCAGGATCAGGGTGATTCTTTTCATTGTTTGATTGTTGAATCGTTTATTGTTTATTTGATACATGCATTCCGGATAACGAAACGTTTATGAATGACGATTGTCCAGCCCGGATTGCAGTGAAAATCCTTTTTTAGAAAAATGCCTGGATTTGCCATTTTGCGACGGCGACCAAAGGAAGCTCGTTGCAAAGTGTGCAAATCCGACATTTTGCAAAAAAGATTGCAACGGAAAGCCGGAAAATGCTCCTCGCTACAAAAATAACCCGTCGAATCCGCGGGCTGTCGATGATTTTAAAAAGTTATTCACTCGATTTCAACAAATCACTTATTTATTGTTCGAAGTCCGATGGTGGTTTTTGAACTTGGAACAGATGATCAACGAATAACGAATGTCGAAGTTTCAGAGTCATTCGAGTTCGACCATAACAGGGCAATGGTCCGAATGATGCGCGTCCTTCAGGATCACGGCGCGCTGTAGCCGGTGTTCGATCTCGCGCGTGACCAACAGGTAATCGAGACGCCAGCCCTTGTTATTGGCGCGGGCGTTTGCGCGATATGTCCACCACGTGTAATTGTGCGGATCCTGATTGAAATGCCGGAACGAATCGATGAAACCGGATTCCATGAACATGCCCAACCATTGGCGTTCGCGCGGCAAAAAGCCCGACACGTTCTGGTTTCGGATCGGGTCGTGGATATCGATCGCGTTGTGGCAAATGTTGTAATCGCCACCGATGATCAGGTTCGGAATTTCCCTGCGCAATTCTGAAATGTAATCGTGGAAATCGTCCATATATTGGAACTTGTGGTCGAGTCGCGCGATGTTTGTGCCCGACGGCAGGTATAAACTCATCACGGAAAGGCCGTCGAAATCGGCGCGCAGGTTTCGGCCTTCAAAGTCCATCGTGGGAATTCCCGTGCCGTACGCGACGTGGTTCGGCTTGATTTTCGACAGGATCGCAACACCCGAATATCCTTTTTTCTGGGCCGAGAAATAATATTGGTACGGGTAACCCGCGTCGCTGATCAATTGCGTCGGAACCTGATCCTGGGTCGCCTTTATTTCCTGAAGACAAATCACGTCAGGGTTTGCCTGTTGCAACCAATCGATGAAACCTTTGTTGATGGCGGCGCGGATGCCGTTGACGTTGTAGGAGATGATTTTCATTGATAGTAGTGAGTTGTGAGATTTGAGTATTGAGTGATTGGCGGTAGTTAGACGTTTGCGGATTCCAAAGTTAGGATTTGTCGGGGAATGTCGCATACGTATTGCTCTTTTTCAAAACGAAAAACCAACGTCAGGCAAGAATCGCGACCGCGAATCATATCGTTGGGATTTCCACAGATCTCTGAAAATGCTATTGACTTTCTTCTTATCGATCCGAAAAACCCAATACTCAAATCTCATAACTCATATCTAGATTTATCTCAACAGTTATCGCAAAACCTACCGTATTTTTACGACAAATGCAATATTAACCCTGCCTTAACCTATCGTAATTTTCCTATCTTTGCCCGATAAACCAAACCAAAATGGGGCTCGTCACCGCTAAAGAAATCGCCCGCGCGATCAATGCTGACAAATACGGAGTTTTCGGGACTTTTGCCGGCTGGGTGCTGATGAAAGTGCTGCGTATTTCGGCCCTAAAAAAGATCTACGAACGTCACATGGACGAACCGGCTTTGGAATTCCTCAATTCAATGATTGATGAGTTGCAGATCAGGTTCGAAATCCCTGAGGAAGATCTGAAGCGCTTGCCCAAAGATGGCGCGTATATCACGATTTCAAACCATCCGCTTGGCGGAATCGACGGCGTGCTGCTTTTGAAACTCATGCTCGAGCGTGAACCCGATTTCAAGATCATCGCCAATTTCCTATTGCATAGAATCGAGCCGCTAAAGCCGTACATCATGCCCGTGAATCCTTTTGAAACCCACAAGGAACAGGCGTCGAGTGTCATCGGGCTCAAAGAAACCTTCAGGCATTTGAGCGACGGAAAGCCGTTGGGAATGTTCCCGGCAGGCGAAGTTTCCACATATAAGGACGGGAAACTCATGGTCGACAAACCGTGGGAAGAAGGCGCGATCAAAGTTATCCGAAAGGCGCAGGTTCCGGTCATCCCGATTTACTTCCACGCGAAAAACAGTTGGTTCTTTTACATCCTGTCGAAGATCAGCGATACGTTACGCACTGCGAAATTGCCGAGTGAACTGCTTACCCAGAAGAATCGCGTGATAAAAGTCCGCATCGGGAAACCGATTCCCGTGAGCGAACAAAACGAATACGCGACGATCGACGAATATTCGACATTCCTGCGCACAAAGACCTACATGCTTGCCAATGCTTTCGAGACCGAGGATTCTTTCCTGAATTCCCCGAACCTCAAACTGCAAAAACCGCCCAAGCAAATCGTGCGTCCGGCCAACATAGACAAGATCATCGAAGAAGTTGATGCGTTGCGTGCGACCGACGACGCTTGTTTGACGCGCAGTAAGAATTACGAGGTTTTCTTTACCGAGGCCGAAAAAATCCCGAACATCCTGCACGAGATCGGGCGTTTGCGCGAGATTACATTCCGCGAGGTCGGCGAAGGCACGAACGAGTCGATCGATCTTGACAAATACGACAAATATTACCATCACATGTTCCTTTGGGACGACGAGGCGAAGTGCATCGCAGGCGCGTACCGAATGGGAATGGGCATGGAAATTTTCCCGAAATACGGCATCGATGGTTTCTATCTGCACGAACTTTTCCGTTTCGAACCCGAGCTTTTCGGCATGATGAACCAGTCGATCGAGATGGGCCGCGCGTTCATCATCCGCGAATACCAACAAAAACCGATGCCGTTGTTCCTGCTTTGGAAAGGCATCGTGCACCTGACGTTGCGTTTTCCCGACCACAAATATCTCATCGGCGGCGTGAGCATCTCGAACCAATTCTCAAACTTCTCGAAATCGCTCATGATCGAGTTCATGAAGTCGCATTATTACGATCCGTATGTCGCGTCGCTGGTTTCTCCGAAAAAGGAATTCAAGGTAAAACTAAAGGATGCCGACAAGGATTTCGTGTTCAATGAAGCCGAAGCCGACCTCAACAAATTCGATAAGATCATCGACGAGGTCGAACCTGGGAATTTGCGTTTGCCCGTACTTATCAAGAAATACATCAAGCAGAATGCGAAGGTTATCGCGTTCAACGTGGATCCGTTGTTCAACAATTCGGTCGACGGTTTGATGTACATCCGAATCGCCGATCTGCCTGACAGCACGGTAAAACCTGTGATGGAAGAATTCCAGGCGGAACTCGAACGCAAGTTGGAAAAAGGCAAAATCTAAGATCAGTTAAACAAACCTTCGACGTAATTTTTCATCAATCCGGCTTTTTTGATAAGGATCGTATCCGTAACTTCTTGTCCTAAAAGAATATTGGAGAAATGCGGGTTTTGGGCAGACAGTTCCAATCGGTAATATTTCCCTTTCGACAATTCCCCGACGCCGTCATAACTCGGGTTTGCATTGTTGTATTCCTTGTCTTCGTAAAAATATTTGAAACCATAGTGCGGGCCGGAATCGTCCATGGAATAACTCGTGACTTTGGCAACGGTTTCGAATCTGTGCGTCTTGATGTTTTCCTGTATTTCGCGTTCCCGCTTATCGTCGATATTGATCCTGATCACGAGCAACAAGATTATCAGCACGATTCCAATGATTGGCTTGTTGTTGTCGGTTACGTATTTCACGGTTGTGGTTGATTATCGCGCCGTCAGGTTTTTCCATTCTTTATCGGTGAGCACTTTCACAACCTTGAATTTCTTTCCTTTGATATCTTCAATGATTTCAAGCGCGCGTTCCTCTGATTCCGGATGCGTGCTTACCCAATACACGGCCGATGGCATCGCGTCCTTGCGCGACATATCGAACAGGAATTCGCCGAATTTCTCAGGGTCGAGGTTGGCTTTCTCGAGGTATTCGACCGACTCGCGATCGGCTTCTGATTCAAGCGATCTGTCGTAGGCCGTCGACGAAAGTTTGTGCAGCATTTCACGTGTCATGTTTCCGCCTTTTCCGCCGGTCGTCATCGACACGAGCATCGCGAGCCCGAATTCCTTGACGAGCTTTTTCATCACGTGATCTTTTTCGATGTGGGCGATTTCGTGTCCTAAAACGCCTGCGAGTTCTGATTCCGAGTCGCATTTTTCAAGCAATCCCGTGTAGACGACCAAATGGCCAGCAGGAAGTGCAAAAGCGTTGATCTCACTGTTTTCAATGATATGTATGTGGATATCGTCCTTGTCGATGTCGTTTTCTTTGGCAATGTGCTTGAAGAGTTTCTCAAGCGGCTCGGTGACCGAATCGTTCTTGATGACGGTTTCAGTTTTCTCTATCGATTCCCAAATCAGGTCGCCGATCTTCTGTTCGGTTTCCCCGCGATTCTGTTCGATGTGGAAATATTTTACGAAGTCGAGTTTCGACAACGCGAACCAGAGTGCAACAAACGATGCGGCAAACGCCAATCCCTGAAGTACGGTTTTTTGTATCATTATTTCCTGACTATCATGTTAGTGATTCCGCCGATGAACCAGAGTTCGACGTGTTTTCCTTTTCGGGTTTGCACCGCCGAATAAATCGTGGAACCGAATTCGACGATATTAAAAATGATCGCGCTGAACAACCACGCAAAATAGTGGTTCGAAACTTCTTCTCCCCTAAAAATGATCGAGATCGTCCACCAAAACGAAACGCTGTTCACGGGCATCAAAACCAGCTGCGATAGCAATGCCTGCGTGGTGTGCCAACGTACAAAATATGTCGATTTGCGCGTCGCGATGAAGTATAGGAATGTCGCGAGAAGATTTACGATTGGCAACGGCAATCCGGCCACGATGGCCACGAGTGACATCAGGTAACTGTTCGAGGCTTTCTCAGCTTCGTGTTCGTATGGTTTGTAGGCGAATTCTTGAATCATAATCCTTTGCAGATTCCCCAAACCCAATTCGCCACGACGAGAACGATGAGGAATGCCGCGATTCCGGGCTTCCGTACAACGTGTTCAAATCGTCGGTAAAAAAGGTAAAGGCTTTGTTTGTTTTGTGAAATGTCGGCGATAAGCCAAACGGGAATGATCAGCATCAGCAGTGACAACAACAACCCGATGGGATTAAGGCCAAGTGAGCCAATGATGTCGCCATGAAGCAATGCTTTTACGGCTCTTGTCGAACCGCAAGAAGGACAAGGTATCCCTGTTATATGTTTAAATATGCAGACTCCGATTCCAAGATCGGCAGGAATCACAAACAGATAAACGAACAAATAGAGATACCCAGCCAGACAAGCCCATCCCAAAACGGAATACAACCTGTCTTTCTTCATGTTTAGATTACCTGGTTAAGGGCTTCCATGTTTTTCTCGCGGGTTGCGCCCATGATAAGGAACCAGTCAACGATCGACCAGATTCCCAATCCGCCGCATGTAAGCAATTTCGCGATGCCAAGACCTGTGTCCCCGATGTAGAAACGATCGATTCCGAGTCCGCCCGCAAGCAATGAGATGATCAAGCTTGTCGTCGGATCCTTGAACCCGATAGTTTGGACCATAACGGCTTTTGATTCGTCCAAAGCGGTCAAACGCTCACGGATCTGAGGAATTTGATGTGCTTCGAAAAATTTGCTGTTCATCATGAGGAACATGTCCACTTTTTGTGCTTCCATTGTAATTTTGTTTGATTATTGGTGTGGTTAAAAATAAAAACAGGTAACGCCCGTTCTCGTTTGTTTAGCGGCTAAATATAAATAAAAATCACAGAAACGCGCGGTCGTTGGGCTCCCAAAGTTCAATTTTGTTGCCTTCAGGGTCGAGTATCCAACCGAATTTGCCGTATTCATGGGCTTCGGGCTCGCCTACCATCGTTACGCCATCGGCCGCTAATTTCTCCAAGAGCAGATCGAGATTTGAAACCCTAAAATTTTGCATGAATTGTTTTTCCGATGGTTCGTAGTACGTCGTGTCTTCAGCGAATGGCGACCATTGCGTCGAACAATCGTTGCCGTATCGGTCTTTCCACCAGAACGTGCAACCGTATTGATCGGTGTTCAGGCCGAGGTGTTTTTTGTACCAATCCTTGAGTTCGTCGGGATTTTTTGTCTTGAAGAAAACGCCACCTATTCCCGTGACGCGGGCTTCAGGTTCCGCCGATTTAGGTGTTCCGAAATAAAGCATTTTGATCTTATCGACGATAACCTGCGCCAAACGCTGCTTGCTTTCGACGGTCCAACCCGCGATGTGCGGCGATAATATAACGTTGTTTGATTCTAACAAATATCGGAAAGCCGCGGGAATCTCGCCTGAAAACAGCGTTTCGAACGACGATTTTTCATACTCCAAGACATCGAGTCCTGCTCCAAGTATTTTTCCCGACTTCAATGCCGAAACCAGATCATCGGTTACGACGTTTTTCCCGCGGGATGTGTTGATCAGCCAGAATGGTTTTTGAAACGCGCCGATGAATTCGGCGTTCACCATTTTATCGGTTTGCGGCGTCCATGGAATATGCAGGCTCAGCACGTCGGACTTTTGCTGCAACTTCTCAAGCGAAACTTGTTTGGCATTTGCATCTCCGACGTTTTTCAAGATGTCGCAACACAAAACGTTTACGTCGAAACCGCGCAATTTCTTCGCGAACGATTTCCCCATATTTCCATATCCGATGATGCCGACGGTTTTGCCATCGAGTTCATGTCCGCGGTTTTTCTCACGGTTCCAATGGCCGGCTTTCACTTCGGCGTCAGCTAAATTGAGTTTGTTGAAAAGCGATAAAAGCATCGCGAGCGAATGTTCCCCGACGGCGTTTCGATTGCCTTCGGGCGCTGCAATCAACGCGATGTTTTTGGATTCGGCGTATTCGGTGTCGATGCTTTCCAATCCGGCTCCGACGCGCGCGATGAAACGCAGGTTTACGGCTTTGTCGAGAAACGTTTTGTCAATTTTAAAACGGCTTCGGATCACGATTCCATGATAATCGGCGATCTTGGCCTCGATTTCCTCTTTCGATGATTTGTAATCCTCAAAATTCTCGAAACCGGCGATTGCCAATTGCTCAAGTAATAACGGATGGTTGCTGTCTAGGTGGAGGATTTTTGCGGGCACGGCGATTCGTTTTCCCAAAAGTAGAAAAACTCAACGACTATTCCTTCACGATGATCATCGTCGCCCGGAAACCCGTCGCGAGATCCCAACGGTTCGCTGAAATGGTTTTGCCGTCGTCACCGAAAACCCTGAATTCCGCCGTATTCGGTCCTGATGTTCCTTGGTTCAACGCCTCGAATTCGATCTTGTTGAAGCCCGGCTGTAATGGAATGTCGATGCCGTTGTAAATGTCGGTCAAGTACACGATCTGACGCACGACTTTATCATTTAGCCAAATACGGATTTGGTCGCCATCGACGGCGCCGTGGTCGCGATATTGGACCGTGACCAAAGCGGATTTTGTCTTGAAATCGCCCAGATTTTGATTGCGGCGCAATACTTTATACATGTCGCCTTCTCCGACTTTGTTGAGTTTTTTCTCGACCTCGGCGCCCGGATTGTCGTACTGTGGTTTCTTGGCCGAAAAATCGATCTTAGTCTCCAAATCCAAACCTGCGCTGTTGCCTGACGGTTCTCCCTTAATCGAAGGCGGCACATAAAACGGGTCTTTTTTTGGAGGTGTCACAACCGGCGGAGGCATCGTGAGCGGACTTTCGATCGGGGAAACGTTCAACGACTTATTTCCAGTGTCAAACTGCGCAAAACAATTCGCCGCAAACAGGACCAGTAAGAGAAAAAGCCGTTTCATAATTTTTTGGACTTGTGGCAAATGTACATTTGATTTGAAAAGACGCGCGTGATTTAAGAATAATTTATAATGTTTCGACTTATTTCATAAATTCGCCTATGTACAAGTTCCTGTTCAAAATATCGCTTTTTTCGGGAATCGTAATAATTGCGGCGATTGCCCTCCAATTTGCAATTATGTCGAGAATTGCGGGGAAAAGTCTTTTTGGGAATGACAACCTCGACCTCACCGATAACGTGAACGCTGATCTTGTCTTTTTAGGAAGCTCGCGTTGCTGGGCGCATTTCGATCCGACATTCTTCAAGAACCGTTTCGGAGTCTCGGCCGTAAACATCGGCATCGACGGGCATTCAGAATTGCACCTTATCAAATTACGCCTTGAGCGATATCTCGCAACGAACAGGCCGCCACGATACGTTATCCTTAATTTTGATGCTTTTTGCGAATACGACCCGCTTAACAAAAAGCAGAATAACGCCCTTAAGGACGAGTATTCGCGCTACGCTTTTTTCCCGTCCGATGCTAATGCGGACTACGTGGAATACTTTAAGTACAATATCGGCGAAACGTACTGCCCGTCATTCGCTTTTATCCACAACAAGATTTTTTATAATGCTATCCTTGCGACTGAAAACCAATCGTACAAAAATTATGGTTTCGCAAGATCGGAGGCTGTTTGGGATACGGTTTCGCGGCCCGTTTCCAATGTAATGTCCAAGTATCTTTTCAATGCATCTCAAGTTGACTCGATAATGTCAGGCCTTCGCGAAATCAAACAAATTTGCAACACAAACGGAATTCAATTATTGTGCATCCAGACTCCCGTGTATCAAAACCTATCGGCAGCGGCGCAATTTAAAGACACGGGAATCATGTGCCGCCGATTATCGATTCCAATGATTGACCTCAATATCTCAAAAATCAGTCGCGACATCGGCAATTTCTACAACTCGAACCATCTGAACGCGAAAGGCGTCAACAAAATGAACGAAATGCTGTCAGTCGATAACAGGATGATCGCTTTTATCAATCACGATAAACGGTAAGTTGTAACGTCGCTTTAAATTATACATGAAGCCGCGCAGATTTCATAAAACTTTTAAGGGTGAAGTTTGGTAATTTAGTTTTAAACTCGAAAATCATGACGTATAAAGAATGTATCTCAGCCTGTTTGGAATGTGTCGTCGCGTGCAACCATTGCGCGGTTTCATGTACGAAAGAAGAACATGTCCACATGATGGTAAAATGTATCCGACTCGATATGGAATGTGCCGCGATTTGCTACGGAGCTGCGCAATTGATGGCGTTCGAAAGTGAAAAATCCGGCGATATCTGCGCCATTTGTGCAGAAATCTGCGACGCCTGCGCCATGGAATGTTCGCAGCACGACCACGATCATTGCCAAGCATGCGCCGAAGCGTGCAGGAAATGCGCCCAAGCCTGCCGAATGATGGCCGCCTAAAATCCGAGGATCAGTTTCGCGATCGAAAAGTAAATCAAAATCCCGCAAATGTCGTTGCTCGTCGTGATGAACGGACCTGTCGCGAGGGCGGGATCGATGCCGAATTTGTCGAGCAGAATAGGAATAAAAGTTCCGATCAGCGATGCGATGATAATCACCGAAATCAACGCGATCGTCACGATAAGCCCGATAATCATCTCGACGTTGAGCAAAAAGTGGCTGCCCAGAAAAAGGATGATCGCGAGAATGCAACCGTTCAATAAAGCGAGTGAAACTTCTTTGATGAGTCGGTTAAAAAGTGAGCCGCTGATGGTATTGTTTGCCAAACCCTGAACGATGATCGCCGACGATTGCACGCCCACATTTCCCGCCATCGCCGCGATCAAAGGCGTGAAGAAAAACAAATGGCCGTGTTCGAGCATCGCGCCTTCGAACAAGCCGAGCACGCGAACCGAGATGAATCCGCCCAAAAGCGCCAAAACCAACCACGGTAAACGCGCGCGCGTCAAATCGAGGATGCTGTCATCGGCCTCGACGTCTTGCGAGATACCGGCCGCCAACTGGTAATCCTTGTCGGCTTCGTCCTTGATTACGTCGACGATGTCATCGATCGTGATACGTCCAACCAATCGGCCCATTTCATCCACCACGGGAATCGCTTCCAAGTCATATTTTTGCATGATACGCGCGACCTCGACGTCTTCGGTATCAATCTTAACCATATTCAGTTTTCGGATGTAAACGTCGCTGATCGCGGTCTTTGTAGATGTCGTCAATAAATCCTTAAGCGACAGTCGGCCTTTGAGTCGGTCCTCGTCGTCGACCACATAAATCGAATGGACGCGGGAAACGTTTTCAGCCTGGATGCGCATTTCCTTCACGCACGTCAAAACGCTCCAGTTCTCGTTTACTTTCACGAGTTCCTTGTGCATCAAACCACCCGCGGAATGTTCGTCGTAACGCAAGAGTTCCACGATATCCTTGGCGTGCTCCATGTCCTGAAGCTCGAGGATTACCTCTTCTTTCTTGCTTTGCGGAAGTTCGGCGATGATGTCGGCCGCGTCGTTCGTGTCGAGTTCGTCGAGCTCTTCGGCGATTTCTTTGGCTGAAAGTTGTTGCAGGATGCGCTCGCGGACTTCTTCGTCGAGTTCGAGGAGAATTTCGGCCGTCTTGTCGGAATCGAGAACCTTAAAGATATAAGTCGCCTCGATGATGTCGAGTTCGTCAAGGATTTCAGCAATGTCGGCATGGTGCAGATCGTTGAGCAGGACTTCAAGTTCCCTGTCATTTTTGCTCACGATGAGCGTTTCGATCTGCGATATGAGTTCCTTGCTTACCTTAAATTCCATCGGCCTGGATGTTTTGTGTTACCGAGATGAATTGCGCCACGTCGAGTTGCTCCGGACGCAGGTCAAAGATAGGATTTTCGCGCAATTTATCTGACATCGCGAACGTTTTTAAACTGTTACGAAGTGTCTTTCTACGCTGCTGGAACGCGGTTTTCACGACCCGGAAAAACAGTTTCTCATCGCAATCGAGCGTGAAATTTTCCTTCCGTCTCAAACGCAGAACGCCTGATTTTACTTTTGGCGGAGGCGTAAAAACATTTTCGCTCACGGTAAACAAATACTCGGCGTCGTAAAACGCCTGGACGAGGACCGACAATATCCCGTAGGTTTTCGTGCCTTTCTTTTCGCAAATCCGTTCGGCCACTTCCTTTTGGAACATACCTGAAAATTCTGGGATTTGCTTGCGCAGTTCGAGCGCGCGGAACACGATTTGGGACGAGATGTTGTACGGGAAATTTCCGATGATTGCAAATGATTTGTCCCTGAAAACTTCGCTCAAATCATATTTTAGAAAATCTTTCGAGATGATCTTCCCGTGCAGTTTGGGATAATGCGCGTTCAAGTATTCGACCGATTCCGTATCGATCTCAATTACGTGTGTCGTATAGTCTTTTTCAAGCAGGTATTTCGTCAAAACGCCCATGCCCGGTCCAATCTCGAGCACGTCGCTGTAGCCTTCGCCGCTCAGGGTTTCGGCAATCTTGCGCGCGATGTTCTCGTCGTTGAGAAAGTGCTGTCCGAGGTGTTTTTTAGCTTTTACCTTATCCATTTCCTAGATGATGCTGTGGTCTGAAATGTGTTCGAGCTCGGTGCGGAACGCGAGCATTTTGTCCCCGAAGAGTTGTGCGCTTTCCTCACGCAATCGAGGCGCGTCTTCAGCATAATATCGGTCGAGCAGCTCGCGGCTGTCGGCAGTGAATTGAACCGAATACGTCGTGCCGCCCATTTCTTCCTCGACCAGGACTTTTACCATTCGGGCCGATGTGAATTTCCCCGTCGCAAGTACGTCTGAAATGTGTTTGTGCTGCATCCAGTCCATCCATTGGTCGTGGACGGATTCGTGTATGTTGATGGTGATGTTGTAGATGATCATTCGTTGATTTGTTGATTCGTTGATTCGTTGATTTGAGTCGTTGTCTTCCGCGGAAATTTTTTGACGAAAGACGAATGACGAATGACAAACGGTGGATTGCGTTAATTTGCACGTTTCGCCTTGCAAAGACGATCCAAAGTAGACTTATCGCGGTTCAAACCTCGCGTCTGTCCTTTGTCTTTTGTCTTTTGTCTTTCGACTTTCAGACCATCCAAACATAATTATGAGAACAGATTTCAATCTTCCCTATTCGTCTTCAGGATCGTAAACCAAGTCCTTTGTCTTTCGTCTTTCGTCTTTTGTCTTTCGTCATTCGTCATTCGTCATTTCTACAAATTCGTGTCCCCGCGCAACGTCCTGTATTTCTTCCTCGCCTCCACGAAATAAATGCTATCCTGATGTTCGAAGATGACTTTTTCGTACAGCGGTTTGGCTTTTTCGGGATCCTTGAGATACAGATTGTAGATGTCGGCTGAGAAATAGAGCGCTTCGTCCACGTAAATCCCGTCGGCGTGCTTGTCTATGATTTCCTTGAATTGCGAAAGCGCCATCGCGTAATCTCCGAGTTTCTCATAGATTTTTCCGACGCGCAGCAGCGTCACGGCTTCGATTTCCTTTCCTTTGAATTCGGCCAGGATATTCTTGAATTCGGCGAGCGCTTCCTTGTTCTTGTTCTTGTAAAGCAAATAATCGGCGTGGGCAAACTTGGTGAGCGCGGTTTGGGTCGAATCTTCGACGGTGTTGTCGCTGATCAGCAGGAAATACTCGAGCGCGTCGTTCGCAATCAGTTGTGTCGACGCCGACTTCAATGTCTTGAATTGCGCCTGCGCCCAAGTGAAATCGGCTTTGAAATAACTCGTTTTCGCCGACTTTAGACTCGCTTGATGTCCGACGGCATCGTTCTTCAAATCGTCCTCGATCTGCGAATAATAAATGAGTGCCTGATTGAATTTTTCCTCAAACAATAAAATATCGGCGAGTTCCATTTTGACATCGGCCTGCTGGTATTTGTTGAGTTGCATCTCGAGCGCTTTTCTCAAGATCGTTTTTCCGCGTTCGGGATTATTCTGGTTGAACGTCGCGAAATGCGCCTGCAGAATCTGCATTTTTAAGCTGAATTGGTTTAGGCCGGTTTGGTCGATGAATTTCTGGAGGTCAGCTTCGATCGAGGCGTACTCCTTTTCGGTCGCGTTTTTTATGCGAAGCCCGAGCAAATAATAATTCGCATCGATCACCAATTCGACTTCGTTGGTGTTTTCAAGGATGAACGTGAAAATTTCCTTCGCCGTTTCGTCGTCTTTTTCCTGGATTGCGAGTTGGCCCAGGTTTACGATGTTCGAGAACGTCTCAGGTTCGCGTCGGTAAATCGCTTTTTCCTGGATGAACGCCTTTCCGTACTCCTTTTGCTGCACGTAAAACCAACTCAGATATTGGTTCCAAAAAATGTCCTGGTTTTTCTGGGCGCGCACGAGTAACGCTTTACGCAGGTTTTCGTTGAAACTCGTGTCGGCTTCGTCGCTCATGAAGCGCGACAATTGATTTTGGACGACGATGTTGCTGTTCTGGTTCGTGTAGGCTTCGTCGAGAAACGTGTTGATCATCATGTCGGTGTTGCCCGATTGGCCGTACAACATCGCCATTTGATAATTGAAATTGAGTTTCGGTTCTTTCTGGATCGCGAGTTTGTAGGCGCGCAACGCGTATTCGATCAGCGAACGTTTCTCAAAGGCCGGCCCGACCGTGTAGATTTCACCCGGATTCTTGTCGATCTTCGAAATCGCTTCCTCGTAAAATTTCTTGGCTTGGGTTTCGTCTTTCTTGAGCTGGTAGTTGTATCCGATTTCTACTAAAATTCCCGCCTGTCGGTACTTTTCAAGCCTGTCGCGCAACAATTTCTCCGATTCTTCGAGTTGCGATAATTGCTGATAGGACTCGACCAACCGCATGAAATAAATGCTGTTCGACGGCACGCTCTTGAACAATTCGAGATAACTCAGGCGCGCCTTTTCGAAATCGCCTTTCTCGAAGTAATTCTGGGCAAGCTGCTCGTTTTGGGCGAACGCGGCCATCGAGATGAAAAAAACGATAAGAAGTGCTTTGATTTTCATTTTCGGACAATTTCCTTTTCTACACCAATATAACATTTTTTTTCCCCGAATAGTATCCGTTTTTCAAATTACTCAGGCACTCCGGCACTCAGGTTCTCAGGCACTAATCTATGATGTCGAAACCTGTATATTTTCGGAGCACTTCCGGAATTACGATGCCTTCAGGCGTTTGGTAATTTTCGATGATTCCCGCCAAAACGCGCGGCAATGCGAGCGAGCTTCCGTTGAGCGTGTGCGCGAGTTGGTTCTTGCCTTCCTTGTCGCGGAAACGCAATTTGAGTCGCGTCGATTGGAAGGTTTCGAAATTCGACACCGAACTGATCTCGAGCCAGCGATCCTGGGCCGTCGAAAACACTTCGAAATCGTATGTCAACGCCGATGCGAATCCCATGTCGCCGCCGCACAAACGCAAAACGCGGTACGGGAGTTTTAGTTCTTCGAGGATTTCTTTCACGTGTTCGACCATTCCGTCGAGAGCCGCGTAGGAGTTTTCAGGTTTTTCGATTCGGACGATTTCCACCTTGTCGAATTGGTGCAGACGGTTCAGACCGCGCACGTGCGATCCGTATGATCCGGCCTCGCGTCTAAAACAAGGCGTGTAACCTGTACATAAAACCGGGAGTTCGCTCTCGTTCAAGATTACGTCGCGGAACAAGTTCGTCACCGGCACCTCGGCCGTCGGGATCAAATACAAATCGTCCACACCGACGTGGTACATTTGGCCTTCCTTGTCGGGAAGTTGGCCCGTTCCGTAACCAGACGCTTCGTTCACCAGATGCGGCACCTGGAATTCCTTGTAACCCGCGTCAGTGTTCTTGTCGAGGAAATACGAAATGAGCGCGCGCTGTAACTTCGCGCCTTTTCCTTTATAAACGGGAAATCCCGCGCCCGTGATTTTCACGCCGAGCTCGAAGTCGATGATGTCGTATTTTTTCACGAGATCCCAATGCGGTTGTGCGCCTTCGTGAAGTTTTGGTATCTCGCCGCTTTCAAAAACGTTCAGGTTTTCTTCAGGCGTTTTGCCCACCGGGACGATGTCGGCCGGAAGGTTCGGGATGGTGTACATTTTTTGAGTCAACTCATGAGCGAAGGCCTCGAGTTTTTCACCGAGTTCCTTGCTTTTCTCCTTGAGGGAAACGGTTTTTTCCTTGAGGATCGCAGCTTTCGCCTTCTCGCCGTTTTTCATGAGTTCGCCGATGTCTTTGGATAGTTTGTTGGATTCGGCTAGCGTGTTGTCAAGCTCGACTTGTGTCGAACGGCGGTTTTCGTCCAAGGCTACGACCTCGGCTACCAACGCCGCTGCGTCGATGTTGCGTTTGGCGAGCGCCTGAATCACTTTTTGCTGGTTGTCCCTGACGTATGCTATCTGTAACATGGCTTATTTTTTACGACAGCAAATGTAAGGAAATAGGCCGAAATTTTGTTATCCCGATTGCGAACGAAGATTCGGATAATTTCGTAAGTAAATAATGAACCTGAGGTAATTCTCACAAGACGATCAAATCTTGTCAAAAATCAGCTTTCGCATTGTGGCTTTATTATCACATTAACACGCGGTTAGGATTATATTATCTACTTTCGCACAAATTTTCCCGATTCAATGAAAAACTACTACTTTCTTGCCCTGTTATTTGCGGTTTCCGCGGTTGCCCAGAATCATGTCCATGAAACGTCGCGCATCGCCGAGGCTGAAATGAAATCATCGGAATCGCTGCTTTCGGTTCAAGTGAATCCCAATACGCTCAACTACGACGTTACGTATCACCAACTCCAATTATCGATAAATCCGCTCACGGTAACGCCTTTCATTTCGGGCGTCGTGACCACGACTTATACCGCTTTGTCGAACATGTCGACGATCACTTTTGACTTGGCGAGTGAGCTGGTCGTGACGTCGGTGACAAAAAATTCGGCGAATCTTGTTTTCACGCAGAATGCCAACGACGAGCTCATCATCACGTTGCCTAGCGTCCAAACCGCCGGAACTGCGGGTACGGTCGTGATTACGTATTCGGGAAATCCGCCTCAACAGGACGGTTCTTTTGAAAGGGAAACGCACAATGGCGCTCCGATTATCTGGACGTTGTCGGAACCTTTCGGCGCCCGCGACTGGTGGCCGTGCAAACAGGATTTGAACGACAAGATCAACAGCATCGACGTTTATATTACGGCGCCTTCGCAATACACGAGTGTTTCGAATGGCTTGCAGGTCGGGACGACGACTTCGGGCACGAACAAAACGACGCATTTCCATCACGGTTATCCGATTCCTGCATATCTGATCGCGATCGCATGTACGAATTACAGCGTGTTTACGATCAACGCCGGAACCGCTCCGAACACCTTCCCGATCGTAAATTACGTCTACCCTGAAAACCTTATCGCGGCTCAAACCGGTTTCGGGCAAACGCCTGCGATCATGACTTTGTTTGAAAGTCTTTTCGAGACGTATCCGTTCTCGAACGAAAAATACGGACACGCGCAATTCGGTTACGGCGGCGGAATGGAACACACGACCGTTTCGTTCATGTCGGGCTGGAACCGCGAACTCATCGCTCACGAACTCGGACACCAATGGTTTGGCGACAAAGTCACTTGCGGATCTTGGAGAGACATTTGGCTCAACGAAGGTTTTGCAACGTATTTGGCCGGATTGGTCGTCGAGAATTTCGATGGAGCCGACGCGTTCGTCAACTGGAAAGCCGACGCGATCGACTTCATCACCTCATCTCCGAGCGGAGCCGTGTATTTGACCGAATCGGAAGCCACGAACATCAACCGTATTTTCTCAAGCCGATTGAGCTACAACAAAGGCGCGATGGTTCTTGAAATGTTGCGTTGGAAAATCGGCGATGAAGACTTCTTCCAAGGCGTCCAAAATTACCTTGCCGATCCTGCTCACGCATACGGTTACGCGGTTTCGACCGATTTCCAAGAACACATGGAAGCGGCTTCGGGCATGGATCTCGATGGTTTTTTCAACGATTGGCTTTATATGCAAGGTTATCCGACATACGACGTAACGGCTTCGAATTGGAGCGGCGGCATCGTTCATTTTACGGTGAACCAGACGCAGTCGCACATATCGGTTCCATTCTTCGAAATGCCGGTTCCCGTTCGCGTTTTTGGCAGCGGCGGACAGCAAATGGATTTGGTTCTTGACAACACATTCGACGGACAGACTTTCGACATGGCAGTTCCGTTTGCGGTGACGTCGGTTGAATTCGATCCGAACCGACATATCGTATCGGCGAACAGCACGGCGAGTCTGGGCGTTTCATCGGTTGCGACTTTGGCTGCGGCGACTATTTATCCGAACCCCGCAAAAGATGTCGTAAACATCAATTTACCCGATGGCGTGCAACTCGAAAAGGCGCAAGTATCGAACATTTTGGGTCAAGTCGTGCTCAACGCAAAAACACCAATCATCGACGTTTCGAACTTGGCAAGCGGCGTGCATTTCATCACGATTTTCGCCGATGGCGGGACGCGGACGTTTAAATTCGTGAAGGAATAATCACTTCTAACTATTAAAAAAAGCCACTTGATTCGAGTGGCTTTTTTTATGAAATGATGCGTGAAAAGTGTACTTTTTGGTCGGGATTGTTTGTAACTTAGACCTAACAGGTTTTAAAAACCTGTTAGGTCTAACGCGATTTTAATTTTCGTTTAAAAAATCCGACAACGGCCCGATGAATTTTTCATACGCTTCTACGTGGGGCGCGTGCCCGACATTGTCGATTTCAACCAACTTCGAACCTTTTATCTTCGCTGCGGTTTCTTTCCCGAGTTTGGGATAATTGCCCAATTTTTCCTGCACATCTTTTGGAGCTTTTCCTTTGCCCAAAGCCGTTCGGTCGCGTTGCCCGATGATAAGCAACGTCGGCACTTTTATATTTTCAAATTCGTACACGACAGGCTGCGTGAAAATCATGTCGTAGGTGAGCGCCGAATTTTTTGCGATTATCGGATAATCCTTGTTTAACGTCCAACCCGCAAGAATATTCACGCCTTTGTCGTATTCGGGTTTCCATTTGTTGTCGAAATAAAACTTGAGCTGGTATTCTTTGATCGACTTGTAATCCTGTTTCAGTTCCGACTGGTACCAATCATCGACCGACTGATAGGGCACGACGGTTTTCCAGTCTTCAAGGCCGATCGGGTTTTCGAGGATGAGTTTCTCGGTTCGTTCGGGAAACATGAGCGCGAATCTCGTGGCCAGCATGCCGCCCATCGAATGACCGAGCACGCAGACTTTCCCGATTTTCAACTCGTCGAGGATCGCTTTCGTGTTTTGCGCAAGCAATTGAAAACTGTATTGAATATTCGTGGGTTTATCCGATTTCCCAAAACCGATCTGGTCCGGGATGATCACACGATAACCTTTTTTGTTCAAGTCTTTTGCGGTCTGTTCCCAATAATATCCGGCGAAATTTTTTCCGTGAAGCAGCACGACGGTTTTCCCGTTCGGCGTTTTCGACGGCGCGTCCATGTAGGCCATTTTCAGATTTTGGCCTTGGATGGGCAGCGTGATTTCTTTTACAGGAAACGGGTATTTTATGTTTTCGAGTTTTAGGCCCGAGACTTCGAGGTTTGTTTCTTGTGATGAAACAGACAAACTGATTAGTAGGAAAAGAATTAGATTTTTCATAGCTGGCTTTTATCGAAGTTTAAAAACGTTAGTTTATTTGCAACCGATTCGCTTACTGATTTTTTAAACCATTAAGCGCATTAAGATCATTAAGATCAAACCTTAACGGGCTTAATGAGCTTAATGGTTTTAAACATCTGGCTTAAGGTCGCGTTTGTAATGCGTTCGACCGCACTTAACTGTCAATCACATGAGCGCCTAAAAATTTCGCCTAATTGGTAATATTAGTTAGGCAATCGTCGTAACCAAACCGCCATCAACTCTCACCGACGTTCCGTTCGTACCTGACGCCAACGGACTCGCCAAATACACGATCGTGCTCGCAATCTCGTCGGGTTCCAGGAATCGGCGAATCAGCGACGACGGGCGTGCGTTTTCAAAAAATTCTTTTTCTTTTTGCGATTTGTTGTCGTCATCAAGATCGATGAAATCCGTCAAACCTTCCGATGCCGTCGGACCCGGAAGCACCGAATTTACCGTTACGTTCGAATCCTTGGTCAATTGCGCCAAGCCTCGCGACACGGCCAGCTGCGCAGTTTTCGTCATGCCGTAGTGAATCATCTCGGACGGAATATTCAATGCGCTTTCACTCGACACGAAAATGATTCGGCCCCAATTCTTCTCGAGCATTTTCGGAAAATAGTTGCGCGACAAACGCACGCCGCTCATGACATTGACTTCGAAGAAATGGAACCAGTCGTCGTCGGTGATGTCGGCAAAATCCTCGATCTTGAAAATCCCGACGTTGTTGACCAAAATATCGACTTCAGGCAACGCGCCAAGTAAGTTGTCGATGTCTTTCACGTTTGAGAAATCGGCGGCGATTCCGTACACTTCAGCGTTTGGAATCTCGGCTTTGAGTTTTGCGATCGCGTCGTCGATTCCTTGCTGCTTGCGCCCGTTGATAAAAACTTTCGCGCCTTCTTTGAGCAGTAATTTTGCGGTTGCGAATCCGATTCCGGCGGTCGATCCTGTGACGAGCGCGGTTTTATTTTTGAGTTGTAGGTCCATGTCGGTTTTGATAGAATTAATGTGCGAACTCCACGTTCCAAATTGAAAGCAAGCCTTCCATTTTCCCGTAAATCGGATCGTTTTCAGGCATTTCGACCTTCGCGATATTCTCATCGGCTGTCGGTCGTTCGCCGGGTTCGCCTTTCATGATGTCGTAATCGCAACCGTTCGGATACGCGCCGACGACCGCAAAATCCTCCGATTGCGTCACGCGTTTGTGCCCGACTCCGGCCGGAATCACGATCACGTCGCCTTCTTCGACCGAGACTTTTAATCCATTCTGGCCACCGAACATGAGCTCGGCGTGACCTTGATAAATCCCGATGACTTCGTGCGTGATGCTGTGGTAATGATGGTAATCGTACACGCCGTTTTTCCATGCGTTCTTCCATCCGTGGTTGCGGAAATGCGCGATCATCGCGTCGGCGTCGGTCTTGTCTTCAAGGAAAACGCCTTTGTAAATCAATAGCGGCAGCTTGCTGTTCGGGATATTCCCGTCGTCTTTGAAGGTTAATTGAATCGGTTCCATGTGGTAGTTGTGTTTTAGTTTGTAGTTGTAGTTATGTGTAAATTTCAGGATTGACGATCTTTGGAAGCCGCTCACCATGCAAGCCTGCGATTGCGTTTCTTGCCGACAGTTCGGCCATCGCCTCGCGCGTTTCCCTGGTCGATGAACCGATGTGCGGCAAAACACAAACATTCGGCATATCGAGCAACGGATTGTCCTTTTCCATGGGTTCGGGATGCGTCACGTCGAGGCCGGCACCCCAAATGATGCCGTCGGTCAGGGCGTCGCGCAAATCGAATTCGTTGTGGATCGCGCCTCTCGCAGTGTTTACGAAGATCGCGTTGCGTTTCATTTTTGCGAATGTCGCGGCATTGAAAATTCCCGTGGTTTCATCTGACAGGTTCGCGTGGACCGAAATCACGTCGCTTTGGGCGAGCAGTTCATCGAACGTGACTTTGCGCGCGCCGAGTTTGGTTTCAGCGATTCCGTTGCGGCTGCGGTTGTGGTAAATGATGTCCATCTCGAATGCGCCTTTTGCCGATTTCGCCATTTCAAATCCGATGCTGCCGAGACCGAAAATACCGAGCGTCTTGCCCTGCAAATCCGTTCCGATATTGGCCATCGGTTCAAAAAATCCCCAATCGCCGCGCGCGATCCGTTTGTGATGGAAAAACGCCTTTCGTGCTGTGGCCTGCATCAATAGAAACGCGACATCGGCCGTGGCTTTGCTCAAGACTTCAGGCGTATTGCCGACTGGTATTTTAAGTTCGTTCGCCTTTTCGATGTCGACATTGTCATATCCGACCGAAAACAATGAAATGACTTTCAAATGCTGGCACGATTCGAGAAATTCCGCGTCCAATTTCGTGCGTCCGACGGCTAGCAATCCATCGGCATTTCGGCAATTTTCTATCAATTCTTCTTGCGTCAGATCGCGTTTTTCCTGCCATTGAATGACATCGATTCCCGCGTCTTCAAAAAGTCGCAGTCCGTTTTCAGGGAATTGTCGTGTGATGAAGATTTTCATGTTACCAGGCGCTTGCCGCTGTTAATTGTCCGATGTCGTCGGCCACCAAATTGATGCCCGGCGCGGCGATGATGCTTTTGAGTTGTTCCAGACTTGTCGCGCTGACTATGGGCGCCGTAACCGATGGACGATGGATCAGCCACGCCAATGCCACAGCGGCCGGAGTGGTTTTATGTCGGGCGGAAACTTCGTCGAGCGCCGCAAGGATTTTCAACCCGCGTTCGTCGAAATATTTGTCCATGTCGCCGCCTCGAGGACTTTTCTTCAGGTCGTCTTTCGTGCGATATTTCCCGGTCAGGAAGCCGCTTTCAAGTGAAAAATATGTGATCACGCCCAATGAATGTCCCAAACACAAGGGTTCGTATTGACTTTCGAACTGTTCGCGCGCATACAAATTGTAATGCGGTTGCAAGGTTTGGTATTCGGGATATCCTTTTTCGAGGCTCGTCGCGAACGATTCTTTTAGGCGTTCGGGCGAAATATTCGATGCCCCGATGACGCGCACTTTCCCGTCTTTCACCAATTGGTCGTAAGCCGACAACGTTTCCTCGACCGGAGTCGATTCGTCGTCGAAATGCGTTTGGTACAAGTCGATATAATCGGTTTTGAGGCGTTTGAGCGACGCTTCGACCGCTTTTAGGATGTAGTCTTTTTTGAGTGATTTTCCTTCGCCCATGTCCGATCCGACTTTGGTTGCGAGGATTATTGAATCACGGTTGCCGCGTTTTGAAAGCCAGTTCCCGATGACGGTTTCTGATTCGCCTCCTTTGTTTCCGGGCGCCCAGCGTGAATATACGTCGGCAGTATCGATACAGTTGAAACCCGCGCCGGTAAAACCGTCCAAAAGTTCGAATGATTTCTTTTCGTCGATCGTCCAACCAAAAACGTTCCCTCCGAAAACGATCGGATAAATGTGCAAATCTGATTGGCCTAATTGTCGTTTTTCCATGATCTGTATGGTTTAGAAAGTGTAGATTTTTTTCTCAAGCGAACTCTGGATCGCGGCTTCGATGATGCGCATGGTCTTGATGCCGTCTGAAGCTGAAACGGGCGACGGTTTGTGTTTCTTGATCGCGTGGTACAATTCGTCGAAAAAGCCGTAGTAATTTCCGGGAATCGTCGGGACGTGTTCGCGCAATTCGACGCCTTCGATTTCAGTGTGCAAAACGCCCGAACGGAATTCGGGTTCCTTGCCCCAATCGGTGACCATCGGTTTTTTGCCAAGTTTCAAATCATCTTCCTGGACATCGCCGCGACTTTTTAGGAACGAGCCCTTTTTTCCGTGCAGAATGTACGATGGCAGCGGTTCGCGCACGAAATAACTCGATTTCAATCGGACCCGGAAATCCTTGTAGAAAAGCGTGATGTCGAACCAGTCGTCGACCAGGGAATTCTCGCGCGTCGGACGTAAATCGGCGAACAAAGCGTCGGGAAATCCGAATAATACGAGCGCCTGATCGATGATGTGCGGACCCAAATCCTTTAAAACTCCTGACCCTGCGTTTCGGGTTTCCTTGTGCGTTTTCGGGCTTAGGTTCGGATTGTATCGGTCGTAATGCAGCTCGGCCTCGACGATATCGCCCAGAATGTCTTTGTCAAAAATGTCTTTTACGGTTTTGAAATCGCTGTCCCAACGCCTGTTCTGGAAAACGGCGAGCGTCAGGTTTTGCTCGTTGGCAAGTTCGTCGAGTTCTTCGGCTTCAGCTACTGTCGACGTAAATGCTTTCTCCACAAGCACGTGTTTTCCTGCCAATAATGCGGCTTTCGCGTATTCGAAATGGGTTTCGGTAGGCGTGTTGACGATGACCAGATCGATGTCGTCCGACAAAAGTTCGTCGATGGAACTGTAGCTTTTTACTGTCGGAAAATCTTCCTGTATCAATTTTTTCGAACGTTCCCAAGCTCCTTTGAGTTCAAAACCGGGGTGTAATTCGAGGAAAGGCGCGTGGAATATTTTGCCCGACATTCCGTACGAAAGCAAGGCGGTGGCGATTTGCTGCATTTAGCGATTGTTTAGTCTCGTAAATTTAACCGTCGCTTCGCGAAAGTAAAAACCGCCATCGTAATTATTAACAAACATTTACAAGTCGAAAGATTGCGTGTTGATAGGCTGTTAAATAGAAAACGCTATTTTTGCGTCCAATCATTGAAATTTACCTAATGGATATTGTTGTCAAGCTTTCCCAGTTCCTGTTGAGCCTTTCGTTGCTCATTATTTTGCACGAACTCGGGCACTTCATACCTGCAAAACTTTTTAAGACGCGCGTCGAGAAATTTTATTTGTTTTTCGATGTGAAATTTTCGCTCGTCAAGAAGAAAATCGGCGAGACTGTTTACGGTATCGGATGGTTGCCGCTCGGCGGATACGTGAAGATTTCGGGCATGATCGACGAAAGCATGGACAAGGAACAAATGGCGCTGCCGCCGCAACCGTGGGAATTCCGTTCCAAACCGGCCTGGCAACGACTCATCATCATGCTTGGTGGCGTGACGGTAAATTTCGTCTTGGCTTTTTTGATTTATATCGGGATGGCTTTCGTGTACGGCGATTTCTACGTGAAGAATGAAAATATCAAAGACGGACTCTGGGTGATGAATCCGGTTCTCGAAAAAGCCGGATTGAAAACCGGGGATAAAATCGTATCGATCGACGGGAAGCCTTTTGATCGCGTCGACGGCGGTTTAAGCGAATCGGTCGTGATGTCGAAAAGCATTACAATCGAGCGCGACGGACAGCAACAAACCGTAAAAATGCCCGTGAACCTCATCGACCAGATGCAGAATTCAGGTTCGAGGGAAACGGTTAGATTGCGCATGCCGTTCGTGGTTGGCGGATTCGCTGAAGATTCGAAGAACAAGACGATTCTTGAAGCGGGCGATATCCTGACTTCGGTCGACGGAAAACCTATCCGCTATTACGATCAGCTCACGCCGATGCTGGCCAACTACAAGAACAAGACCGTTCCCGCTACGGTTATCCGCAAGGAGAAAGAAACGGCGGTAAACCTTGTCGTGAACAAGGAAGGAAAGATCGGTGTAGGCCCCGGAGCCATCGAGGAACGCAATATGGAGCGTTTGGGTTATTACAAATTCAATCGTGAAACGTATGGGTTTTTTGAGTCGTTCCCGGTTGGGATCGCACGTGGGAAAGACCGTTTGGCGAGTTATTGGAACCAATTGAAGGCGATCGTGAATCCGGAGACGGGCGCGATAAAATCAGTCGGCGGCTTCTACGCGATCTTCAATATTTTCCCGAGCGAATGGGTTTGGGAGAACTTTTGGAACATCACGGCAATTCTGTCGATCATGCTCGGTGTGATGAACCTTTTGCCAATTCCTGCGCTCGATGGCGGTCACGTTATGTTCTTGCTTTACGAAATGATCACGAGACGCAAACCGAGCGACAAATTCATGGAATACGCCCAAATGGCTGGTTTTATTCTACTTATAGGTTTGATTTTGTTCGCAAACGGAAATGATATTTACAAGGCGATAGTGAGCAAGTAAATTTTGCGAAAATTTCCTCAAAAATTATTTGGAAGAAACAATTTTCGGCTTATATTTGCAACCGCTTAAAAGATAATAATCTTCCTCCTTAGCTCAGTTGGTTAGAGCATCTGACTGTTAATCAGAGGGTCCTTGGTTCGAGCCCAAGAGGGGGAGCAAATGAAAAGCCATTCGAACAGAGTGGCTTTTTTTATTTTAGGCCCCGTAGTTCAACGGATAGAATAGAAGTTTCCTAAACTTTAGATCCAAGTTCGATTCTTGGCGGGGTCACATTTTTTAGATTGAAAAATTAAAAGATTCAATGATTTAAGAGATCGCTTTCGTTAATTCTCTCTACTAATCTTTCAATTTTTAAGTCGTAATCTTTTATTCGTCCGAAATGAAACCTTGGCTGCTTTCTTTCTTTTTGCTTTTGTTCGGACGGAACGCTCTCGCCTCTCACGACCACGACTCCATTTTCGCGAGTCTCGACAAAGCCATAGCCGACAAGCCGATCTACGACAACAAGAAAAAACAGCGCATCGCCGACATCCGCAAAAACATCGGGTATCTCGAGGAATATTACTTCAACAAGGCGATGTACGACGAATACCGAAAGTTCAGACTCGATTCGGCGATCTTCTACATCAAGCGCAATCTGGCCATCGCCAAACGAAAGAACAACAAGGAATTTCAGGAAGCGGCTCAGATACAGCTGGCGAACCTGTATTCGTCATCGGGCATGTATCTCGAATCGGAAGCATTGCTGCAAAGTCTCGACCGAAAGAAATTGACGCCCGAACTCCTACCCGATTATTTTGAAGCCTACAGCCAATTCTACGAGCATTACGCGTCCCACAGTTATGAGATTTCCTATCTCGTGCCGATCGAAAAATACCGCGATTCGCTTTTGTCGGTGCTTGAACCGAATACACTCAAGTTCCGAATCAACAGCGCCCAACGCGACATCTATCTGAAGCAATACGCGTCGGCCCAAAAAAACCTGACCGAGTTATTGGCCGAAGCCGATTCGGATTCCCAGACCTACGCGATGGTTTCGTATCTGCTCGGCGACATCGCGATGCTAAACGGTGATTCCGATAGGAGTTTGGATTTCTACGCACTTTCGGCCATCGCCGACATCAAAAGCGCTACCAAGGACAATGCGTCGTTGCAAACCTTAGCCACGATCTTCTACAGGAAAGGCGACCTGGACAAGGCGAACCGATTCACGAAATCGGCGATCGAGGACGCGATTTTCTGCAACGCCAAGTTCCGGACGATACAGATCACGTCGTTCTACACGATGATCAACAAAACGTATCAGGAAAAGGAAGCCAAACGCAGCGGGCAGTTAAAGACGTATTTAATCTCGATCAGCGTGTTGTCGCTTTTGTTATTTATCGCCGTCGCTTATGTTTATCTTCAGATGAAAAAAGTGTCGCGCATCCGACGCAAATTATCAATTTCGAGTGAAAAATTGTCCGAACTCAACATCGGAATCTCACAAACCAACGCCGAACTCCAGGAAACCAATTCCCGATTGCATGAAGCCAACCACGTCAAGGAAGAATACATCGCGCATTTTTTCGACATGTGTTCGAGCTACATCAACAAACTCGAAAGCTATCGCAAAACACTCAACAAAAAGGCCCATTCGAAACAGCTAGACGAATTGTTCACGATGCTCAAATCTACTACGCTCGTCGAAAGCGAACTCGAGGAATTGTACCACAACTTCGATACGATTTTCCTGAATTTGTATCCGACGTTCGTTGATGATTTCAATACGCTTCTCGTAGATGACGAACACGTCCAGTTGAAACCCGGCGAATTGTTAAACACCGAGCTCCGCGTTTTCGCATTGATCCGATTAGGAATCACCGACAGCGTCAAAATCGCCGCATTTCTTCGTTATTCGTTGAGTACGATCTACAACTACCGGACGCGCGCCCGAAACAAGGCGATCGGGTCGCGTGATGGGTTCGAAGAGCTCGTGATGAAAATCGGAAATAGTACAACGAGAGCTTAACATCGGGAAAAAACGCACTACTTTCTGTTGTCGAAAAAAAGACATAAATAATTAATAGTCAGTTATTTAATATTCAGACAGTACTACTTTTTGTTATTACAGACAACTTACTTCAACTATATCGTTATAGCTTTACACCGAATCAACAAACGAAAGGCAAAACCGCCTGCGATTATTTATCATTTACATATGAAACATTTTATTGCCATTGGAGCACTGCTTATTTCGGGCGTTTTCAGCACTCAGGCACAGCAGAAGAAACCCGTGTATCTCGACAATTCGAAACCGGTAAAGGAACGAGTCGAGGACGCACTTTCGCGCATGACGACCGAGGAAAAAATTGCCATGCTGCACGCCCAATCCAAATTCAGCTCACCTGGCGTACCGCGTCTCGGAATTCCTGAAAACTGGATGACCGATGGGCCGCACGGCATTCGCGCCGAGGTGAAATGGGACGAATGGGATCAAGCCGGTTGGACGAGCGACTCGTGCACGGCGTTTCCGGCGTTGACTGCTTTGGCCGCGACCTGGAACCGGGACCTGGCGTCGTTGTATGGAAAATCCATAGGTGAAGAAGCGCGTTTCAGGAACAAGAACGTATTGCTCGGACCCGGCGTGAACATTTACCGTACGCCGCTCAACGGACGCAATTTCGAATACATGGGCGAAGATCCGTTCCTTTCAGGGCAGATGGTCGTCCCTTACGTAAAAGGCGTGCAATCCAATGGCGTCGCGGCTTGCGTCAAACATTTCGCTTTGAATAACCAGGAAACGTACCGAAACGAAGTCAACGTGAATGTCGACGACAGAGCGCTTTACGAAATCTATCTGCCTGCGTTCAAAGCGGCGATCCAGGAAGGCGGCGCGTGGGCGATCATGGGCGCATATAACAAATACAAAGGCCAACATTGCTGCCACAACGAATATTTGCTCAACGACATTTTGCGCAAGGAATGGGGATTCGAAGGCGTCGTGATCTCTGATTGGGGCGGTGTCCACGATACCAAACAGGCGATCTTCAACGGTCTCGACATGGAATTCGGAAGCTGGACGAACGGCTTGAGTTGGGGAAAAAGCAACGCATACGACGGTTATTATCTCGCGCGTCCGTACCTTGAAATGATTAAGAAAGGCGAAGTCACGACCAAAGAACTCGATGAAAAAGTGCGCCGAATCCTGCGTTTGTCATTCCTGACGACGATGGATTCGAACCGTCCGACGGGCTCGTTCAATTCTCCAGAACATACGATGGCCGGCCGCAAGATCGCCGAAGAAGGCATCGTCCTGCTCAAAAATCAAAACAACGTGCTTCCGATCGACTTGAAGAAAACCAAGAAAATCGTCGTGATCGGGGAAAACGCGTTGAAGATGATGACCGTCGGCGGCGGAAGCTCGTCGCTCAAAGCAAAATACGAAATCTCTCCGCTCGACGGCTTGAAGAAACGCGTCGGGACCGAAGCGCAAATCACCTATGTCCGCGGTTACGTGGGCGACGCGAGCGGTGATTACAACGGAGTCGTTACGGGTCAGGATTTGAGCGAGAAACGTTCCGCGGCCGAATTGTTGGCCGAGGCGAAATCAGCAGCACAAGGTGCCGACGTCGTACTCATTTTCGGCGGACTCAACAAAAGCGACTTCCAGGACGCCGAAGGAAACGACCGTAAAGGCCTCGAATTGCCGTACAACCAAGACAATCTGGTTCGTGAAATAGCGAAGGTCAACAAGAATGTCGTGTTCGTGAACATTTCAGGAAATGCCGTGGCGATGCCGTGGGTAAACGAAATTCCCGGGATCGTGCAAGGTTGGTTCCTGGGATCCGAAGCCGGAACTGCCTTGGCCGAAGTCTTGGTGGGCGACGTGAATCCGTCCGGGAAATTGACGTTCTCATTCCCTGTGAAATTGACCGACAACGCGGCTCACGCGAAAGGCGAATTCCCCGGAACGAAAGACGAAGTCACGTACCACGAAGGGCTTTTCGTCGGATATCGTTGGCATGAAAAACAAAAAATCAAGCCGTTGTTCGCGTTCGGACATGGTTTGAGTTACACGACTTTCCAATACGGAAAAGTTTCGTCGGACAAAAAGACGATGGCGGCTTCAGACAAAATTACGTTCTCGGTAACGGTTAAAAACACCGGCAAACGCGACGGTTCTGAAATCGTGCAATTGTACATTTCAGATTTGAAATCATCGTTGCCGCGTCCGATCAAGGAACTCAAAGGTTTCGAAAAAGTCAATTTGAAAGCGGGCGAGGAAAAAACCGTGAGCATTACGGTCGACAAGACAGCGTTGAGTTATTTCGACGACAAGAAACACGAATGGGTCGCGGAACCCGGTGATTTCGAGGCGATCATTGGCGCGTCGAGCGAAAACATCAAGTCGAAAGTGAAATTCACACTTCAATAATACACTGTCCGAACTCAATCAAAAAACGTATTTGATTTAAAAAGTTAGTACAACATCGGATAGGACATCAAGGCGCTTCGGCGTCTTTTTGTATGTCGGTACATTCGAAAATCATACATTTGCGGCATGCGATTTTGGGTAGTTGTTTTTGCGTTTTTCATTTCGGGGTTGGCCGTTTCCCAAACCCAAACCGATTCATTGCTCCTCGTGCTCGAAACAACCATGAAGTCGCGCAAAACCTACGACGACGCAAGGCAAAAACGCATCGCGTCTCTCAAACAACTGCTTTCGACGCCAAGGATTTCGAGCGAACAGGTTTACGAGATCAACGATAAACTCATCACCGAATTCGTTCCGTACCAATTCGATTCGGCCGTGAAATACCTCAACGAGAATCTCGAAATCGCGACAAAACTCCAGAACGAATTCAAAGTCAACGAGACGAAAACGCGTCTGGGCGGCTTGCTTTCGTCGTCGGGGAATTACGTCGAAGCCGTCGAAATGCTTCGGTCAGTCAACGCGAAAAAACTCGAACGCGCATCGCTTTTGGAGTATTACAATTTCATGATGGAAGTCTACGCGCGCCTCGGATTCTATTCGCCCGTCGAACAAAACAAATCGCGCTACAACCAACTTTTCAACGGTTACGCCGACACGCTTTTGTCGATTCTGCCCAAGACGTCCGAGCGTTACCTGTTCATAAACGAAAGGCGCGCACGTGAAAATGGCGACATCGAAACGAGTTTGAAATCAAACGACCTGAGGCTCAACATGGCGAGAATCGGGACAAGGGATTATTCGCGCGCAACTTTCGGGCGATCGTTGATTTACCAGAAGCAGAACGATCTCGAAAACCGCAAGAGATATTTGATTTTATCGGCGATTTCAGACATTCGCGGATCGGTAAAAGACAATGCCGCGATGGCCGACCTCGCGATGATCTTGTTTGAGGAAGACGATATCGAACGCGCGCACCGGTTCATCGACTTTTCATTCGCCGACGCCGATTTCTACAACTCACGCCTGCGACTGATCGCGATCTCGAACATTCTGCCGATCATCAACAAGACATACGAGCAGAAAAATGAACAGCAACGGTTGGAACTGCGCAATTATTTGTGGCTCATCAGCGCGCTCGGACTTATCTTGCTGGTCGCGATCGTGATGATCTATCGCGAGATACGAAAGGTCTCGAAGGCGCGAAACGAACTGCAGCACGCGAATGAAAAACTGCGCGTGCTCAATGAAAACCTGCAGCGCGCGAACACGCAGATGAGCCAATTGCACGGCGAGCTGCGCGAGAGCAACCAGGTCAAGGAACATTACATCGGGAACTTTTTGAACATTTGTTCGGACTATATCGACAAGCTCGACAATTACCGAAAAACGGTCAAAAAGATGTTGCTCGCCAAACAGACATCGGAGTTGTTCCAAAAGACAAATTCCGACGATTTCATCCAGTCTGAACTCGAGGCATTCTACCATTCATTCGATTCGGCGTTCCTCCACATTTATCCCGATTTCGTGGCGGAACTCAATGCGTTGCTTTCGTCGGGCGAACAGGTTTTTCCAAAGAAAGGCGAATTATTGAACACGGAACTCCGGATTTTCGCGCTTATCCGATTGGGCATTTCCGACAGTGCGACGATCGCGCGACTCTTGCGTTATTCGGTCAATACGATTTACAACTATCGCGTCAAGATGAAAAACAAGGCGGTTTCGAGAGAGGATTTCGAGCAGCGCGTTTCGAAAATCGGGTCGTTTTCGTAAAATCGAGTCCTTTTCAATGTTTTTGAAATCCACTTTTTTTGCGGGCCGACAAGTTTTTAAACTTCTGTATTCAAATTATTTAGATCTTCAGATCCGATTTCCGAATCTACTTTTTTACTACCTGAAAACGTTGTAGGTATTTTTAAGATGTTTCTTCGCAAACGATGTAGATTTCACGCTCGTCGCACTAAATTATTATTATGAAGAAACTTTTACTCTTTTTCGGACTGCTTTTCCTAACGGTTTCGCAAGCCCAAACACTTGAACAAAAAATGCTCATCGATTTCGGGTCGAATGCCGGAACACAAGGGCAAATCACGCCAAATCCCGACGCGAACGGAAACTACTGGAATAACCCAATAAGCGGCGTCGTTGGTGCGACAACCGCTTTAATGAATTCGACAAACGCGCCGAGTGGATTTTCGATGGAAGTCACAAACAATTTCATCGTCAATACGTCGGTCAATTACGGGCCGACGACCACGACGACCGCAGCTTTGGGCGACCTCTCGATTGCTACGGCGACGATGGATTACTGGTATTTGGAAACCGCGGGTTCGGGCAACAATTCGGGTCAAGTGGTTTTCCACAATTTGAATCCGGCGAAGGCTTACAAATTCTACATTTTCGCATCTCGTCCGACGAATACCGTCCGCAAGACGGCGTTCGCGTTTTCAGGCTTGAATTCATTCAGCGGGCAATTGCAGACGAGCGACGGCACGACGGGAAACTTGACGAACATTCTCGCGACGACATTGCTTTCGCCGACATCGGCAGGCGATTTGACGCTCGACGTGAGCATCGTCGAAGGAACGTTTGGATACATGAACGTAATGCGCATCGAAGAATACGGAAACCTCACAACCGTCGACGTTACGGCAGTGACCGTGGCCGGAAACGATATCACGACGAGTGCGCAATCGTCTCAAATGACGGCGACCGTGAGCCCGGCGAATGCGACATTCACATCAGTTAGTTGGAGCGTCGACAATACGGCGATCGCAGTGATCAGCAACAGCGGTTTGCTCACGCCCGTGAACAACGGAACGGTTACGGTTACGGCGACGAGTTCGTCGAATCCTGAAATTTCAGGCACGAAAACGATCAATATTTCGAACCAAATCTCGAACCTGTACTTTTCAGGAACGGCTACCGAGAACGGTGACAACGTAGCCTCGGCGATACCAATGCGACGCGTCACGGGATTGAACAACGCGATTACCAACGAGTTTGAAATCTTCACATCGCTGACCGATGGCACGTTCAATTTTTACACCTCGCAAAACGGTGGACAAATCTTCGGCGCGGGAAGTTCGGCCAATTCCCTTGCCCTGAACGGACCTGCGATCGATCCGGCGCAATCGGGTCCGGTTTACATTACGGTGAATCTCAACACGAATACATACACGATCACACCGATTACGTGGAATGCGATCGGAAGCTCGACGCCGAACGGTTGGTCAGGAACGGGTTTGCCTTTGAATTATCAAGGCAACGGGGTTTGGCAGGCAACGCTTGACTTGACGTCGGTGACTTCAGACACTAATCCGCGTTTCGTATTCCGCGGAAATAATTCATGGAGTTATGTGTTCAAGAAAATCACGGGTTCCCAAAATTCGCTCGTAATGGAAAGCGTCGCGAACGAATTCGCGATTCAAATGAGCGACATCGATTTGACGTACGGGAATTTCATCATCACGCTGAATTTGAGCAATTACACCTACGGCATCCAATGTGTCGCGGTCGATGATTATCAGATCACGTTAATGGGTTCGTCAGGATTGAACGGACAAGGCGCGACGAACATGCAAGGTTACGCTTACCAATACAACGAATTGCTCGCAGATCGCGCTACGGCCGGAAGTTCGCCTTTCCATACGTCGAACCACGCGGTCAATGGAAACAATACGACGAATGTGTTGAACCGATTCGAAAAGGATTTGCTCGGCGATTGTGGAAAGTATGTGATCTTCGGGCTCGTCCTGGGCAACGAAGGCGTACATGAAACGGGCCAAGTCGCCTATAATTCGTATCAGGCGAACATGCAGTTGTTGATCCAGAAAAGCCAGGACGCGGGCAAGACGCCCGTGTTGTCGAACAATTACGGCCGCGGCGATTACAACCTGACCGATTACGCGTTCATCAAACAAATGAACATCGAAATGGCGCAATGGAACGTGCCGACGACGAACCTTTTGGGCGCGACCGACAACGGAACCGGAAATTGGGCCACGGGTTACCAGGACGATTACCTGCATCCGAATACGGCCGGACATACCGAACTTTTCTATGCGATCGTGCCGTCGTTGTTCGATGCGCTCGAAGACCAGAAACCTCAGCCTATCCTAAGCACGACGACGATGCTTGAGATCGACAATGCGGGCGGCGCCGGAAGTTTCGCATTCACGCCCGACAACACCGTGCATTCGTTCACGACCGTGCTCGACGTGAAAACGACGGCCTCGGGAAGCTTGATGGTTTTGAACACCGACGGCGGAACGGCTACGGTTTCGATTGATGCGCAAGGTCATTTGACGTATACGTCGGCGGCTGGAAACATCACGTCGACCGCCGTAGTTAACGACGGAAACTGGCACAAGATCGCCTTGACACACTATCGTGCACGCGGCGCAAGTTTCTTGTATGTCGATGCGGCGTTGAGCGGAACCGTGGCCGAAAGCCTTGTCACGACGACCTTGACCGTGAATCCGACGTCAGCGCCCGCGAACGTTTCGTACCGCAATTGGTTCGTATATCGCTCGGGAATGAACGCCGATGAAATGACGGCTTTGCAATCGAACCTGATGCTCAAGTCGAGTCTCGAATTGTATGCACCGCTTGACGGAACGCAAACGGGAAGCGCCATTTTTACGAACCTCGCGCAAAGTACGAATACGGTCGATGGTTCGAACTATCTCGGCGTCGCACAACAGTCAGGCAAGACGTTCTCGGTTTGGCCGAATCCCGTGAAAAACGTGTTGCATTTGTCGACCGAAGCTGAAACGATTGAGGTTTTTGATGTCATCGGACAACGCGTGAGACATGCATCGGGCGCGAATTCCATTTCATTCGACGGACTTTCGAAAGGAATTTATCTCGTGAAATTGACGTCCGACAAAAATTCGAAGACCATCAAAGTCATCAAAGAATAAAAAGGGAGATTGTTAGTAAATCAAGGCGGCTGTAATGGCTGCCTTTTTTTATGGAATTTGTTTAGTAACTTCGTAGAAAACCAATTCCCATGAAAGCATTTTTTATTGCCGCCGCCGCGTTGCTTATCGTATCCTGCAAGAACGACTCGACTGCAAAACCCGGCGACCAACCTTTTTTCCTATTCGATAAGGTCGAACATTACCACACCGACGTGACCGAAGCGCAAATCGAGGAAATCTACGCCAAACCTGAAAAGTCGCGCAAGGAATTAGGAATGATACAAATCGTGAAAGGAACCGTGCCGACGAGCGCGAGAGATACGGGATTCATTGAAAACATGAGTATTCTTGGGTTTTCAAAACATGAAGTTCCGACGTCGAAAAATGAAAAGATATCCGAAATCTTCTCGGTAAAACCATCGACCGGGAATCCGACGGAAAGCGACTGCAAACAAATTTTCAACGACGTGCTCGTCTTCACGCTCGAAGGAAAAGTTACGGGCGTTGCGAAATTGAGTTTCGATTGCAAGAAACAGCAAATGGTGGGAATTCGCTACAATCCGATGAACTTCGGACAAAACGGAGAATACGAAAAACTCGCCGCCCTGCTAAAATAAAAAAATCCCCGTCGCAATATATCACAACGGGGACAAAGGGCGATGCCTATAGGCTGACCCGTAAATCGTATTATTTTGCAGGCATTGCAGTCGAATCGGCCGGTGTTGTCGTAGTATCGGCCGGAACATCTTGAGCCGGTGGCGGTGGCGGCGGCATTGTCGTGTCTACCATCGTACTGTCGGCTGTGCCATCGGCAGCGCCTTCTTTGCTTTTGCAAGAAATTACCGTTGCCGTCAGCATGGCGCCCAACAATAGGAAACTTGCGATTTTTGATGCTTTTCTCATAATGGTTGCTTTTAAGTTTTTATAAATATAACTAAAATATAAGTGGTTCATTTACAAAATTTTATTTTCGCGATACACATTTGAACATTGCGATTTTTGGGATGCGTAACAAAGTTGCATCTTGACATACTTATGCTTCGACTACAATCATTAATCTTGATATATATGACCAACAAAACATTGATTAGAATTCCGATGATCGCGGGAGCCGTGCTTTTGACGCTCGCTTCTTGTAAATCCGACAAAAACGAGGAACTGGCTTCGGGCATCTTGCTTAAGAACATGGATACGTTAGTGAAGCCGGGCAACGATTTCGACGCGTACGTGAACGGCGGCTGGATGAAGAAAAACGAAATTCCTGCCGACAAATCTTCAATCGGTGTCGGACAAATCCTCGACGACGAAGCTCAGGAAAACGTGAAGAAAATCATCGAGGAATCGGCTAAGGGTGATTTCGCCGACGGGTCGAACGAGCAGAAAATTGGTGATTTCTACAGTTCGTACATGGACCAGAAAACGCGCGACGCCAAAGGGATTTCACCTTTGAAGCCTGAGTTGGCTCAAATCGACGCACTTAAGAATTACGATGATCTTGCGGGATTCTTCGGGAAATTGAACCGCACGGGCGGAACGACGCCATTCGCGGTTTTCGTGACCGAAGATCTAAAAGATCCGACGAAATATTCATTGCTCACGTGGCAAGGCGGGCTCGGGCTTCCCGAACGCGAATATTACTTTTTGAACGACGCGAAATCACGGGACATTCGCGTGAAATATGAAGCGCATATCGCGGCCATGTTGAAATTCGTGGGTGTCGCCGATGCCGAAGCGAATGCCAAGAAAGTGCTTGCGCTTGAGACCGCGATCGCCTCGAAACACATGAGCAAGGAGTTGACGCGCGACGTGACAAAAATGTACAATCCGCAGCAGATCGCCGATTTGGGCAAAGTCATGCCGAATTTCAACTGGAAACTGATGCTTGAAAACGCCGGAATCAAAGGAGAAACGTCAATCGTTTTCCCTCAATTGGAGTTCATGAAATCCATCGACGGCGTCATCGCATCGACGCCTCTCGATACTTGGAAAATATGGTTGAAATGGAATACGATCCACGATTCAGGGACGCATTTGTCTCAGGACATCGACAATGAAAACTTCAATTTCTATGGAAAAACGTTATACGGAACGCCGAAACAGCGCGAGCAATGGCGTCGTGGCGTCTCAGCCGTGAACAGCAATCTTGGTGAGATCGTGGGCGAGGTTTACGTGAAGAAACACTTCTCACCTGAAGCCAAAAAACGCATGGAAGAACTCGTCCAGAACCTGCTCAAAGCTTATGAGGAAAGCATCAAGGAGTTGACTTGGATGACGCCCGAAACCAAGAAACAAGCACTCGAGAAGCTTTCGAAATTCAATCCTAAAATCGGGTATCCTGACAAATGGCGCGACTATTCGAAGCTCAAGGTCGTGAAAGGTGATCTGTATGGAAATATGGAGCGCTCGACCGAATTCGAATACAACCGACAACTGGCGAAACTCGGCAAAAAAGTCGACAAGACCGAATGGGGAATGACACCTCAAACCGTAAATGCTTATTACAATCCTTCGCTTAATGAAATCGTGTTCCCAGCTGCGATCCTGCAACCGCCTTTCTTTGATTTGACGGTCGACGACGCGGTGAATTACGGATCGATCGGAGCCGTTATCGGGCATGAGATCGGACACGGATTCGACGACCAGGGAAGTTCATTCGACGGAGACGGCGTGTTGCGCAACTGGTGGACCGACGCCGACAACAAGGCATTCAAGGAAAGAACAGGCGCTTTGGTCGCGCAGTACAGCGCATTCAAAGTGTTTCCTGATCTGAACGTGAACGGGGAATATACGTTGGGCGAAAATATCGGAGATCTTGGAGGCGTGACAATTGCGATGCGCGCTTATAAAATCAGCCTTAAGGGAAAACCGTCACCCAAAATCGATGGATTCACGGGCGAACAGCGTTTCTTTATCGGGTATGCGCAATCGTGGTTGGGCAAGCAGAGAGAAGAGTCGTTGCGTAACCAAGTTGCATCGGATCCGCACTCACCGGGACATTTCCGCGTGAATGGAATCGTGAGGAACATTCCGGAGTTTTATGAGGCTTTTGGGGTTAAGGCAGGCGATAGTTTGTATTTGGCGCCGGAGAAGAGAGTGAAGATTTGGTAGTTTTTGGTTGATGCGTTGATGCGTTGATTTGTTTATTTGAGTCGGTCTCTGGCGTTAGACGATTGGTTGTTCATTTGTTCATTTGTTCATTTGTTCATTTGAGTTGATCTCTTGCGTTGGACGAATTGAGTTGACTTAACGAAAGACAAATGATCGGAAACTAAAACGAGTAATGCTAATTAAAAAAAAACGAAGTCTTGTGACTTAGTAGTCATTACGAAACGGCAAGTGATTTGAAATCGGAATGGTGCCCTTCGACTTTCGACATATTAAAAAATCCCGGTTACTGAACGTAATCGGGATTTTTGTTTGGATTTATAATCGATAGACGTTGACGTGAATCGAAGATAGAGGAAAGTCCTTTGTCATTCGTCTTTCGTCTTTCGTCTTTCGTCATTTGTCATACAAAAAATTAAGAATCACCGTTACTGAACGTAATCGGGATTTTTGTTTGGAAAAAGATCAACGATGATTCGTAGTTGGGAACACACCTTATATTGGAACCTCAAGGCATGAATCGAAGATTGAGACCAGGCATTCGTCGTTCGTCTTCAACGTGAATTGGAGAAAGAGGCAAGTCCTTTGTCTTTCGTCGTTCGTCTTTCGTCATTCCTCATACAAAAAATTAAGAATTCCCGTTACTGAACGTAATCGGGATTTTTGTTTGGAAAAAAATCAACGACGAACGATGATTCATAGTTGGGAACACACAATTATATCGGAACCTCAAGACATGAATCGAAGATTGAGACCAGTCCTTCGTCATTCGTCTTTCGTCATTCGTCTTTCGTCGTTCGTCATAAAATAAAGAATCCCGGTTACGAGAACGTAATCGGGATTTTTGTTTGGATTTATAAGTGACTATTGACGGTGACGTGAATCGAAGAGTGAAGCGAGTCCTTTGTCGTTCGTCTTTCGTCTTTCGTCTTTCGTCTTTCAACGTGAATCAAAGAAAGAGGAAAGTCCTTTGTCATTCGTCGTTCGTCGTTCGTCTTTCAACGTGAATCGAAGATCGAAACAAGTCCTTCGTCATTTGTCTTTCGTCTTTCGTCTTTCGTCATTCGTCATACTAGCCCGGATGGCAGTGGAAAGCCTTTCACTGAAAAAGGCTTGGTTTTGTTGGGGCGCGGCAGCGACTGAAAGAAGCTCGCCGCGCCACATCTAAAACCAGACTTTTTGGGGAAAGCTTGGAACGGACAGCCGGAAAAAGCTCCTAATGCAAAGCGAAATTAATGACCGCGATTATGGTGTTCACAATCAGGCTCCCGATGAGGAAATTGTAGATGACGCGCGGCGGTTGCTGTGACAAGATCGTGCCGTTGAACCCGACTGCGCCCACGACGACGACGAACAGTTGAAGCATCTGGCCGAGGCTGTTTCCGTTCATGAGGATAGCCATTGCGGCGATTCCGCCCACGCAACTCGACACCAAAATGCCCAGGCTGACGCTTGCAAAAAGTCCTTTTTCAAATTGTCCGAAGTATTTTTCATAAGTGCTCATAACTCATCTGTTTTGATTATGAGGTAAAATTACCGCTTGGCTGTCAGGCGTTTTATGACATTTGTCAGGTGTGGGAAATTTGTTTTGGGATAGATTTGGGAGAATGGGGTTCGGATTTTTTTTAATTTGGTATAAGGCACAGTGTTCAGGGTCTGAAACGGTAGAAAAAAAATCAATTTTTATGACAGATAATTACAAGGAAATATTAGACGCACTGGTGAAGGAAGGTTTTCACCAGATTCCCGATGAGAATCCGGACACGGGAAAGGAATTCGATTTTAAGATCACGCCCTACTCTTTGAATACGAAATTGAGCTTCCGGTTTGAAAATCTGGATCACTTTGTGGAATTTTTGAAACGCAGTGATGCGGAGAGTGAGAAACGCGTGGAGGTTTTGAATGTGACTTTTTTGGAATTGGGGTTGGATCCTAATTCTTTTTTTTGGGTGAACTTTTTTGAGAGAGGGAAGGAATTGGAGATGTAGGGATTTAGATTATTTGATATGTGGCCTGAGTTTTTACTTGGGCTTTTTTTGTGTTAATTTTTCGTGGGGCAGTTCAAGGTTGTGACAAAAATTATTAAAGAAAAATACTTGTTACAAGTGTTTTGATTAACCAACTATCACTAATTTCAATTTAAAAAAGGAAATCTCGAGTTCATTACTTGCCCATTTTTCTTTAAAAAATCCCTTTTAACTATTCATAAATGCTCGACGTAACTTGCGCAATAATCTTTTACGAAAAAAAAATTCTCGTTACGCAACGGAGCTCGACTATGTCGATGCCTTTCAAATGGGAATTCCCCGGCGGGAAAGTAGAAACTTCTGAAAGAGAAGAAGACTGCTTAAAACGTGAAATTCTCGAAGAATTGAATATTGAAATCGATATTATCTCACGTTTATCTCCCAATGTTCATCATTACCCGACAGTTACAATTCGCCTAATTCCTTTTATTGTTAATTTCGCCTGTGGAAAAATAAAATTATCCGAACACATACAGTTCAAAACTTTACATTTGAACGAACTATCAAATTTAGATTGGGCAGACGCTGATATTCCTATTCTCAAAGAATTTCTAGAATTATATTCATGACCGAAGGCATCTACGAAAGTTTAGTAACTAAACTTATAGCTACAAAATTAGAAGAGGTTGATAAATCGTCTTATTACATAAACGAGGTAAAAGTTGATAAGGAAGAAGCAGCCGCTATATTAGCTGGCCATATCTCAAAGATTTTGAAGTATGCATTATCACTTATAAAAAGCGATGTCGGACGACAGATAGAAATTGCAAACGAAATTATCCTTTTATTAAAATCCGAGTTAGGAAAAGAAGAATTTGAAGACGACTTAATTTTAGAAGATGGGAGAATTTTGAAAGCTATTCTGACGAAATTAAATAGTGACTTTTCTGACTTCGACCTTCGATTAAAACAAATTATTCCGTCATCTAGATTACTTCACAGCGAACTTTTTGTTGGTGGGAATTCGGAAATAACACTTGAAAGTGAACTTCGAAAAGAAATTCTTTCTTCTGACAAGATCAATCTACTTGTTTCATTCATTAAATGGAAGGGAATTATCATTCTCGAAAAAGAGCTTCGAGAATTTACGGAGAAAGGCGGAAAGTTACGCGTTATTTCGACCACTTATATGGGCGCATCTGACCAAAAAGCAATTCAGCTTTTGGCATCGTTGAAAAACACACAGGTCAAAATTTCATACAATTCTGGAAATGAAAGACTTCATGCTAAAGCTTACCTTTTCTTGAGAAATACAGGGTTTCATACGGGATATATTGGTTCTTCAAATTTCTCTCGTTCTGCTTTAACCGATGGCTTAGAATGGAATTTAAAAGTAACTACAAACGAGGTTGGTCACATAATCGAAAAGTTCCAAAATACCTTCGAGGCGTATTGGCAAAATCCTGAATTCGAACTTTATGACAATGAAAAGCATATCGAAAAACTACAAACTGCTTTACATCAAGCACGTTTTACCAAAGAAATTTCTCTTCAAACCTCATTTTTTGATGTAAAACCGTATCATTATCAGCTAGAGATTCTCGAAAAACTAAATGCTGAAAGAGTACTTCACGGGAGGTTCAAAAATCTACTCGTCGCAGCAACCGGAACTGGAAAAACAGTAATTTCAGCCTTTGACTACAAACAATTTCAACAAGATAATCCAAACGCCTCTCTATTGTTCGTGGCACATCGCAAAGAAATTTTACTTCAAGCGCGTTCAACTTTTCAAGGAATTTTGAAGGATAATAATTTCGGTGAAATTTGGGTCGACGGTTATCGTCCATTAAACTTCAAACAAGTATTTGCATCGGTTCAATCTCTAAATAATTCTTTATCGGACCTAACACTCGATAAAGATTACTACGATTTTGTTATAATTGACGAGGTACATCACATTGCTGCTAAATCATACCGCCCAATTTTGGAGTTCTTTCAACCTAAAATTTTGCTTGGCTTGACTGCAACGCCGGAACGAATGGACGGAGAAGATATTTTATCTGATTTCTGCAACAGAATAGCCGCAGAAATTCGTTTGCCTGAAGCCTTAAATAAAAAACTCCTGTGCCCATTTCAATATTTCGGAATCTCAGATAGTGTTGACCTGTCTAGTGTAAAATGGGTAAACGGAAGATATCTAGCGAGTGAACTCACAGACTTATATACCTCAAATGATCGACGCGTTGGTGATGTAATTTCAAGTCTTAACAAATACACCAATGATCCTTCAAATGTTGCTTGTTTAGGATTTTGTATAACCATCGAACACGCCACTTACATGGCCGAAAAATTTGTGCTAGCAGGATTCAAAGCTGGTGTTTTAACAAGTAAAAATTCAGCCGAACGAGATTTAATTTTAAAGCAATTCAAATCCAAAGAATTAAATTATCTATTTGTAGTTGACATTTTCAACGAAGGCGTAGACATTCCGCAAATCGATACATTACTGTTCTTACGCCCAACAGAAAGCTTGACTGTCTTTCTACAACAGTTAGGGAGAGGTCTTCGCCTTTTTGAGGGAAAGGATGCGCTAACTGTTTTGGATTTCGTAGGGAACGCACGTCCTGAATACGATTTTGAAATGAAGTTTAGGGCGCTTATTGGTAAAACAAACTCGTCAGTTCAAAAAGAAGTGGAAGATGAATTTCCGCATTTACCGCTTGGGTGTTCTATTATTTTAGAGAAAAAGGCAAAAGAGCATATTTTGGAAAATATTCGTCGCGCCACTTCATCGAATCGGAAACAGTTGGTGCTACGAATTCAGAACTTTGAACACCAATTTCTGTCGCCTTTAACTTTATCAAACTTCCTAACTTTTAGCAACATTAAGATAAATACGATTTATAAAAAAGATAGTTGGAGTCGACTATGTGTTGAGGCAAATCGGCTACCGAATTTTTCGAGTAAAAATGAGAAAGAGATTGCTGGGGCGATTAAAAACAAATGGATTTCAACTGTTTCTTCGACTTATTTTAATTTCATTTTGAACCTTGCAAAAAATGATTTCAAAGTTCATTTAGATGAACTAGATGCTAACGAGAAAAAAATGCTTCTGATGTTGCACTATGACGTTTGGCAAAACGCTGGAGTTTTCTCAACCATTCAAGAAAGTATCAGGGCAATTGGAGAAAATAAAATAATGGTAAACGAGATTATTGCAGTTCTCGAGTATTTGCTAGACGGTATTGGTTTCATCGAAAAGGACATACGTTTACCTTACGAACAACCGCTAAAAGTACATGCTCGTTATACCCGTGATCAAATTTTAGTAGCTTTTGAAGATTCTACTTTCGAAAAAAAATCTTCAAATCGCGAAGGCGTTTACGAAAACAAATCGTTGAATACAGAATTGCTATTTATCGACTTGTTCAAATCAGAAGAAGATTACTCGCCAACAACTATGTATAACGATTATGCCATAAGCGAAACGATTTTCCATTGGCAGTCACAAAACCAAACTCGTGCAGACAGAGGCAAAGGGCTAACTTACATCAACCAAGAAGAAAACAATAAAATCATTCTGCTATTTGTGCGCGAGCAATCGAAAGACGAATATGGAAATACGATAGGCTATGTATTCTTAGGTGATGGGACGTTTGAAACCCACTACGGCTCAAAACCAATGAGTATAAATTGGAAATTGTCTGAGCCAATGCCGAATTATTTATGGAAACAATCCGCCAAATTATCTGTCGGATAAGATTTAATCCCGCCTTCAAGATAATATTATATTTTTGAAATCGAATTCGATCCCTCTACGAACGCCTCCTACAATCAGAACGCGAAAAGCCACCCTCTACAAAAACCTCTACAAATCCAAATAATCCTCATCACGAGGATTTTTTTTATTCCCACAAACGACCCTCAAAATCAACCGCTGCTATTTCATCAGCATGAAAATGCTGTTTGGATTTTTCACCGAAAAAACTTCCCAACAAAACTTGTGACAAATTTTATTTTAAAAAAAAGTTGTCACAGAATCGGTGACAAATATTTCTTTTCAAAACTTTTGTCACAAACCAAACTTCGCAAAACTTAATGCTCTTAATGCTCTTAATGGTTTAAAAATCAACGCTCGTTTCGCAGCGCAAAGCCTCAACTATCTTAATTGTCAAAAAACAATGTCCTCGTTTCCAAGGTACCGCCTTATCTCGGATTTCGCCCAGGGCTGTATTTCGCCAAGATTTCAAGCGGACGAAAGCTAAAGTCAAAAACATAATTAAGAAGTGAAAGTTTGAAAATCAAATCTCCACATTTCCCTTTCACAGACAAAAAATCACATTTCATCGTTTTACCCACAAATTTTTTAGGGTTTAAAATCCCATATAAGTATTTTTCCTAATTTTACCCCCGTCCAAATTACAGGTTAATTTTAAAATACTATAAAATGAAAAAGTTAGAGAAGCGCTGGATCATTTCGTTTGCGATTATTTCGATTGTGGCCGTTGCGGGTTTATTTTGGCCCGAATCGATTCCGGATGCCGACACGCTTTCGCAGTTCGGGACTTCGGAACAAATCGTGGGTGCCGATGTCGCGTGGCTGCTTGCCGCATCGAGCATGGTGTTGTTCATGACGCCCGGACTTTCGTTTTTTTACGGCGGAATGGTCGGTAAGAAGAACGTGATTTCAACGATGTTGCAGAGTTTCATTTGCCTTGGCGTCGTGACATTGCTTTGGGTCGTGGTCGGATTCAGTCTGGCTTTCGGTGAACCAATGGGCATTTACATCGGCGGGAAATTCTACAGCTTCTTGGGCGATCCGACGACGTTCGCATTCATGGACAACGTAGGAAGTCTGCCACACAAAATAATGGCGTCTTCAGTACCATTCATGCTTTTCGCATTGTTCCAGATGAAATTTGCCGTAATCACGCCGGCCATCATCACGGGTTCGTTCGCCGAGCGCGTGCGCTTCATCTCGTTCATGCTGTTCATTTGCTTGTTCACGATATTCATTTATACGCCGCTTTGCCACTCGGTTTGGCATCCGACGGGAATTTTGGCGACCTACTTCGGCGTCAAGGATTTCGCGGGCGGAACCGTCGTTCACATGAGCGCAGGATTCGCGGCACTCGCAGGCGCTTTGGTCTTGGGCAAACGCCGCAACAGCCGACATATCCCGACGAATATTCCATTCGTGCTTTTAGGTACGGGAATGTTATGGTTTGGATGGTTCGGATTCAACGCGGGTTCGGCATTGGCTGCAAACGGAACGGCCGCGATGGCATTCGCGACGACGACGACCGCTTCAGCCGCCGCGATGTTGACTTGGATTTTCTTCGAAAGGCTTAACGGACGCAAGGTCTCAGCTTTGGGCGCGTGCGTCGGAGCTGTCGTGGGATTGGTCGCCATCACGCCTGCCGCGGGTTACGTGACGGTTCCGCAAAGTATTTTCTTCGGATTCATAACGGCGATTATTTCCAACTTGGTTTTGACGTCGAAGGCGATGCAGAAAATCGACGATACGCTTGACGTTTTCGCGTGTCACGGCGTCGGCGGTATCATGGGAATGATCCTGACCGCGATTTTCGCCCAGGGTGAGAACGCGAGTTTGATGCACGGCGGATGGAATGTTTTCGCGCATCACATGATGGCTTTGGTATTGGTTTCGGTATTCACGTTCGTCGGCTCTTGGATTTTGTTTAAGGTAACGAACTACTTTATTCCATTGCGCGTTTCCGAGGATTCGGAGCATTTGGGATTGGATTTGTCGCAGCACGATGAGACGATCGATCCGTCGAAACCCGAACAGCCTTTGGGGATTTTGAATTTGGTTCCTTGATTCAACAGGTAGTTTTTTTGAACTATCAAGTCCATTAAGAAATGCGCTAAACTTATAGTTCGATATTTTCTATATTTCAACTCAACTGTGAACTCTCGCTGCGATCTCGGCGGGAGTTTTTTTGTTTTTTCGAACAATTAAGATAGTTAAGAGTAGTTAAGGCTGAGCACCGAACCAAGATTTGCCTCTCCCACGACAAAATCTTAACTGCTCTTAACTACCTTAATTGTTCAAATCAAATAGTCATTGTTGAAAAACCGAAATCTTATTTTGAGTAACTTTCACGAAATTTAATCCGATGAAAAACCTCTACTTTTTCCTACTGCTCGCGTTCATCTCCGCATCAGCCCAAAAACCCGAAATAAACAAAATACTCGACGATTGGCACAAAGCTGCAGCCGAGGCAAACTTCAAAAACTATTTCGGCGCAATGAGCGACGACGCGATCTACATCGGCACCGACGCGACCGAAAACTGGCATCTCGATGCGTTCAAAGCGTTCTCAAAACCCTATTTCGACAAAGGAAAAGCCTGGAATTTCAAAGCGCTCGAACGCAATATTTATTTCAGCCCCGACGCAACGATCGCCTGGTTCGACGAATTGCTCGACACGCACATGAAGATCTGCCGAGGCTCAGGCGTGTTGCGAAAAGAGAAAAACGGACAATGGAAAATCGTGCATTACGTGCTTTCAATGACAGTCCCGAATGACAAGGTCGATGACGCGATCGCCATCAAAGCCAAAATCGAAGACGCGTACACCGAAGAACTTAGGAAACGCAAAAAGTAGCCACGATTCTTGTTGATGGATATACGCGATTTTTAACCGACGCGCGATTTGGAACCAAGTTCGCGTGAGGGATGCGAGCGAAAATCCTTTATTGTACTGTGAGCTTGTCGAACAGTATGATAAAGATTGGAGCGGGCAGCCCGACGGCGTCGCGAAAAAAAGTTTTCTCAACCCATAAGTCCACGACGCCGGCACGCCCAAAAATTACTTTTTATACTCGTCCTTCAAGTGTTCGAACATGTCCTCGGTCATATTCTCAAGCCCGATTTCATGCTTCCAGCCCCAATCTTCGCGAGCCGATGAATCGTCAATGCTCGCAGGCCAACTGTCGGCGATCTTTTGTCGGAAATCAGGTTTGTAGGTGATTTCGAAATCGGGAATGTGTTTCTTGATCTCGTCGGCGATTTCAATCGGGGTAAAATCCATCGCGCTCAGGTTGTACGACGAATGGATCTTTATGTTTTCCTGAGGCGCCTGCATGATGTCGATCGTCGCGCGGATGGCGTCGTCCATGTACATCATCGGCATTCGCGTGTCTTCTTTCAAAAAACACTCATAGTTGCCGTCCTGCAAGGCTTTGTGGTAAATGTCGACGGCGTAATCGGTCGTGCCGCCGCCCGGAGGAGTCGACCACGAAATCAGTCCCGGATATCGGATACTGCGCACATCGACGCCGTAAATGTTGTGGTAATATTCGCACCAGCGTTCGCCGCATTGTTTTGAAATCCCGTACACGGTCGAAGGTTCCATCACGGTATATTGAGGCGTGTTGTTCTTTGGGGTTGTCGGTCCGAAAACGGCGATGCTCGACGGCCAGAATATTTTTTTGATTTTTTTTGCCTTCGCGAGATTCAACACGTGGAACAGCGAATTCATGTTCAGATCCCACGCGAACGCCGGGTTTTTTTCAGCGGTCGCCGACAATAAAGCCGCCATGAGATAGACTTCCTCGATTTCATATTCCTCGACGATGTGCTGGATCTGGTTGAAGTCAAGCGCGTTCAGGACTTCGAAAATTCCGTTGTTGACGACGTCGTTGTTGAGTTTACGGATGTCGGACGCGACCACGTTTTCAACGCCGAACATCTCGCGAAGTTTGTGCGTAAGCTCGGTCCCGATTTGTCCGCAGGCTCCGATTATTAGAATTTTAGGCATAGTTGGTGTTGTTTATTGCACAAATATACATTTGAATCGCTTTCGGTTATCGATTCGTTAATAATTCCTAATGGATTGCGACAAATTCGCGCGCGAAGTTTACATTTGTACTCCTTAATTTCGCTTAGATGACCACACGCCTTTTGACTTTATTTTTCGCGGCTATCGTGCTGATTTCGTGTACCGACGAAAAGGGTCGCGCGATCGCACAAGCCAAAGACGCCAAAAAGAAAGAGAAGGTTTTCGAGAGCATCAACAGCCATTGGAAATTCAACACTGCGCCTACCAACGCGACGTCCCAGGATTTGGTGAAGAATTGGGCCGATTGGCGCAACCTGTTGCACGAGATGTCGCAGAAACCGCAAAGCAGCATCAGCGCGTTCCAAAAAAAGGCGAAAATCCTGTCGCAGCGCGTCGCCGACTTGCCCAAACGCATCCCGTTCCAATACAACAAGCCTGAGGTCAAAGCGCGCATCGCGGTGCTTACGACGAAAATCAATTCGCTGAATCTGTACATCAACCTCGACGATATTCCCGCTGAAAAAGTAAACACTTTAGTGACCGACATCAACTTGGAAATGCAGGGTTTTCAAAACCAGCTCGGCGAAATCGTGCGCAAATCGGCGATCCCGAAAGAACAAGGCGAGGCCGACATGATCAGGATGCTCGACACATCGCGCGCCGTCCCGACGAATCCATCGGCTGAAAACAAACCAATGATGCCGCCACGCGAAGTTCCAAGACGCAACGGCGGACTACTTTCTAGAGAACACAAGTTACCGTAAATTGAGTATATCGGCACTTTTACATAAATACGATTCGTCGCCAAAATTGATCCGCATCGCGCAAAGCGTGCAGCAAAAAGGCGAGAAAATACAATTGCGCGGGCTGTTCGGTTCGTCGCTTTCGTTCGTCGTACGCTCACTTTTCAAGCAAAGCGAACTGCCTTTTCTGTTGGTTTTGAGTGACAAGGAAGAAGCGGCCTATTACCTCAACGACCTCGAACAATTGGTCGGCGAGGAAGACGTGCTTTTCTATCCCGGATCGTATCGCAGGCCATATCAAATCGAAGACACCGACAATGCCAACGTGCTTTTACGCGCCGAAGTGTTAAACCGACTCAATTCGAGGAAACGTCCGGCATTGATCGTGACGTATCCTGAAGCGTTGTCGGAAAAAGTCGTGACGCGTGCCCAGCTTGACAAAAACACGCTCAAGGTTTCGGTCGGTGATAAGATTTCGATCGATTTCATAAACGAAGTCTTGCACGAATACGAGTTCCGACGCGTGGATTTCATCACTGAACCCGGAGAATTTTCAGTGCGAGGCGGAATCATAGACGTGTTCTCGTTTTCGAACGACAATCCATACCGAATCGAATTCTTCGGCAATGAGGTCGATTCGATCCGAAGCTTCGATGTCGAGACGCAACTGTCGATCGAGAAGAAAAAGAAAATCACGATCATCCCGAACGTCGAAAACAAATTCTTCGCCGAGAACCGCGAGAGTTTCCTGGATTACATAAACGAAAAAACGGTGCTGCTCGTCCAGGATACGGAAATGGTGCTGACCAAACTCGACAAGTTGTACGACAAGGCAAGCGAGGTTTTCAACGCGCTTGAGTCGACCGTAAAACATATCGAACCCGAGCAATTGTTCGTGAACAAGAAAGCGTTCCTGCACAAGGCGGAATTGTTTTCGTTACTCGAATTCACATCGATTCCCGTGTTCGACGTCAAGCAAAAATTCGAATTCCATACACAGGCGCAACCCGCTTTCAACAAGCAGTTCGATCTGTTGCTCAACAATTTGGGCGAGAATAGATCGAACGGCATTCGAAATTACCTATTCTGTTCGAACGACACGCAAGCCAAGCGTTTCCATGACATTTTCGAGTCGATGGACGAGGAAAGCCACGAAGACGTGCGCAAGCAATACGAAACGATCACGATGCCGCTTTTTCAGGGTTTCATCGACGACGAATTGCAGGTCGCGTGTTATACCGACCACCAAATTTTCGAGCGTTACCACAAGTTCAGCATTAAGAACGGGTATTCGAAGAAGCAGACGCTGACGCTGAAGGAACTCAATACGTTGTCGGTCGGGGATTACGTGACGCACATCGATCACGGCATCGGCAAGTTCGGCGGACTGCAGAAGATCCAGGTCGAAGGCAAGACGCAGGAAGCGATAAAATTGGTGTACGCCGACAACGACATCGTATACGTGAGCATCCATTCGCTTCACAAGATTTCAAAATACAACGGCAAGGACGGCGCACCTCCCAAGATTTATAAACTCGGGTCGGCGGCTTGGAAAACGCTCAAGAACAAGACCAAAGCGCGCGTCAAGCATATCGCGTTCAACCTCATCCAATTGTATGCGAAACGCCGGTTGGAGAAAGGTTTCCAGTATGGGCCCGACAGTTATCTGCAACTCGAGCTCGAATCGTCGTTCCTGTACGAAGATACGCCCGATCAGCTCAAGGCGACCCAAGACGTGAAAGCCGACATGGAAAGCGAACGCCCGATGGACCGATTGGTTTGCGGCGACGTCGGTTTCGGAAAGACCGAAGTGGCGATCCGCGCGGCTTTCAAAGCGGTCGATAACGGGAAACAAGTCGCGATTTTGGTTCCGACGACGATTCTCGCATACCAGCATTTCAGGACTTTTTCAGAACGACTCAAGGAAATGCCGGTGTCGGTCGGCTATCTGAACAGGTTCCGAACAGCGAAAGAAAAATCGCTGACGCTAAAGGAATTGTCCGATGGAAAACTCGACATCGTAATCGGGACGCACCAGTTGGTCAACAAAAATGTGCAGTTCAAGAATTTGGGATTGCTTATCGTCGATGAGGAACAAAAGTTCGGCGTGAACGTGAAAGATAAACTCAAGACCTTGGGCGCGAACATCGACACGCTTACTTTGACCGCGACGCCGATCCCGAGAACACTGCAATTTTCATTGATGGCCGCGCGCGATTTGTCGGTGATCAATACGCCGCCGCCCAATAGATATCCGATCGAAACGCATATCGTCGGGTTCAGCGAGGAAACGATACGAGACGCGATCTCATACGAAATTCAACGAAACGGCCAGGTTTTCTTCATCAACAACCGCATCGAAAACATTCGCGAAGTCGCGGGAATGATCCAGCGTCTGGTCCCGAATGCACGCGTCGGGGTCGGACATGGACAAATGGAAGGCAAGAAACTAGAGGAACTGATGCTCGGTTTCATGAACGGGGAATTCGATGTGTTGGTCGCGACGACAATCATCGAAAGCGGGCTTGACGTGCCGAACGCGAATACGATCTTCATCAACAACGCGAATAATTTCGGGCTTTCGGACCTGCACCAAATGCGCGGTCGCGTGGGCCGATCGAACAAGAAAGCGTTTTGTTATTTCATCACGCCTCCGTATTCGGTGATGACCGAGGACGCGCGAAAACGCATTCACGCGCTCGCTCAGTTCTCGGATCTGGGCAGCGGCTTCAACATCGCGATGAAGGATTTGGAGATTCGCGGCGCGGGCGATTTGCTCGGTGGCGAACAAAGCGGTTTCATCAACGATATCGGGTTCGAGACGTACCAGAAAATCATGAACGAGGCGATCGAGGAACTCAAAGAAAACGAGTTCAAGGATCTGTACCAGGAAATCGAGGGCAATGTCGAGAAGGAATACGTGAAGGACATCCAGATCGATTCGGACTTCGAGTTATTGTTCCCCGATGAATACATCAACAATGTGTCGGAGCGATTGAATCTGTACAACGAACTCAGTTTGATCAAGGACGACGAAGCATTATTCCTGTTTGAGAAACGTCTCGTCGACCGATTCGGGCCTTTGCCGAAACAGGCGCAGGCTTTAATGAACAGCCTTCGTATCAAATGGATCGCGACGAAACTCGGCATCGAGAAATTGGTGATGAAACAGGGCAAGATGATCGCGTATTTCATATCGGATCACGAGTCGGCGTTTTATCAGAGTGCGCAGTTCGACAAGGTGTTGCTGTTCGTGCAGAAACATCCCGAGCTTGCGAGAATGAAGGAAAAACAAACGCCGAACGGCCTGAAATTGCTGTTGACTTTTGAGAATGTGAAGTCGGTTAGCGGCGCGTTGAACTTGATGCAGAAAATCGTTTCTTAGGATTTTCGGCGGAAATCGTGTCGTTGGATTTGGATTTTTCGCCAGACCTTTGAGGTTTAGAGAATCTCAAAGGTCTAAACAAATTCCCCAAGATTTTTCTTATAACTTATACACGTCTTCATACGTCAAATACTCTTTGCGGCTGATCGTGAACATCGGCGCTCCGTTTTCGTCGGTGATAATCCCGACCGTCTCGTCGTCGGAATTCGGGAAAACGATTTGGTAACCGCGACCGTCTGACAATGTAATCCCGTAAGATTGCTTGCCGTTCTCGTACTTCACGGAGTTTTGCGTGTACTCGTAATCGGACTTCTTGCCCGAGGCTTCGGTAATTGAGAACAACTTTTCTTTAAAGTTCAATTCAGCTTTTTCTCCATCGGCGTTCGTGGCTTTCCATTTGCCTCGATACGAATCGGAACCGGCGCAGGCTGCTAGCAGAAACGCCAACAGCAACGATAAGAATGTGATTTTTTTCATGTTTTTCGTTTTGGTTTTGAAACCACAAAGTATAAAAAAAGCCCTTTCGTTGGAAAGGGCTTTTAAATATTCTATTTTGGAAGTTTAGAATTTCATGATCTTGAAGTTCGCTCCGATCTCGCCAAACTTGAGCTTGAAGAAATATGTTCCAGTCGAGAACGATGAGATATCGACTTTCGTGTCGAGCGTATTTGTCTTGTTCGAATACAACAATTGACCTGTCACATTGTAGACTTCGATGCTCGTGATCTCAGTTTTCGAAACGATGTTCACGAATTCGTTCGCAGGGTTCGGATAGTATGTGAAATCGATGTTCGGAGAGAAATCGCCGACTCCAAGCAAATCATCGCAGGAAACCGTCGCAACATAACCGCCTTCGACTACGCCTTGGTCAGAAAAGAAGCGCAACGTAAGCGCTCCGTCAGGCGACGATGAAACGAATGGGGTAAAAGGTCCTTGAAGATTTTCCCCCGTGATTCCGCCGTTCGTCAATTCGGTTGAAGCCGTGCTCGGTCCGTCGTGAACATACAGGTAATCGTATTCATTTTCGAGGTCGAGAACCGTAAACGTAAGTACGATTTTCTTGTTCGCTACCGTCGGAATCAATACTCGGGTGTAATCCTGATCATTCGTGTAATCGCCTGCGGTTCCGCCGGTATCGGTAATCGTGATGCCGTTACACCAGTTGGCCGACGTCGCGAAAGCGTTCGATCTCACGCCCGGAACCAAACCTGCCGTACAGGTTGGGCGTACGCGAATCCTGTAATACGTGTTGGCGTTCAAGCCACTGAATGTATATGTCGGAACGGTGGTATTTTGCCAGTTTACAAGAGAGCTCGCAAAAGGAGAAATTCCAACTTGCCATGGACCGCCTCCGGTATCTTCCCAAGTAACCGTGATAGAGTTAGGCGTCACGGTAGTCGCGGCCATATTCATCACGGTGTTGATACATGTGTTGACACAGTCAGTACTCAAACAAGTTGCGGCGTTTACTGCATTTATGATGCGGGTTGCCGGTTGAAGGCCGAATCCGTTCGAAAAACTGATCCCGACACCGCCAACCAAGTGGCAATAACTCATGATAGTTCCTTTAACGGTAGTCGAAGGAATCGTCGGTGGCGTCGTCATACACGATGCGCCTTCGAAGTTCGGATTGCTGCTGTTCGCATACGGCCCGCAATTGTCGATGGCCGTGTTATTGCTGTTCCAGCTACAGTTGTGCGTGTGAGGCGAACCGAGCAGGTGACCTAATTCGTGCGTGATCACTTCAATTGTCCACGAATACGTCGGGACCGTTGAAAATTGGAAGTTCACATCGGAATAACAGAAATTATTGGCCGAACACAAACCGTTGATCGTAACGGCGACGCCTCCAAGTCCTCCCGGATCGATGCCTACGAGTTGCCCGACATCTCCGTCGAAAACAGGACGAACAGAGTTGAATTGATAGAGATAATCTGAAGATCCGTCTCCTGTGTAAGGGTCAGGCGTCGTCCAGATGAAAGTGCTTTTTAGGGAAGTCGTGATCCCGTCATTGGTGTACAATGTCTGCACATTATTGAACACCGACGTCATCCAGTTTGCAGTTGTCGTCGTGCTGCTACCGTTCGCGACATAAATATTGTTGTCGATCTCAAAATAGATGGTCACACAACGCGCGCTGTTAACATCGCGATTGGTTTCTCCGCTTTCGTGGTCGTGACCAGCTTGTTCGAGCACGTCTTGTTTCATACCGCAGTTGAAGTCGCTCAGGACTTTCATTTCGGCATCAGAGTAAATGATGTAATCTGACGTATTGCCTGCTTTTTGTTGCTTCCCGATAACCAGATTATTCAATTCCTGGCTCGAGACGATTCCCGTAAGCTCGTTGTTGAAAAAGCTCAAAGCCACGACCGAATTCGCATCGTTCTTCACGATTCCGCGGTAATAAACACCTTGTTGGTATGGAATATTCTTGGCCTTATCGGTATCGATGTGGAAGCCTTCGTGCAAAATGTTCACTTTATAAAGTTCGACCGTGACGTTGCTGCCCATGTAGGGAATGTCGACTTCGATGGTTTCGAGGCCTTTCGACACTATTTCGTTCACGTCGGCAGTCCTGATTTTCGCCATTGTCGCTTTGTTTACGACCGACGAAACATCTGCGTCCAACGCTTCAGATGTCGCATCCAAAACATTGAAGTGCGTAAATTCTGACTTCGCTCGCTTGTATTCGGCAACTTTCTCGGCAACTTTTCCTTGCGCGAAAGCCCCCAAAGCCATAACGAAAGCCAGTAGGGTAAAGATTTTTTTCATATTCTTAATAGTTGTAGTTGGGAAAGGCGCAAATGTAGCTAATTAATTTATTTTTAATCATTTTAAGCTCGTGGTTTCTGTTAATTTTTCAGAAATAATAGAACGCGTCGCACAAATGTTCAATGATACAATCGTTTTCGGTTTTGTGGATCGCAATAATATCGAAACGTATCTCAGTATCAATGTCGTGCATTTCGACATACGCATTTACGGCAACGAGCAACAAACGGATTTTTTTGGGATTTACGAAGTCTTGCGGAAGGCCGAAATCGATGGACGATCGCGTCTTGACTTCGACGACCGCCAAGGTGTTTTCCTTGCGTGCGATGATGTCGATCTCAGCTTTTAAATACGTCCAGTTCCGTTCGAGGATTTCGTATCCGGCCGCTCGCAGAAAATCGACGGCAAGTTGTTCGCCGGTTTTGCCGAGTTCGTTGTGGGTAGCCATTTTCTAGTGCAAAGTGCATGGTTCAAAGTGCAAAGAAAAGTTACGAATATGTTCTTCGCCGATTGTACATGAAACATGTACTTAATGTGAAAGTTATTCGAATTTGACGGTCGAGCCGGACGATGTGACCTCGATCGAAACAGTTGAACCCAAGATCAACGCGCGGTTATCTTTGATGTGTCCGGCCGGGAAGTTGTAAATGACCGGAAAATCATACTCCTTGAAAATGTCCTGGGCGATCTGGAGCGCATTTTTGCCCCACGGGATGTCGTTGTCGTTCATCTCGGTCATCGCGCCGATCACGACCGCCTTGACATTATCGAAATACCCGTTGCGTTTGAGGTTGAACAGCATGCGGTCGATGTGGTACAGATATTCATCCAGATCTTCGATGAAAAGGATTTTGTCTTTGACGTTGGCCTCTGATTTCGACCCGAGAATGCTGTACAACACCGACAAATTCCCGCCGACGATCTCGCCTTTCGCTTTGCCGACGCGGTTAAATTCATGGGGCTGCAATTTGTATTCGGGTTTTTGTCCGAAAAGCGTCTGTTTGAGGGAACTCTTCGCGTCTTCGGTGGCGCTTTTCGCACTCAAAGCGACGATGCCGTGAATCGTTTGATAGCCCAATGTATTCAAATGCGAATGCAAAACCGTCATGTCGCTGAACCCGACGATCCATTTTGGTTTTTTCTTGAACTTCTCGAAATTCACGCGGTCGATGATGCGAACCGTTCCGTAACCGCCTTTCGCTCCCCAAATCATCTTGATCTTCGGGTTGTCGAGCATTTCTTGCAGATCCGTGGCGCGTTGCCAATCAGGACCTGAGAGCTGATTTTCACTTTTTCCGATGGTTTTTCCCATGACGACGTGCAATCCCCAACTCTCGGCCAAGGCTTTCCCGGCTTGTAAATTTACTTCATCGATTTTACGCGCCGTGGCAATGATCCCGATCGTGTCGCCTTTTTTGAGATATGGAGGCGCGATCGTTTTTCTGGTTTGGGCTTGAAGCGCTGCCGAAATTAACAGTGTGATAAAAAGGAAATGTCTGCTCATATTCCAAAGATAACCGACAAAATCAAAAAGGGAAAAACTTTAAGAAAATAGGCGGAAAAAATGTAGTTGCTGCTTTTTCGATTTGAAGACTTTTGTAGACCTAACAGGTTTTGAAAACCTGTTAGGTCTTACAACCCTTGAAAAAACCGCGAATTTTCACGTCGGACGAAAACCTAGCCCCGATGTGAGCGGTTAGCCTTTTGAAGAAAAATCCTGTTTTTGTAAGAGGCGCGGCTGGCTTCCTTCGGTCGCCGCCGCGCCCCACAAAAACTTGGATTTTTTGACAAAGCTAGTAGCGGACAGCGAGACCAAGCTCCAAAAAGAGCAAACTCGCGAAGCAAAATGCTTTTAGGACATTAACTATTTTAAACCATTAAGAACATTAAGACGTGATTTTCACTGCGCTTTTCTTAATGCCCTTAATGAACTTAACGGTTCAAAAATCTCTCAATTGCTTAAAGGTAAAACTCCCGTTCGAAATGCTTATTTTTGCACACATTTATTTTACTATGATCCAAAATCCAAAACGATATACGATTACCGCGGCGCTTCCGTACACGAACGGCCCGATCCACATCGGCCATTTGGCGGGCGTTTACGTGCCCAGCGACATTTACGCGCGCTACCAACGCATCCAAGGCAAAGATGTCGCATTCATTTGCGGCAGCGACGAACACGGGGTCGCGATCCCGATGAAGGCGCGCAAAGAAGGTTTGACGCCTCAGGAAGTCATTGACAAATACGACGGGATTATCCGAAAGTCGTTCGATGATTTCGGGATTTCGTTCGACAATTATTCGCGGACGTCGCGTAAAATTCATTTCGAGACCGCTTCGGCGTTTTTCAGGAAATTGTATGACGAAGGAAAATTTATCGAAGAAGAAACCGAGCAGTTGTTCGACGCGAAAGCCAACCAGTTTTTGGCCGACCGATTCGTAACAGGAACCTGTCCGAAATGCGGAAACGAAGAAGCGTACGGAGACCAATGCGAACGTTGCGGCTCGTCGTTGAACGCCACCGACCTGATCAATCCGAAATCGACGATTACCGGTGAAACGCCCGTGATGAAAAAAACGACGCACTGGTTTTTGCCGCTCGATCAATACGACGCGTTCCTGAACAACTGGATCTTGAAAGACCATGCGAAAGACTGGAAAACGAATGTTCTCGGACAAGTAAAATCGTGGCTTGACGACGGTTTGAAACCACGTGCCGTGACGCGCGATCTGGATTGGGGAATTCCCGTTCCCGTTGAAGGCGCCGAAGGAAAAGTGCTGTACGTTTGGTTCGACGCGCCTATCGGATATATTTCGTCAACGAAGGAATGGGCCGAGCGCGAAGGCAAGGATTGGGAACCGTATTGGAAAGATTCGGAAACCAAGTTGGTGCACTTCATCGGAAAGGATAACATCGTATTCCATTGCGTGATTTTCCCGGCGATGCTCAAGGCCGAAGGCAGTTTCATCATGCCCGACAACGTTCCCGCGAACGAATTCCTGAACCTCGAAGGCAACAAATTGTCTACGTCGAAAAACTGGGCGGTTTGGCTCCACGAATATTTGGAAGACTTCCCGAACCAACAGGATGTTTTGCGTTATGCATTGACGTCGAACGCGCCCGAAACGAAGGACAACGATTTTACTTGGAAGGATTTCCAGGCGAGAAACAACAACGAATTGGTTGCGGTTCTTGGGAATTTCATCAACCGCGTGGTGGTTTTGACTAACAAATATTACGAAGGAATTGTTCCGGAACCAGGCGAATTCAACGACATCGACAACCAGACATTGACTGAAATGCGCGCGTATCCGGCCGTGATTTCGAGTTCGATCGAGCGCTATCGTTTCCGCGAGGCGTTGGGCGAACTCATGAACGTGGCGCGACTCGGAAACAAATATCTCGCCGACGAAGAACCGTGGAAACTCATCAAGGAAAATCCCGAACGCGTGAAAACACAAATGTTCGTAGCGTTGCAGATCGCGACGGCTCTGGCCGTTTTGAGTGAACCGTTTTTACCGTTTACGTCGGATAAATTGAAGAAAATGCTCGGTGTTCATCCGAGTCCTGCCGATGTGAACGATTGGGACGAAGTTGCGAAACCACAGACGATTTTGTCGCCCGGGACGCAAATCGGACAGGCGGAATTGCTGTTCTCCAAAATCGAGGACGACGCGATCCAGAAACAAATTGAAAAATTAGAGGCGACCAAGACCGCCAACAAAGCCGAAAACAAGAAAGTGGAAGCACAGAAGGAAACCATCACGTACGAGGATTTCGCGAAAATCGATCTTCGCGTAGGAACGATCATCGAAGCCGAGAAAATGCCCAAAGCGAACAAACTTTTAGTGCTTAAGATCGACACGGGAATCGACGTCCGCACGATCGTTTCGGGAATCGCCGAAAGTTTTACACCTGAGGAAGTCGTGGGGAAACGCGTAACCGTTTTGGTGAATCTCGCTCCGAGAAACTTGCGCGGCGTGGAAAGCCAAGGCATGATCTTGATGACGACGAACGCCGAAGGCAAATTGGTTTTCGTGAATCCGGACGCCGACGGTGTTGGTAACGGCGAGACAATAAACTAAAAAGTTACGCCACAAATGACGCGGATTTCATGAATTGGTTTGTGTTAATTCATGCCGTCTGCGGCTAAAAAAATACGCATGAATATTAAAGTAATCGCATTCGACGCCGACGACACGCTTTTCGTCAACGAGCCTTATTTCCAGGAAATCGAACAAAAATTCCTCATCTTGATGGAAGATTATCTGTCGCATCAAGGGCTTTCGCAGGAATTGTTCAAGGTCGAGATCGACAATCTTGGTCTTTATGGCTACGGAATCAAGGCGTATACGTTGTCGATGATCGAAGCAGCTTTGAAAATTTCGAACAACACATTGAGCATCGAGGCGGTCGCGCGGATTCTTGACTACGGAAAAGAATTGCTCCAAAAACCGATCGAACTGCTTGATGGCGTTGAGGAAACACTCGCCGCGCTTCACGGGAAATACAAACTCGTCGTGGCCACGAAAGGCGATCTGCTCGACCAAAGACGCAAGTTGCACAATTCGGGACTCGGGAAATATTTCCACCATATCGAGGTCATGAGCGACAAAAAAGATCAGGATTATCTTGATTTGACGAGTCGGCTTGAGGTAAATCCGAATGAGTTTTTCATGATCGGAAATTCGTTGAAGTCCGACGTTTTGCCCGTGCTCAATATAGGCGGTTATGCGGTTCACATCCCGTTCCACACGACTTGGGCGCACGAACGCATCGACCACGAAGTCAAGCACGAAAACTTCAGGACGTTGGAAAATATTTCGCAAATCCTACCGATTTTTGGATTATGAAAACGTATCTCGATCTCGAAAGCTGGCCACGCAAGGAACATTTTCATTTCTTCCGAAAATTCTCCGAGCCATTTTTCGGCGCGACCGTAACCGTCGATTGCACGAAAGCTTACGAGAACGCGAAAGCACAGCAAATTCCATTTTTTATTTACTATTTGCACAAGACGTTGACGGCCGTAAACGAGATCGAACCGTTTCGTTATCGTGTCGACGACGACAAAGTTTTGATTCACGACCGCATCGACGGATCGGCGACAATCGCCAGGGAAAACGGCTCGTTCGGGTTTTCGCTCATCGAATTTACGATCGATATGGAACGTTTCACTCGCGATGCCAAGATCGAAATTCATCGCGTCCAGAACGCCGACGGACTGTTTACACGTGAATTTCCCGTCGATAATCTAATTCACTTTTCATCGATTCCTTGGCTGGATTTCACTTCGTTGTCGCACGCGCGCAGCTATGATTTTCCCGATAGTTGTCCGAAAGTCTCGTTCGGAAAAATGGCGATCGCCGGCGACGGGACGCGCACGATGCCCATGTCGGTCCACGTACATCACGCGCTTATGGACGGTTATCACATGGGCGTATTCGTGGAACGTGTTCGCGAACTGATGTCGGAGTAATCTTTGAAAACCCAACGCCAATCGCGCGTCACGCCCAATTTATATCCTTTCTTTATTTCGGTTTGCGTAACTTTACGTAAAACGAAGAAATCATGTTATCAAAAAATATTGAAACCCAGCTGAACCTTCAGATAAGAATCGAAGCCGAGTCGTCGCAAATTTACCTTTCGATGGCGTGTTGGGCCGACACTCACGGTTTGGATGGAATCGCGCAATTTATGTATACGCAATCAGACGAGGAACGCACACATATGTTGAAGCTGGTCCGTTATGTGAACGAACGCGGCGGACATGCGCAAATCACCGAATTGAAAGCTCCGAAAACCATGTTCACGAACTTCGTGGAGATGTTTGAAGAATTGTACAAACATGAGGTTTTCGTGTCGGAATCGATCAATAATCTGGTGCATGAAACCCTTGGCGAAAAAGATTATGCGACCCACAACTTCCTGCAATGGTACGTGGCGGAACAGATCGAGGAAGAAGCCCAGGCTAAAACTATTCTCGATAAAATCTACATGATCGGGGACGATCGCGGCGGCTTATATCTGTTCGATCGCGACATCCAACAGATTCCGGTCCTGAACGCTTTGAACTACAATGCCAAATAGTTAAAGTTCATCTGGAATGTTTCGAAACAATTTATATTTGTTTCAAATTGTGATTGTTTTGGGCAAGAAGGAGAAAGAAAAGGGCAAGAAGAAAAAGGAGTACAAAAAACTCCTTAAAAAGCTCAAGGTCGCCGACAATTGCAAATCGAGTTGTTGTGAAAAATATAAAAAGAGCGAGGACAAACGCTGCGGCCGCTGCCCGATGTTCGATTTGATAGACAAGCGTCTAGCTTGTAAAAATTAGCCCTCCAACTCGGAGGGTTTTATTTTGTAAATTACCGTATGAAAAAGATATTGCTATTCGTTTTCCTGTTGGCCATTGCGTCACCGACACATTCACAGACGTTGTTGTCGTCACGCAAACTCGAACTCAAGAAACCTTTTGACAGACAACAGCTGATTTCGTTTGGAGACGAATCGGACAGAAATTTTTACGTTGTGGCGTCAGACAAGGAAAAAACGACCGCCGTGAAATACAATTCGGCTTTGTTCGTCCGGGACAGCATTTCGACGAAACGTCCCGAAGGATTTTCAAATGTTTCCGGCTATAGCGTCGGCCCTGAAGGTTCGCCTTATGTCTATTGGGCGTCGGATGACTTTTCGAAGATCGCGGCCACAGGATTTGACTTTGGACAACATATCGGCATTGAGAAACAATACGCCATTTCCTATGACAAGGAAACATTCCTGAACGCGTTCAGCTATAACGGATACTTTTACATCCTGACCGTTTTTGACGACGAACAAAAACTCAAAATATATTCGTTTACGAATGGCATTCCCGGGATTCACGTTATGGACTTTTCAAGTTTCTCGTTCAAATCAGAATCGGGAAAAGCATATAAACTCGCCGAATTCCTGACTAGGTTTCCGCCTGAAAAAATGGATTCATCGGCGACGAATCCATTGTTCTTAACGGCTGCAAAATCAAAATTGTATGCTGACAAGGATGCGCTTTGGCTGACGTTGGATCACATGGAAAACGCCACGCAGGTTTTCAGGATCTCCTTGTCGGACTATTCCGTAACCGAATTCAACGTTCCGCAACCCGAAGTAAAGAAAAGCACTTCCTCAAACTCATTCTACAAAAATGGAATGCTGTATCAACTGCGTGCGAGCGAAAACGAATTGACGCTTTCATCAAAGGCGTTGGGCGCAAATGCCGACAATGCCGCGATCGTATATCGCTTCGCCGAACAAGATACCGTCGTCGAAAAAAACTCCCCTTTCCTGTTCCAGCACGCCAATCAAAAACCGTCGACGGTCAAGACATTCAAGAAATTCCTGAATCGCGTTTCGGGTTGCGATTTGGCGATTTCGGTATATCAGGTCAACGGCGAACTCTTGGTTACTTCAGGCGGAGTTCGCCGTCGACATGACACTGGAACGATTATCCTTGGCGCAACGTTAGGGATGGGCATTGCCGTTGGCGGTGGATCGGTCGGCGTTTACGACGATGTGTTTGGCGACGCTCCTTTCCAACAGTTCTTCTTCGAGTCGCTTTTCGACAAGAATTTCAAACATTTGCCAAAAGAACAATTGCCTTTGGCCGTTGATTTCCTCTCGGAGTTTTTAGCCAAAAATCAAAACGTCGCATTGTATTACCTGAGCCCGTTCAGCGATTATTTCGTGCTCAGTTATTACGATTCGAAATTACGCGAGATCAAACTTCGCAAGTTCGCCGATGGCTTTCCTGCCGAACCAATCATCAAATAATGTGCGCTGAAACAGCAACCGTTTCTACTTGCTTAACAGCATGAATTCGTTGATAACGACTTCAGTGATATAACGTTTCTCACCGTTTTTATCGTCGTAGTTCCGATGTACGAGCTTCCCTTCTACGGCGAGCTCTTTGCCTTTGGTTACGTATTTCTCGACGAATTCGGCATTTTTTCCCCAAGCGACGGCCCGATGCCATTGGGTTTCCTCGACCTTTTCGCCCTTGTCGTTCTTATAGATTTCATTCGTGGCGATGCTGAAGCTTGCGAGCTTTCCTTTTTCGAAATTCTTGATCTCGGGATCCTGGCCTGCATGGCCGATCAATTGTACTCTGTTGCGTAGTGCATTCATGGCGTGTAAAAATTTAAATGGTTTATAATTCAAGCGGTCTCAATGCCGCAAACAACATCGCAAACTTCAGAAATCACTTCGATAATAGTCGTTTGTTAATCGTTTACTTCCGTTTGTAAACGTTTGTAAACGCTTACGGCCGTTTGCAAATGGGATTAAATTCCTATATTTGAGAGAGTTTTAGAAAACTATACGCCATATTATTTTGGCTTTTCAATGAGCAGAACCTCAGTGAAATGCCGCACATCGAATCCACACCATTCTAAAAAGAAAGACCATGAAAACCTGTTTTGAATGCGGAGAAAACCTTCTGGGCCGCGACGACAAAAAGTTTTGCGGAGATCAATGCCGCAGTAGCTACAACAACAAGATTAACAAGGATAGCAGCAACTTCATGCGCAATATCAACAACAGGCTGCGTCGGAACTATCGGATCCTTTCTGAACTCAACACCGGGGGCAAAACAAAAACTTCACGCCTCGAACTACTTGAAAAAGGTTTTGATTTCGGATATTTCACAAGCATGGATGTTTCCAAGAAAGGCAAATATTACTATTTTCTATACGACCAAGGTTATAAAATTGCAAATGACAACGCGTGCAAGATTGTGAGGAAGCCAATCGAACACGTCCCACCAAACCAACTACCACGATGAAAAAAAGTTATGCCTCACTTCTATCCATCCTTTTCCTGTTCGGGATTTTGTGCTGGATGTATTTCGACCAAATGCCGCGGTACGTCTCGAGCGACACGCAAGCGCTGTCCGACTTTTCGACGGCCCGCGCCTTAACTCATGTCAAGGAAATCTCGAAAGAACCGCATTATATTGGTTCGGACGCACACAAGAAAGTCGAGGCATACATCGTAAAAGAATTACAACAATTGGGTCTCGAACCCGAAATCGAGGAAGGCACGAGTTTTACCGATTGGGGAAATCTCGTCAAATCGCGCAACATCATCGCACGCATCAAAGGAACGACCGGCGGTAAGGCGCTTTTATTGCTCTCGCATTACGACAGCGCGCCTCACTCCTATTCGCATGGGGCGAGTGACGATGCGTCAGGAGTCGCGGTTATTTTGGAAGGTATCCGTGCGTATCTGCACAACAAGACCGCTCACCAAAACGATATTTTCATCGTGTTTACCGACGCCGAAGAACTCGGCCTGAACGGAGCCGCGTTGTTCGTTTCAGAAAGCAAATGGGCAAAACAAATAGGTTTGGCGCTCAATTTCGAAGCGAGAGGTTCGCAAGGTCCGGGCTACATGCTTATGGAAGTGAACAACGGAAATTCTGAAATGGTCGACTCGTTTTCAAAAGCCGATCCCGATTACCCTGTCTCGAACTCGCTCATGTACAGCATTTACAAAATGCTTCCCAACGATACCGACTTGACGGTTTTTCGCGAACAGGGCAAAATCCAAGGGTTCAACTTCGCATTCATCGACGGCCATTACAACTACCATACGCAACAGGACGATTACGAACATTTAAGTCCTGAAACCCTGTCGCATCAGGGAAGTTATCTCGTGCCTTTGCTCGGATATTTCGCGAACCTCGACCTGCGCAACCTGGATTCGGACGTGGACCAAGTATATTTCAACACGCCGATCGGATTCATCCACTATCCGTTTTCATGGAACTTTGGACTGTTGACGATTTGCGTCGTTCTTTTCTTGTTCCTGGTTTTTGTCGGCATGGGAAAACGGCTATTGTCGCCCGCCGAAATGGGAAAAGGATTCATTTTGTTCCTGTGCGCGGTGGTCACGGCCGGAGTCGTCGGCTTCTTCGGATGGAAACTGCTGTTGTCGATCTATCCGCAATATTCCGATATTTTGCAAGGATTTACTTATAACGGCCACGCGTATATCTTGGCGTTCGTGCTGTTAAGTTTCGGAATCGGGTTCTTATGGTATGTGCGGACAGGTTCTGAAACGGCCATCGGAAATTATACGGTCGCGCCGATTTTATTGTGGCTACTCATAAACATAGGGATTGCCGCGTTTTTGCCCGGAGCGGGATTCTTCATAATTCCCGTGTTTTTCAGTTTGCTCATGTTCGGTGTTTTCATCGCGACGCAACATTCCAGTCCGGTACTCAATTCGATCTTCGCGATTCCTGCGATGTTTATTTTCGTTCCTTTTATCGCGATGTTTCCGATCGGACTCGGGCTCAAAATCCTTTTCGGAAGTGCCGCGCTTACGGTGCTCGTCTTCGGATTATTGCTTCCAATATTCGCATCGTTCCCTAAAAAAGGACTGTGGTCGGCGGTTTTCATCGCATGTTCCGTCGGATGTTTTGTTTATGCTCATCTAAATTCGGGATACGAACCCGGAAAGGCGAAACCGAACAGCCTGCTCTATGTTTATGATGCCGACAACGACGTCGCAAACTGGGCGACTTACGACAAGAATCTCGACGAATGGACCCAAATCTATTTGACCGACAAACCAAAAGGCGCCGAATCGCTGAACAAACTACCGCTTTTCAGTAAATACGGTTCGACCTTTACGCATACTTTTGAAGCGATAAACCGTGATCTGCCCGAGCCTTACGTCGATTTCCAAATGGATACGGTCATCGGGACGCAACGTTACCTCACGATAAAAATCACGCCGAACCGCAAGGTGAACCGTTACGATATTTTTGCCAATGAGAACATGGTTTTCCACAACCTGAAAGGAAACGGGGCGAAACTCATCGGGCAAAAAGGTTCGCGTTATCCGCGTAACGGCAAGAAAATCATGAGTTATTATGTGGTCGACAACGAGCCGCTCGTGCTACAGTTCAGCATCCCGAAAAATACGGCGCTCGACATGGAAATGCTCGAAGCCTCGTTCGACTTGATGACCAATCCGTTATTCAATATGAAACAACGTGAAGATTGGATGATGCCGACGCCATTCGTGCTTAACGATGCGATTGTTTTGCATAAGAAAATCGCTCCGACGCCTAAGACAATTATTCCGATTCCCGTGCGACGTTATTATGCACCGCCGTCGGCGAGAATGAACGATACGATTCCCGACCTCGACGAAACCATTGAAGCGACTCCGACCGAACAATAGTTAAAACGGTCTAAAAGTCTATACGATACGGCAAACACTTGCGTTTTACTGTTACGCTCCGTGCAAATGATTATTGAAAAACGAAAAAGAACGCATTGGCTACAAAAAATAATATAAGCATACTTGGTTGCGGCTGGCTCGGGCTTCCGCTTGCCAAGACGCTTGCCGCTCACGGCTTTCATATCAAGGGTTCGACGACTTCACACGAAAAGATTGATGTGTTGGCCGCAGCCGGAATCGAGCCTTTTCTGGTGACGCTTTCGGCGAAAGAAATTTTGGGCGATATAGCGGATTTTCTTCACAGTTCCGCTACGCTGATCATCGATGTGCCGCCGAAACAGCGATCGGAAGAATCGGAAGACTACAGCGACAAGATCAGGAAATTGATGCCTTACATTGAAAAGGCGGGTGTCAAGAACGTATTGTTCATTAGTTCCACGTCGGTTTACGGGAACGGCGCCGGTGTCGCGACTGAAGAAACCGAACCTCAACCTCAAACCAAAAACGGTGAACAATTACTCGAAAGCGAAAAACTTTTACTCGAAAACGAATATTTCCAGACAACCGTTCTTAGATTCGGCGGGCTCGTGGCCGATGATCGCCATCCCGTGAAATTTCTTGCTGGCCGGGAAAACATCGAAAACCCTGACGCGCCGATCAATTTGATCCATCGCGAGGATTGTTTGAGCATCATCATCCGGATCATCGAAAACAAGATCTGGGGCGAAATCTTCAATGCCGTCGCGCCTTTTCACCCGACGCGTGAAGAATATTACACGCAAAAAGCGCGCGCTTTGCAATTGCCGTTGCCGTCTTTTTCGCGCAAGAATCAGTCACAGGGGAAACAAGTCAATTCGGGAAAACTGGGAAGGATCGTGCATTACAATTTCCTACATCCCGAATTGTAGATTTTGGCGCGACCCCGTTGCGGAACTATCCTTTTACATAGCAAGTTTGGTTGGCAACGCGGTCGGGCTATCCGCTTTTATCTTTTTGCCAACCCTTAAAGAGTTTAAAACTCTTTAAGGGTTCCACAAAAAGGATAACCGCTTCTATCCCTCGCGCAAACTCATCCCGCAACCGCATTTCATAAAAATTTAATACCCGTTCCCCGCGACACGACCGCAAAACCTATCTTTGCAACATGGACACTCGCACAGAACAAGCCGTAAAAACCACCTATTTGAGCATTGTGGGCAATCTCGCACTTGCGATTATAAAAGGCGCGGCGGGTTATTTCGGGAATTCGTACGCATTGATCGCCGACGCCATCGAATCGACTTCCGATGTGTTCGCGTCGTTTTTAGTGCTCATCGGACTAAAGTATTCCTCTCGTCCCGCCGACGAAAACCATCCATACGGACATGGAAAAGCCGAAGCGCTCGTCACGTTCGCGGTAGTCGGATTTTTGGTGATCTCGGCAACGGTCATCGCCTACGAAAGCATCGAGCACATCAGGACGCCACATAAAACTCCGGCGTCGTACACGCTTATCATTCTTGGCGCGATCGTCATTATCAAGGAGGTTTTCTATCGCATCGTTTCCAAGAAGAGCGACGACACGAACAGCTCGTCGCTCAAAGCCGACGCTTGGCACCATCGCAGCGACGCGATCACGTCGGCCATGGCGTTCATTGGGATTTCAATCGCCTTGTTCATGGGTCCGGGTTATGAAACCGCCGACGATTGGGCCGCTTTACTCGCGTCAGGTTTCATAATCTACAATGCCTATTTGATCTTTCGCCCGGCGCTAGGCGAAATCCTCGACGAACATCTGCACCACGAACTCGTCGAACAAATCCGCACGATATCACAAACGGTTCCCGGCGTCATCGATACAGAAAAATGCCACGTCCGAAAAGCCGGCATGAACTATCTCGTCGATTTGCACCTAACGGTGAACGGCGACATCTCAGTAACCGAAGGACACGAAATCGCGCACGATCTCAAAGACACCTTACAACGCGAAATTCCAGCAATCGCCGACGTTTTGATCCATGTCGAGCCGCATCATTTGGCCACTTCCTAAAATAAAAAATCCCGGCGTGAACCGGGATTTTGTTTACCATATCTTGACTCGCTTCTCAGGCGCGACATATAATTTTTCGCCGGGCTGAATGTTGAACGCTTTATAGAACGCTTCGACATTTTGCAACGGCACGTATGCGCGATACATTCCCGGTGTGTGCGTGTCGGTCTTGACCAAATTCTTGATCGCCTCGTCCCGGATTTTGGTACGCCAAACCGTCGCCCAGGAAATGAAGAAACGCTGTTCGGGCGTGAAACCGTCGATCAGTCCCGGGCGTCCGTTTTCCTGCAACGAAAGTTGAAGGCCGTCGTAAGCCGCGTTGACTCCGCCAAGGTCGCCAATATTTTCGCCAAGCGTAAACTTGCCGTCGACAAAAATCCCGGGCAGCGGTTCGAGCGCGCTGTATTGGGCCGACAAAGCCGTTCCGAGTTCGGTGAATTGCGCGAGATCTTTTTCAGACCACCAGTTCACGAGGTTTCCGTCGGCGTTGAAACGTGAACCCGAATCGTCGAAACCGTGCGAGATTTCGTGCCCGATCACGGCTCCAATGCCACCGAAATTCACGGCATCGTCGGCGCGATAATCGTAGAATGGTGGCTGAAGGATCGCGGCCGGAAACACAATTTCGTTATTCGTCGAATTGTAATACGCGTTCACGGTTTGTGGCGACATTCCCCAACGTTCTTTGTCGACGGGCTTTTTCAAATCTTTCAGACCTTCGTCATAACGCCATTTTGAAAGCGCTTGCGAGTTCGAAAAATAACTTCCGCCTTCTTGCGGACCTTTCAGCGTCAACGCCGAATAGTCGCGCCATTTGTCAGGATAACCGATCTTGACGCGGTATTTTTTGAGTTTTGCGATCGCCATGGCGCGTGTTTGCTCGTCCATCCACGGCAATTCGTTGATTCGTTTTTCGTAGGCTCGGAATAAGTATTGGATGAGTTTCTCGGCTTTCGCTTTCGCTTCGGGCGGGAATTTTTGTTCGACGTATAACTTTCCGAGCGCTTCTCCCACGGAACCGTTTATGCTTTGCAACGCTCTTTCGTCACGTGGACGTTGTTTGACGCCGCCCGCCAACGTTTTCCCGAAGAATTCCCAGTTCGCGTTCTCAAGTTCGGTTGAAAGAACGCCCGCATAACGGTTCAACACTGTCCAACGCATGTAGGCTTTCCAGTCGGCGACTTTATTTTCCTTGAACAAATCGTTAAGCGCGGTCATGTAGCGCGGTTGCGACACGCTCAACGTATCGGTTTTTGGCAGTCCGACGCCTGAAAGATAGGCTTCCCAATTGATTTCGGGAGTAAGTTTTTGCAAGTCGGCAACCGTCATCGGATTGTAGGTTTTGCGGCGGTCGCGACGTTCCACGCGGTCGAGTCGCGGTTTGCTCATCGCGATTTCGAGTGCGAGGATTTTGTCGGCGTTGGCTTTGGCTTCGGCAGGCTTTTCACCCAGATATTGCAACATTCTCGTTACGTGGGCCACGTATTTCTCTCGCTTTTCCTTCGAATCTTTATCGTCAGACAAATAATAATCGCGGTCAGGCAAACCGACGCTTCCCGGACCGACGCTTACCATGTTGCGGTTGCTGTTCTTCGCATCGGGACCGACGCCGACACCGAAGAATCCGATCCCGCCGTACGGTTCCATCTCGATGAGCAACTTTTGCAGGTCGGCAACCGTTTTTATTTTATCGATCTTATCGAGATATGGTTTGATGGGCTTGATGCCGGCCTTGTTGCGCGCGACCGTATCCATAATGGTTTTATAATAATTTACGGCTTTGCCCTGATCAGTAGTCGAGGTGTATTTCGAGTTCGTCGTGGCGGCTTTTAGGATTGCCATCGCGTCGGTGTCGGTGTTTTGACGAAGCTCGTCGAAACTTCCCCAACGCGTGCGGTCGGCGGGAATCTCAGTATTGTCGAACCAGGTTCCGTTGACGAACCTGAAGAAATCGTCTCCGGGTTTTACGTTTTTGTCCATGAGCGAAAGGTTGATTCCCGGATTGGCGGGAGTTGTTTGGGCGCTCGTTTTGACCGTTGCGATAAGCGGGAGCAACAAGAGCAGCGATTTGCGGTATTTCATGAAATTCGGGTTTTTAGTAAAGGTAAGGATTTGAAATGTTTGTCGCATTAACGTTCAAGTTGTTTCAGCAATCGGAGAATCAATTCGTACTTTTGCGACAAATTTTTCAAATGCTTTCCTTCTTCAAAAGATACCGCATCTTTTTTATCGTCATGGCGATTATTTCGGCCATTTCTATTGGGGCTTTTTATGTCGTGCTCAAGCCTAAAAAAATGCTCAAGGTTTACAATCCGAGTGACGTGAATCCCGAACTCGTCGACAGCACGGTCCAACACGTTGGGAAATACCACACGATCGCCGACTTCTCGTTCACGAACCAAAACGGAAAAACCATCACTCAAAAAGACTATGAAGGCAAGATTTACGTCGCCGATTTTTTTTTCACGACCTGCAAATCCATTTGCCCGATCATGACCTCGAACATGGTCGATGTGCAAAAGGCGATTCTCGACAACCCGAAAGTCATGATTCTTTCGCACACGGTCATGCCCGACGTGGACAGCGTTCCGGTCCTAAAGAAATATGCCCTCGAAAAAGGCGTCGTCGATTCGAAATGGAATTTGGTGACCGGCGATAAAAAAGACATCTACGAAATGGCGCGAAAATCCTATCTCGCCGTAAAATTGGGCAAACCAAGCGAACTATACGATATGGTTCACACTGAAAATTTCGTGTTGGTCGACGCCAAACGCCGCGTGCGCGGATTCTACGACGGCACGAATCCTGAAGACGTGAAGAAGTTGATCGCCGATATCAATTGGCTATCGACCCAAGGAAACGATTAATTACAAACGATGACAACCTGGAAAAAAGGAAAAGGTAAATTAGGTATTCTCGAACCGTTGTTGGGCAATTGGGAAGCGACCGCCGACTCTGCGATGGGAAAAGTCAAATGCACGCGATCGTTCCAAAAAGTCCTTGGCTCGACGTATATCCAATTGAACGCGACCTGGGAATTCGCAAGCAAAACGTATCAGGAAACCGCAATGTTTGGGATGAAAGACGGGGAAATCTCGTTTTGGTCGTTTACCTCGGATGGAAAAAATTCATTCGGGAAACTCTCCGATGGTTCCGACGTCCACGCCCAAGCCATAAGTTTCGAAGCCCAAATGCCCGCAGGTTTGGCGCGCATGATTTATTGGCCCGACGAAAAGGAAGGATTCTACTTTGCCGTCGAATCGAAGAGCAAAAAAGGTTGGAACAGGTTTCTCGAACATCATTATACTATAATCCGTTAAGACTTAGGATCGCTCAGGCACTCAGGATCTCAGGCACTCAGGCACTCCAACTAGCCCGGATGGAAGCGGTTAGCCTTTTACCGCAAGCGCCTGATTTTGCCGAAGCGCCGAAGCGACCAAAGGAAGCTCTTGGCGCGAGTTGCAAAAACGGCGGTTGGGGCAAAAGCTAAAAGCGGACAGCCGGAATAGCTCCCAACAGAAATCATCGTCAAATTCAACCAAAAACGTTAACGCTACTTTGGCTTCGAATAAACGAATAAACAAATCAACGATTCAACCAAAACCCGTACTTTTGCCTTATTCAATCTAAATAAGGATTTGCACACTACCGTAAACCATCTCAAGAAAGGCGACAAGGCGATTATCACTGAAATCGATTCGGATTTGCTCCCGCTAAAGTTGCTCGAAATGGGCTGCCTTCCCGGAAACAGCATCGAGTTGATCCAAATCGCGCCTTTGGGCGACCCGTTGTATTTGGACATCAACGGCTCGCGACTGGCTATCCGCAAGGAAACCGCCCAATACATCCAGATTGAAATTACCGCATAATGAGTAACGAAAACATCAATGTCGCGCTGATCGGTAACCCAAATACGGGTAAGACTTCCGTATTCAACGCGCTGACCGGCTTGAACCAGCAGGTCGGGAATTACCCGGGAATCACGGTCGAGAAAAAGGTCGGGTTCTGCAAACTGCCGAACAACGCCAAGGCGAACATCCTGGATTTGCCCGGAACGTACAGTTTGAATGCGAGTTCGATGGACGAAAATGTCGTAATCGAATTGCTGTTGAATAGGAACGACAAATTGTTTCCCGACGTGGCCGTTGTCGTCACCGACGTGGAAAACCTCAAGCGGAACCTGTTACTTTTCACCCAAATAAAAGATCTCGAAATCCCGACGATTTTGGTCATCAACATGGCCGACCGAATGAGCTACAAAGGAATTTCGCTTGACATCCCATACCTCGAAGAGCGATTAAACACGAAAATCGCGCTCGTGAGTTCGCGCAAGAAAACGGGAATCGACGAGATCAAAAACCTCATCGTTTCGTATAAGACGTTGTCGACCGAACCGTGTTTGAACGCGTCGGCGATCGATCCCGACTATTTCGACGGACTTCGAAAAATGTTCCCGAAACAACTGCTGTACAAGCTTTGGCTCGTGATCACGCAGGACGTAAATTTCCTTGAATTCGAGAAAAAACAGGTCGTCACCGCGTTCACCAAATCGAATTCCGATTTGAAACGCATGCAGCAAAAGGAAACCATAAAACGATACCAATTCATAAACGATGTGTTGCGTTTGGGTCAGACCATCGATTCGGCTTCGGCCAAGGATTTCGGCAGCCGACTCGACCGCGTGCTCACGCACAAAGTTTGGGGATACGTGATTTTCGTGGCGATTCTTTTCGCGATTTTCCAGTCAATATTCAGTTGGTCTACGATTCCGAGTGATTGGATCGATGCCGGTTTCGGATGGCTCGCGGGCGCCGTCGCCGATAATTTCGCCCCGGGAATCCTAACCGATCTGCTTTCTCAGGGAATTATTCCCGGATTGGGCGGCATCGCGGTTTTCATTCCGCCGATCGCGTTTTTGTTCCTGTTTATTTCGTTGCTCGAAGAAAGCGGTTACATGAGCCGCGTCGTGTTCCTGATGGACAAGATCATGCGCCGATTCGGGTTGTCGGGCAAAAGTGTCGTGCCGTTGATTTCAGGAAATGCGTGTGCGATTCCTGCGATCATGTCGACGCGCAACATCGAAAATTGGAAGGAGCGATTGATCACGATTTTGGTCACGCCGTTCACGACCTGCTCGGCGCGTTTGCCTGTTTACGCGATCGTGATTTCTCTTGTGATTCCGAACGAACGCATATTCGGAGTCCTGAACTTACAAGGTTTGACGCTCATGCTTTTGTACATCGCGGGTTTCAGCATGGCAATCATCGGCGCTTGGGTCTTGAACAAAATATTGAAACTCAAAAGCAAGAGTTATTTTGTGGTCGAAATGCCGAATTATAAAATGCCTTTGCTTAGAAACGTCGGCATCAATGTGATCGAAAAAACGAAAGCATTCGTGCTTGGCGCGGGGAAAATCATCCTGGCGGTTTCCATCGTGTTGTGGTTTCTGGGATCTTTCGGTCCTGGCGAAAATTTCGAAAATGCCGAACAGGTCGTTTCCCAAAACCTAACTAAAAACGGCAAAACCTTTACATCAGACGAACTCGCGGCCGAAGTCGATTCCTATAAACTCGAGAATTCCTACATGGGAATTTTAGGACAAGCCATCGAGCCCGTACTGAAACCGTTGGGTTACGATTGGAAGATCGGGATTGCGATCCTGACGTCGTTTGCCGCGAGAGAAGTTTTCGTGGGAACGTTGGCTACGATCTACAGCGTCGGACAATCTGATGACAACGACGAGCCCGTACGCGAGAAAATGGCTCGTGAAACACGTGTCGACGGCAGCAAACTGTTCGACTTGCCAACGGGAATCTCGCTGTTGTTGTTTTACGCGTTCGCCATGCAATGCGCCAGTACGCTCGCCATCGTGAAAAAGGAAACCAATTCGTGGAAATGGCCCGCGATCCAATTCGTGGTCATGAGCGCCGTGGCCTATTTGTCGGCACTTGCGGCTTATCAAATCTTGAAATGATACAGAATATAATCGCTTTCGCCTTGCTTGCCGCCGCCGTGTTTTTCCTGGCGCGAAAGTTCTTTTTCAAGAAGAAGAAAAAGGATGGTTGCGGTCCGGATTGCGGTTGTTAGTTGATTTGGAGTTTTTTGGATTGGAAGATCTTACTGCTTAAATCTTCGAAATCGTAACGACATTCGACGATATCGCCTTGCTTTTTGCCTTTACCGACATTTCATCGCTGATTTTTATCGTCATCTCCATATCGAGGATCGAGTCGTATTTGGTCAGGAAGTTTTCGGTCAGGTTGAATTCGGTCGTGCCTTTCCCGGTTCCCGTCGCGCTCATGTTCACACTTTCCATTTTCGAATCCATCGTCAGGGTTTGGACCAGATCGAAATACGCGATGCCGCCCGAGATTTTCTTTAAAGTATAAACCGTCTTGATGTTCATGTTCAACGTGCCGAGTTGACCCAATGGCATGTTCATAGGCGTGTTGTCGGTGAACGACTCTCCAATTTTCACTGGCGTTTTCGGGAAATTGATGCTTTTGAGCACGTTGTCGACCGACGTTTTCATGGTCGCCTTCATCTCGTCGGTAAGATTCTCGCCTTTGATATCTTCGACGTTGAATTGGGAATCCTTATAATATCCGGTCATGACCAATCCGCTCGCGGGGCTCGGTATGCTTGTCTTTTCGCCGTTTACTGTTTGGGATACGGTGACTTCTCCGTATTTCATTTCGGCTGGAACGCTTCCGTCAGGTTTGGCCTTTGAGGTCGTGATCACGTATGGCATTTTGGATTCCTGGAAGATCGCCATTTTCTCCATTCCGCCTTGTTGGAGCTTTTCTTTGGTTTGGCCCTTCGCATCGAATTCCATCACCATGTCGTTTTTGGTTACGAATTCCGACACGTACTTTTTATTGGCCGACGCCTGCGGACGAAACGTCACCGACTGTTGCGCAAACGAACAAACCGACCAAAGTGTAAAAACGAGGATTGCAACCGACTTTTTCATGATTGGGATTTTTGGTGAAGTTACACTTTCCGCACAAATAAATTCCCCGCGATCTTTTGTGAAATCGTGATTTCCTTGGACGCGGCTTTGATGCGAAGCGATTGGTCGAACGCTTCTTTGGAAAGGATTTCGATTTTTGTGCCGAGCGAAATATCCTGCTTGTCGAGGTATTTCAAAAACTCCGACGACGTGTCTTTCACGCCCACGCAAATCCCTGATTGATGTTCGTCGAGTTCGCTCAACAGCTGTTTTTCGACTTTCACGATCTGGCCGTTCGCATCGGGAATCGGGTCGCCGTGCGGATCTTCGGTCGGATTTCCGAGGAAGTCGTCGAGACGGTTTATGAGTTGTTCCGATTGTATGTGCTCGAGCTGTTCGGCGATGTCGTGGACTTCATCCCAATTGAAATCGAGTTTCTCGACGAGGAAAACTTCCCACAACCGGTGTTTGCGCACGATCATTTTGGCGGCGAGCATCCCTTTGTCGGTCAGGGAAACACCTTGGTATTTCTTGTAGATGACGAGTTGTTTGTCGGCTAATTTCTTGAGCATGTCGGTCACCGACGAGGCTTTGGTTTCCATCTTCTCGGCAATCGCGTTCGTGTTCACGCCACCGCTGCTCAGGTTGTTGAGATGATAGATGGTTTTTAGGTAGTTTTCCTCAGAGAACGTCATTTTTTGAAGTGCAAAGTGCAAGGTGAAAAGTTCAAAGCCATGCAAAGTTCGTGAATTGTGTTCGAATACATTTATGCTATCGTTTATTCGTCCTTGTTACTTTTTCACAATTACGAGTGGAATCGAAATCCCATGCCGCACTTTGCCGACCGTAGTTCCGAACAGCAAATCCTTGATGCCCGAATGTCCGTGAGTTCCCATGACCAATACGTCGAACTTGCCTTCGTTGACGATTTTCGCGATTCCTTTTCCGGGATTTCCGAAGCCTAATTTCGTTTCGATGTCATAACCTTTTTCGGTCAGCATGTCGTCGTATTCCTGCAATAACTTTTCGTCCATCGAGGTTTCATGGTCGACGATGTTGTCGCCGTACATGATCGCGCCGACGGTTTCCACGACATGGATCAACGTGTACTTCGCGCCCGTTCCGCCGAGTGCGAACGCGTTGTTGAGCGCTTTCTCGTCGGCGTCGGTGAAGTCGACCGTCACGGCGATGTCTTTTTTCTCGTACTCGCCCGAACGGCCGTATTTGAGTTTCAAGCTGTGAGGCGAATGGTTGTAAATGTGTTCTTTCGGTTTGATGATAAACGGTTTTACGACGATATAAAGAAGCAAAACCAGGAACGCTACGGCGAGCGGAACGACGGTCAGCCAAAGAATGATCGGATTTTCAGAAGCTTCGAGCCAACCCGCGATTTCAGAATATACCAATCGACCGTTAAGCGAAACGATCACTAGCGCGATGATCCAAGCCGAAACCTGCGTCAATCTATTGATGTGGAAACCTTTCATTTTTGTCTTGTCGCTTACGAAATGTATCAGCGGAATGATCGCGAAACCGAGCTGCAAACTCAAAATTACCTGACTCAGGATCAGCAATTTCCCCGTCACGCCTTCTCCGAAGATCGAAATCGTGATCACGGCCGGCACGATTGCGATGAGTCGCGTCATGATGCGGCGAACCCACGGCTGGATACGCAAATTCAAGTAACCTTCCATGATGATCTGGCCCGCGAGCGTTCCCGTAACGGTTGAACTCTGTCCTGCAGCGATCAACGCGACCGCGAACAAAACCGGCGCCCATTGCGTCCCGAGAAGCGGTTGCAACAATTTGTGCGCGTCCTGGATTTCGGCTATTTCGAAATATCCGTTCTTGTAGAAAGCCGCGGCTGCGAGAATCAAAATCGCGGCGTTCACGAAAAACGCGAGGTTCAACGCGATGGCCGAATCGATGAAATTGTATTTGATGGCTTGCTTGACGCCTTCTCGCGTCCGGTCAAACTTTCGCGTCTGCACCAAAGAAGAATGCAGGTACAAATTGTGCGGCATGACCGTGGCTCCGATGATTCCGATCGCGATGTATAACGCGGCTTCATTCGGCAATGTCGGGATCATTCCGGTCGCGATTTTACCGAGTTCGGGTTGTGCGAAAATCATCTCGGCCACAAACGACATCCCGATGATGGCGACGAGAGCGATGATGAACGCTTCCATTTTTCGGATGCCTTTATTGATCAGGAACAACAGCAGGAACGTGTCGAGAACTGTGATTAGAACGCCTTCGATAAGTGAAATGTCAAACAATAAATTCAAACCGATCGCCATTCCCAAAACCTCAGCAAGGTCACAGGCCGCGATCGCGATTTCGGCCAGGAAATACAAGATGTAATTTACGAAAGGGGAATATGTTTCACGCGAAGCCTGCGCCAAATCGAGCCTCGTGACGATCCCGAGGCGCGCGCTCAAACTCTGCAACAACAACGCCATGATATTGCTCATGAGCAAAACCCAGATGAGCGCGTATCCGAATTGCGAACCACCGGCGATGTCGGTCGCCCAGTTTCCGGGATCCATATATCCGACGCTGATCAGATATGCCGGCCCGAAAAATGCGAGCACTTTCCTGAACGTCGATGTTTTTCCCTGGGCCGAAACCGATTCGTTTACTTCTTCAAGCGATTTTCCTTTCATGGCTATTACGATTTTGCAAAACAAAAATAAAATAATTTTTCGTGTTACAAAATTTATTTTTAGATTCGTCTAAAATTTAATTGCGATGAAACGAATTTATTTAATTGTAGCGTTAACGACATACAGCGTCGTTTCGAATGCCCAAGATACCGGAGCGCCCGTTCATAAGGATCCGATTGCTACCGACAGGCCCGACCAGACTGAAACGCCGGCGATCGTCCCGACGGGAATGTTCCAGGCTGAAATCGGTTTTGCGTTCGAAAAAGGGAACGCGGGCGAAGAAACTTTCGTGCACCCGACCGCGTTATGGAAATACGGCGTGAACGAGAATTTCGAACTCCGCATCATCACCGAATTTTCGTCGTTGAACGCGCCCGACAAAAAAATCACGGGATTGAGTCCGGTCCTGTTCGGATTCAAGGCGAAACTTCTTGAAGAAAAAGGATTTATTCCAAAAACCTCGATCATCGCGCATTTGCAGGTTCCTGACCTCGCCTCGAAAGAACTTAAAGCCGAATATTACGCCGCTTTATTCCGTTTTACGATGCAGCACACATTGTCGGAACACATAAGTTTAGGCTACAATCTTGGCGCCGAATGGAACGGCATGACGCCGAACGCAACGTTTATCTACACACTGACGACCGGCTTCGGACTAACTGAAAAATTGGGCTGTTATGTCGAGGTTTTCGGGTTCGCGCCTGAAGATGAAACGGCTTATCACAGTGCCGACGGCGGCTTCACCTATTTGGTCTCAGACGATTTCATGCTCGACGCTTCAGCCGGTTTCGGAATCACCGAGGAAGCGCCTGACTACTATGTATCGCTGGGTTTCTCGTTCCGATTATAGTCTCAGGCTATCGGATCCATCGGTTTTTCAAATTGTTAATTGTTAACTGTTAATTAGGAATTGCCGTATCTTTGCAGCCTAACTATAGACATTTAATTATGTACCCAGAAGAATTAGTAAAACCGATGCGCGCTGAACTTTCGGACGCAGGTTTTGAGGAATTATACAGCGCCGATGCAGTTGAATCGGCACTCTCGCAGCCGGGAACGACCTTGGTTGTCGTAAATTCGGTTTGCGGATGCGCGGCAAGAAACGCACGTCCCGGAGCAAAAATGAGTCTTGCGGGAGCGAAAAAACCCGACCATTTGGTTACGGTTTTCGCCGGAATGGAGAAAGACGCCGTTGACGCAGCACGTGAGAAAATGTTCCCGTTTCCGCCTTCATCTCCATCGATGGCTTTGTTCAAAGACGGGGAATTGGTCCACATGTTGGAGCGCCATCACATTGAAGGCCGTCCGGCTGAGATGATCGCCGAGAATTTGAAGGACGCTTACGACGAATTTTGTTAAGAATTTTTTACAGAAGTTTGAAGGCCGCTTTTTAGCGGTCTTTTTTTTTGGGGGAGGCGCGAAGTTTTTCTTGCTTTTTGATACGAAGGCACGAAGACGTTAAGGCTTGAAGTTTTTTTTTCGGATTAGTTGCCACGATGGCGCAGAGGCGCGAAGTTTTTTTCTGCAAAGGCGCGAAGGTCTTTTGACACGAAGGCACAAAGACGCTAAGACTCGAAGGTTTTTTTTTGATTGGTTGCCACGAAGGCACGGAGGCACGAAGTTTTGTTTCTGATTAGTTGCCACGATGGCGCAGAGGCGCGAAGTTTTTCTTGCTTTTTGACACGAAGGCTCGAAGGCGCTAAGGCTCGAAGTTTTTTTGATTAGTTGCCACGAAGGCACGGAGGCACGAAGTTTTTTTTGGATTGGTTGCCACGGAGGCGCGATGTTTTTTGCTTTTAGTAATAAAAAACGTCTTTTTAGTAGCATATTCCGGCTGTCCGCTTTTAGCTTTCTTGAAAAACCGGGTTTTGCCAGAGGCGCGGCGAGCTTCCTTCGGTCGCTGCCGCGCCCAGCCAAAATCTCGGTTTTTCTGCAAAAGGCTAACCGTTTCCATCCGGGCTAGGCATTCGATCTTTGAACGCGTTTCAAATTGTCACTTGTGCTTTTGCCCAACGCAATCGGAGGCGTTAAAATCATGTTTTGTTCCAGCAGGAATTGGGCGAGCTGCAACGTTTCGTCGTCGAGGTTCTCGAAATTTCCTGACAATAAGTTCTCGACGTTCTCGCGTGTTTGCGCGTTGTTGAAATTGATCGTGAATTCGGCGTTGGCGAGTTTGAGGAAGCAATCGTCGGGACTGTATTTTATTTCGAGCGCCGGATGCAACATGAAATCGGCGTCGCTTTCGGGATACAATCGCTGCAATAGTTTCAAGACCGCGCCCACGACTTTCTGCGTCGAAATCGAAGAAAGGCACACGCGGTCCTGGCAATTTACGAGTACGCGATAATCGCATTTCACTTCGCAAAAACCATCTTTTCCCCAGATCGTTTCGAATTCCTGCGCGAAACTTCCCCAGGCGCCGGGTCCGGTCGGTCCATAAATTCCTACTGTGGGAATGTTGTAGGCTTCAGCCAGATGCGTAATCCCGGAATCGTTGCCCACGTGAAAAATCGCACCTGACAACGTTTGCCCGACGGCTTCGAGGTTTCCGGTTTCGGTCGCAATGTAATCAGGGATTTCATTGAAATGTTCGAGTGGATTCGGATCGTCGGGCCCGAGAATAATTTTACAACCGAGTTCGGGATAACGATCGTGGATTTCTCGGATCACTTGGGCAAATTGCTTAGCCGGCCAGGTTTTTAGCAGAAATCCTGCTCCCGGATGAACAGTGAAATACGGATTTTCGCAATCGGTTCTTTTTGGAAAATATGGAAATTGTACGCGATCGTAATTCAAATCGCGATGCAGTTTCGCCACCGCATCCATATAATGTTGGATCGCGTGTTGGCGCACGCGTTTGTGCGTCGTGTATTTTATCGCGTTTGGCATTTTGAAACCCATGAACGCCGGGTAATTTCCGAGTTCGACGACCGTATCAAATTCGCTTTCGTTTACGGTTTCCTGATTGACGATGCTGATGTCTTGAATATACTGCGAAAGGAACGGGACCAATCGCGGCGCGACCGCGAAACGAACTTCGTCGGCCGCTTTCAAAAGCAATTTCAACGCGGGAAGACAAAAGAAAATATCGCCTAGTCCGCCTGAATTCTTTTGAACCAGGACTTTTCCGAGCGTTTGGATTTCGGGTTTTTTGGTTCCGATGATTTCCTGGATACGGTTCCAGAAAATATCGGGCGTATCTTTCATTTCCTGTTTCGCGCGCTCTTTGTCGTTCGGATAAAAGTCGAACGAGAATGTTCCGATCCTGTCGTTCGCGATGATTTCACAACCCGACAAGAATGCCTCGGCGGCCAATCGCCCTGAAGGTTCCGGCCAAAAAGGCTGGCAAAAAAAGCGTTTGGTCTTGCCGAGGATTTCCAGGACGTGTTCGTTGTCGATCATGTCGTGGAACGCGATGTTGGTCGGAATCAGTAAATCGGTTTTGTTCTTTCCGTAGACAATGAATTGCTGTTGCGGATTTTCGGACGCATAATCCACGAATGCCCGCGCGCCTTTCAAAAAACTCAGATCGCCGAAAAACGGAATAATGGAATCGTCTTTTTCCTGTGAAATCTTGAGCGCATCGACTTCGACGGTCGGCGGCATGATCAAAATGTTCTGGATCGCTTCGCCAAAGAATTCCTTGTGCGCTTCAAAATGTCTCGGCGATTGGAAACAGTTCAGAAGCGAATTTGAAAACAGTTTCCTGAAACCGTGGAATTTTCCCGAATCGCAACACAGTTTATATCCCGGATCGACCGTGCAGATGATGTTTCGTCGGGCGCAAAAGTTATAGTCGAAATCGATTTTGGCATATTTGATTTTCTCGTCGACCAAAAAATCGATGAGTTCCTTTTCGAATTTACAACGCGACGTGCTGTTTACGACGACGAGATCGGCATTGCGGATTTTGTCTTTCGAAATTTCAAAGTCAGACAGCAAATCGCTTTCCACGAAAAAACCTTTCCGTATCCCGAGTTGAACGAGCTGGTTTATGGTGAGCTCGGCGCCGCGGCGTAGGGAAAGGTCGGTGTCGTGGAGGAAAAGGATGTTCATTGTACGTGTTGAATTGGTTAATTGGTTATTTGGATAGTGGTAGAATCGCGTGACATGGCGATAGCGTTCTATTTTCCGAAAGACCACCACTCGCCAGTTAAACGATTAACCAGTTAACCAACTAAACTTTACCCTGAGTTCCATTTAAACTTTGCGGTTGCTGTTGCTTTGGCAATTGTCGGTCATCATAATAACCATCGTCATCATAATAACCGCCGTCGTCATCGTTGCTGCAGGCGCTCAAAAGATTGCCCGAGACCAACAAACCTGATGTGACCAAAAAGATTTTGGCCGTGCCTGAGAGGAAGTTCCGTCTGTCCATGTTGTGTTGTTTAAAGTTAATAATCAGTTCGCGCGTCGGTCGTCGTCATAATAACCGTCATCGTAATAGCCATCGTCGTCGTAATAGCCGCCGTTGTAGTAACCGTCGTCGTCGTAATAACCGCTGTCGTCATCGGAACTGCACGAAGTGAGCAGTTTTCCCGAGACGAAAAGCCCGGTCGTGACCAACACGATCTTTGCTGAGCTTGATAGAAAATTTCTTCTTTCCATAATCGTTGGGTTTTAATGGTGAATTAAAATTACAGTTACAAATCACACTGATTATTAAGTAATTATACTTTTCCGTTGTATGATTTGACGCTGTTTCTATATAGACAAAATTCTGACGCCTGACCCTACCCGGATTTTCTTCTTTATTTTTCCGCGTTAGGGATGCTGGCATTGTCTGAGCTCATTTTGTGGAATGCAATGGAACGAAATAGCGAGTGCCTGCAGCCCGACGGCGGCTGGAAAAATGCGATCAGCTTTTTTCCAGCCGCCGGAACGCCCAAAAACGCCGCACTTTGAACTTTGCACTTTTGCGCCTATATTTGCACCACTTAACTTAATATGTTTATAGCATGCAACTGTACAACACGTTAAGCGCAGAGGAACGTTCGGCCATGATTGACGAGGCCGGAAAACAACGACTTACTTTGTCGTTCTATGCCTATGCGCGCATCGAAGACCCGAAAAAATTTCGCGACGATTTGTTTTTAGCCTGGAACCGGCTTGAGGTTTTGGGAAGGATTTACGTCGCCCATGAAGGCATCAACGCCCAACTTTCATTGCCTGCCGACCATTTCTATGAGTTCAAGGATACGATCGAGGAATACGATTTCATGAAAGGGATCCGACTCAATATCGCGGTCGAACACGACGATCATTCGTTTTTGAAACTCACGATCAAGGTGCGCGATAAGATCGTTGCCGATGGTTTGGACGACGATACTCTTGACGTGACGAACATCGGAATCCATTTAAAAGCCAAAGAATTCAACGCGCTCCTGGAAGATCCGAACACGATCGTGGTCGATATGCGAAATCACTATGAAAGCGAGATCGGGCATTTCGTAGGTGCAATAAAACCTGACGTGGATACGTTTCGCGAATCGCTCCCGATTATCGAAGAACAACTCTCAGGACATAAATCCGACAAGAAATTATTGATGTATTGCACGGGCGGCATCCGATGTGAGAAAGCCAGCGCATACTTTAAACACAAAGGATTCGAAAACGTCTACCAACTTGAAGGCGGCATCATCGAATATACGCGCCAGGTGAAAGCCGAAGGTTTGCAAAGCAAGTTTATCGGAAAGAATTTCGTGTTCGACCAACGCCTCGGCGAAAGAATCACAAGCGACATCGTCTCGAATTGCCACCAATGCGGGAAACCGTGCGACAACCACACGAATTGCGCGAACGAATCGTGCCACTTGCTGTTCATCCAATGCGACGAATGTGCCGCGACGATGGAAGGTTGTTGTTCGACGGCTTGCGTAGAGGTAATCCATTTGCCTGAAGACGAACAAAAAGCGTTGCGCCGCGGCATCAAGAACGGAAACATGATTTTCAAAAAAGGGAAATCGGATGTGTTGACGTTCCGGAATTCGGGTGACGGCGTGGTTGGAACAGCGGTTGCTGAGGAAGTGCAAAAGAGCAAAGTACAAAGTGCAAAGAGCAAGGTTAAAAAGTCGTATGTCGCGAAAGGAATTCATTTTTTTCCGAAAGCGAGCATCGGACAATTCCTCGTCGAAGAAGGCGAACTCTACATCGGGAATGAAATCCTGATCAAAGGCCCGACGACCGGCGAACAGCGTTTCACGATCGAAGAAATGTTCGTTAACGACGCGCCCGCTGAAATCGCAAAAAAAGGCGACCTTGTGAGTTTCAAACTCGATTACCGGATCCGATTGTCAGACAAACTTTATAAAATCCTCGGGTAATCCATGGACATCTATCGCCTGTTAAAACTCAACCAGCGCATCAAAAGCCACCGCATCAAGTTTCTTGGGCTGTGGCTTTTGAGCGTTTTGGACAAGCGATATTTGTCGATTCAGATGGATCCGGTTCTCGCGTGCAATTTGCGCTGCAAGATGTGTTATTTTACTGACGCCGACTTCGTGCGCAAGAACATGAAGGGCATGTTCAAGCAGGACGATCTGGAGCCGATGGCGAAATCCATTTTTAAAAACGCTCTGAAATTACAAATCGGATGCGGGGCCGAACCGACACTTTTCAAGCACAATGTCCAACTCATTGAACTTGCCAAGCAGCACGGCGTTCCGTACATTTCGATGATCACGAACGGGAATCTGATCGATGCGAACGACATTCTCGAGTTCGCGAACGCCGGATTGGACGAGATCATTTTATCAGTTCACGGCGTGAAAAAGGAAACGTACGAGGATTTGATGGACAAAGGCGATTTCGAGAAATTCAATGAGATTTTGCAAGCGATCACCGATGTGAAAAAGCAATTTCCGAATATGCGACTTCGCATGAATTACACGTTCAACGAAGATAATTTCCACGAGCTTTCCGGTTTTTTCGACGTGTTTGGGAAATACGCGATTAACATCATCCAGTTGCGTCCGATCGATAAGATCGGGGAAACGACATACGACAATTTCAGTTTGAAGAAGATTGAAACTGATTACGCGAGGATTTCGTCGGGCATGAAAAGCGAGGCTGAAAAACGAAACATCACGTTGCTTTATCCGCAATCGGTAAGCCGGAATGAAACCGAATCGCTCAAGGTAAAATCGACCAACGACAGTTCGTACCTGATTCCGTACACGTATTTTTATGTGTCGCCGAGAGAAGTTTGGAAAGAAGATTTCGATTGGAGGAATGAGACGTTCGGCGATTGGCGAAAGCGCACGAACTGGAGTTTTGAATTGTTTCGCAACGTGTTTGTTTCGAGGGCGAAATTGGAGTCGGAGAACAGGAATATGTTGAATTATTCGGTTGAGATAAACTGATTTTTTCGGGAACGCAGATGACGCGGATTTTCATTGATTCGTTTCGTTAGGTTTGACGTCCGCGTTAGGGATTGCAGCGGTTATCCTTTTTGCCACGCTGACCCTGTCGAAGTGCGACAAAAAGATAAGAGCGGAAAGCCCGACGGGAGTTTTTACAAAACAAGGCCTTGGTCGCTGGTTTTGTTGACTACCGGAACGCCCAAAAATCGATGGAAATCCGCGATGAGCCTTTTGACTTTACGACTTTTGACTTTACGACTTTCCTGACTTTCGACTTTACGACTAAAACGTTATCTTTACCCGCAATTCACTTTTGAAACGTAGCGGAAATCCGCGATCAATATATAAAATATGGCATGTACAACTTGTTCAACCTCATCGAGCAGTGCTCCGGGAGGCTGTAAAAATAACGGCACGTGCGGGACTGACAGTTGCAATAAACTGACAGTTTTCGACTGGCTGGCAAACATGAATCTTCCCAATGGTGAAGCGCCTTTTGACTGTGTCGAGGTGCGTTTCAAGAACGGCCGAAAGGAGTTCTACCGCAATCACGAAAAAATTACATTGAGTATCGGCGACATCGTGGCCACCGAGGCTTCCCCGGGCCATGACGTCGGGATCGTGACACTTACGGGCGAATTGGTCAAGATCCAAATGAAGAAAAAAGGCGCGAATCCAAACGGGCCTGAAGTACTTAAAGTCTACAGGAAAGCGTCCCAAAAGGACATCGACATCTGGTCGAACGCGCGCGACAAGGAAGAACCGATGAAGGTTCGGGCGCGTGAATTGGCGATCTCGCTTAAACTCGAAATGAAGATTTCCGACATCGAATTCCAGGGCGACGGATCGAAGGCGACGTTCTATTACACGGCGAACGACCGCGTGGATTTCAGACAATTGATCAAGGATTTCGCTCGTGAATTTTCGATTCGCATCGAGATGAAACAGGTTGGTTTCAGGCAGGAAGCGGCACGTTTGGGCGGCATCGGATCGTGCGGACGCGAATTGTGCTGTTCGACTTGGCTGACTGACTTTAGAAGCGTGAATACGTCGGCGGCGCGTTACCAGCAACTGTCTTTGAACCCGCAAAAACTCGCGGGACAATGCGGAAAACTCAAGTGTTGTTTGAACTACGAGCTCGATACGTATATGGACGCGTTGCAGGAATTTCCGGATTTCGACACCAAGTTACAGACCGAAAAAGGCGACGCGATCTGCCAAAAACAAGACATCTTCAAAGGCCTCATGTGGTTCGCCTACACCGATAGTTTCGCGAACTGGCACACGCTGAAAATCGAACAGGTCAAAGAAATAGTTGCCGAGAACAAACAGAAACGCAAAGTTTCTTCGTTAGAGGATTATGCGGTGGAAATCGTAGTCGAGGCAAAAACCGAATTCACGAACGTCGTCGGGCAGGAAAGCCTTACGCGTTTCGACCAGCCCAAGCGCAGCAACAAAAGCCGCAGCAAGAAACGCGGCGCAGGTGATCGCGTGGAAACGGCAGGCGCGGCGCCAACAACGAAACCGAATCCGAATAACCGCCAACGCGACAATCGCGACAGCCGCGGCCCGAGACCTGAAGGCAAAAAGCCCGAAGGAAACAGGCCACAAGGTGAACGCGCACCGAGACCTGAAGGAAGCAAGCCTGAAGGAAACAGGCCGCAAGGAGAGCGCAGCGCCAGACCGCAGCAAGATAAACCGCGCGGAGAGCGTCCGAACAACGCGCCGAAAGGTGAAAACCGTCCCGCCGACGCAACGAAACCGTCAGAGGCGCAAGACCGCGAAGGACAACCGAAAGGCGAAGGACAAAATAAGAGCAGAAACAACCGCAACCGCAACAGGAACCGCGGTCGCAACGACGATAAAAAAGGCAACAATGACCAACCTCAAGGCTAATCTGATTCTCATTTTAGTTGCGCTCGCCGTGATTTCGTGCGACAAGAAGCGCGTGTTCGACGAGTACAAAAGCGTGGGAAGCAGCTGGCACAAAGATTCGATAGTGTCGTTCGACTTGCCCGAATTGGCCGAGACGCAAAACTACAATTTGTTCGTGAACGTGCGCGACAACGACAAATACGAATTCAGTAACCTGTTTTTGATCGTGTCGATGGAACAGCCGAAAGGTGTCGTAAAAGTCGATACGCTGGAATATGAAATGACCGACGCTGAAGGCAATCTGCTCGGCGACGGCTTCTCGGACATCAAGGAAAACAAATTGTTCTACAAGGAAAACGTGCGTTTCCCAAAAGGTAACTATAAGGTAAAAATCCGTCAGGCGGTACGGCAGAACGGCAAAGTGTCGGGCGTCGACAAGCTTGAAGGAATAACCGAAGTCGGTTTCAGGATAGAATCAACAAAATAGGTCATGAAAAAATACATCCCAAAGAAAATCGTACCTAAAAAAAATTGGCTGCATCGCGATGTGGCGTTTTACAAACGTAAATTTTGGCAATTCCTATTCTACGGACTCGGAGCGTTGGCAATATTTTTCCTGTTGGCGTCCTGGGGCGTTTTCGGGAAGATGCCCGACTTTGAAGATCTCGAGAATCCGGATTCGAACCTGGCGACCGAGATCATTTCATCGGACGGCGTAACCATCGGGAAATTCTACAACCAAAACAGAACGCCTGTTCGTTACAACGATTTGCCGAAACACTTGGTGAACGCGCTGGTCGCGACTGAAGACGAACGTTTCTACGAACATTCGGGAATCGATGCACGCGGAACGATGCGCGCCGTTTTCACGCTCGGAACAAGCGGAGGCGCAAGTACGATCACGCAGCAGCTTGCCAAGAACTTATTCCACGGAAGCGAAGGTTCGCGATTCTTGCCGTTGCGTATTCTCCAGAAAGCGAAAGAATGGATCATCGCCGTGAAACTCGAGCGTCAGTATACGAAAGATGAAATTCTTGCACACTATTTAAACACGGTCGATTTCGTGAGCAATGCGTATGGGATCCGATCGGCTTCAAAAGTATATTTCAACAAAGAACCCAAAAACCTAACTGTTGACGAAGCTGCGACTTTGATCGGCATGTTGCAGGCGCCGTCGCGTTACAACCCAAAAACACATCCGGAACGTGCGCTCAAACGCCGCAATATCGTGCTTCACCAAATGGTCAAAAACGGTTATTTGAATGAGGGCGAAAAAGAACAATACGCGGCAAAACCGATAAAACTCGACTTCAAACCCGAAAGCCACAACGAAGGAACCGCGACGTACTTCCGCGAATACCTGCGCGATTGGATGAAAACCTGGGGCAAGGAAAACAAGAAGCCCGACGGTTCGGATTTCGATATTTACCGCGACGGACTCAAAATTTACGTGACGATCGACTCGCGCATGCAGGAATATGCTGAAGAAGCCGTTGCGAAACACTTGGCGAACCTGCAACAGGAATTCGACAAGCAGCAAAAAGACAACAAGAACCGTCCGTTCGTGAAATTGTCGGAAGCGGAAACCGACAAGATCATGATGTCGGCGATGAAAACATCGGAACGCTGGAGACAAATGGAAGGCCAGGGAAAGAGCGAGGACGACATCATAAAATCGTTCGACGTCAAAACCAAAATGACCGTTTTCACTTGGAAAGGCGATCGCGATACGATCATGACGCCGACGGATTCTATCCGTTATTACAAGAGTTTCCTGCAAACGGGAATGATGTCGATGGAACCGCGAACCGGCCATATCAAGGCTTGGGTCGGAGGCGTGAATTATAAGTATTTCCAGTACGATCACGTCGGGCAAGGTGCGCGCCAGGTCGGGTCGACGTTCAAACCGTTCGTGTATGCGACGGCGATCGAACAGGCCAATTATTCGCCTTGCGACTCGATTCTCGATGCGCCGTTCACGATCCCGAAAGGTCGCCATCACGTGACCGAGACATGGACGCCGAACAATTCCGATCACCAATATCGCGGCATGGTAACGCTTAAAAAAGCGCTTGCGTTGTCGATAAATACGGTGTCGGCCAAACTGATCGATAAGGTCGGGCCTGAAGCCGTGATCGATCTGACGCACAAACTCGGTGTAAAATCTGAGATTCCTGCGCAGCCTTCGATCGCACTCGGAGCCGTCGAAATTACGGTCATGGACATGGTCGCGGCCTACAGCACGTTCGCCAACCAAGGCGTTTACATGAAGCCGCAGTTCATCTCGCGCATTGAAGACAAGAACGGAACGTTGGTTTACGAACCGATGCCCGAATCGCACGACGTGTTGAACAAGGACATCGCATTCGCCGTGATCCGATTGCTCGAAGGTGTGACCGAAAGCGGCTCGGGTGTTCGATTGAGGACGCAAGGCGGCGGTTACGGTTACGAGCGCGTTACGGGTTATCCGTATGTTTTCAGGAATCCGATCGCGGGAAAAACGGGAACTTCGCAGAATCAATCCGATGGTTGGTTCGTGGGAATGGTTCCGAATCTGGCGACGGGAGTTTGGGTCGGATGTGAAGACCGATCGGCGCGATTCAAAAGCATCACCTACGGTCAAGGCGCGGTCGCCGCGTTACCGATTTGGGGAATGTTCATGAAACGATGCTACGAAGACAAAGACCTCGACGTTTCCACGAAAGGATTCGAAAGGCCGTCCAACCTTTCCATAAAAGTAGATTGCTATGCGCCGGTCGTCAAAGATTCGACTGCAGTCGTCGACAGCACGGCCCAAGATACGGACGAGTTTACGATACAGTAATTCGTTGGGTTTAACATAAAATTCCGTCGTTATGAAATTTTTCATCCGACGGAATTCTTTTTTATGCGAAATCGATTGAGAAACGTAATTTTGCAACCGTTACAACCCTTCAACAACTTTTAGACTTCGGTCGACATTTAGATATGATCAACAAAAAAGTAAACTCGGTACACGAAGCGCTTGACGGAATAGCCGATGGAATGACGATCATGCTCGGCGGTTTCGGGCTTTGCGGCATTCCTGAAAATTCTATCGCCGAACTCGTGCAAAAAGGAACCAAAGAACTCACGTGCATTTCGAACAATGCGGGCGTCGATGATTTCGGCCTCGGACTTTTGCTGCAGAAGAAGCAAATCAAGAAAATGATTTCGTCTTACGTAGGTGAAAATGCCGAATTCGAACGCCAGATGTTGTCGGGCGAACTCGAAGTCGAACTCACGCCCCAGGGAACTTTGGCCGAGAAATGCCGTGCCGCACAAGCCGGAATTCCCGCATTCTACACGCCCGCAGGTTACGGAACCGAAGTCGCCGAAGGCAAGGAAGCACGCGAATTCAACGGCAAGATGCACATCATGGAAGAAGCGTTCAAAGCCGATTTCTCGATCGTGAAAGCTTGGAAAGGCGACGAAGCCGGAAACCTGATATTCAAAGGAACCGCGCGAAATTTCAACGCGCCAATGGCCGGAGCCGCGAAAATTACGATTGCCGAAGTTGAGGAATTGCTGCCCGTGGGAAGTTTAGATCCGAATGAAATCCACATTCCGGGGATCATGATCCAACGCATTTTCAAGGGTGAAAAATTTGAGAAGAGAATTGAGCAACGGACGGTTCGAAAGAGAATTTGAAAATTTGGAAATTTGGAAATGGTGCGTGTCATCATTTTGAGTTCCAATTTCATCAGCAACCAAAATTCATGAATCACATTTCAAAATCAACCGACAGATGTTGACAAAAGAAGATATAGCGAAACGCATCGCGAAAGAAGTACAAGATCGTTATTACGTAAACCTGGGCATCGGGATTCCGACATTGGTCGCAAATTACGTACGCGAGGATATTTCGGTCGAATTCCAAAGTGAAAACGGCGTGCTCGGAATGGGTCCGTTTCCGTTTGAAGGCGAAGAAGATGCCGACATTATCAATGCAGGAAAGCAAACCATCACGACTTTGGCAGGCGCGAGTTTCTTCGATTCGTCGTTCAGTTTCGGGATGATCCGAAGCCAAAAAGTCGACCTCACGATCTTGGGCGCGATGGAAGTTTCAGAAAACGGCGACATCGCCAACTGGAAAATTCCCGGAAAAATGGTTAAAGGAATGGGAGGCGCGATGGATCTGGTCGCGTCGGCTGAAAACATAATCGTCGCGATGATGCACGTGAACAAAGCGGGCGAATCGAAGATCTTGAAGCGTTGTACGTTGCCGTTGACGGGCGTCGGTTGCGTCAAAAAAGTCGTGACGGAACTCGCCGTGCTTGAAATTACGCCTAACGGTTTCAAATTACTCGAACGCGCTCCAGGCGTTTCGGTCGACGACATTATAAAAGCTACGGAAGCGGATTTGATTATCGAAGGCGAGATTCCGGAAATGCAAATTTAGACGAAAGGCGAAAGGCGAAAGACAAAAGACGAAAGACAAACGACGAAGGACTGGCGCACGAAATTATGGGGCGCTAGTCCTTCGTCGTTTGTCATGCGTCATGCGTCTACTCTACCATTCAGACTGCAACCCATTCTTCAACGCGTCCTGATATTTCACCATATCGAATTTGTATAAATCCGGAGCTTTGTGCGCGCCGCCTTTGCGTGATTCATTGAGTTTTTCGAGAATGTCGAAACGCAACATTTTGCGGTAGAAATTACCGCGGTTCAGTTTTTTCCCGAGGATGATTTCATACAATTTCTGCAATTCGGGCATAGTGAATTTCTCGTCGAGCAAATTGAATCCGATGGGTTTGTAATTCAATTGTTTTCGCAAGGTGATAAGCGCTTTGTCGAGAATCAATCGATGATCCATCATCATGGGCGGAATCTCTGAAATGTCGCACCATCGGCACTCTCCCGAGAATTCGTCGGTAACTGGAGTAACATCTGAAAAGTTTACCAAAGCATAGTACGCGATCGAGATGAATCGTTGTTTGTGCCACAAATCGTCGGGATAATCTGAGAAGAAACCCTCGGAACGATTCGGCTGTCCGAACGTATGGAATTGCTGCAAATAGATATTTTCGGCTCCGGTTCTCTCCTTCAAAATCCTTGAAGCCGCTTCTCTCAAACCTTCCTGTTTCTTTACGTAACCGCCCGGAAGGCTCCACAAATCCTGGTCTTTTAACTTCGCGAGCAACACTTTGAGCGACGATTTGTCGAAACCGAAAACGACCGAGTCAATCGACAAATGCGCAATGTAATCCTGCCAATGCTCTTTTGAGCGCTCAATTAAAAGGTCACGTAGATTCATAAAATAGGATGCGTATTTTGAAGATAATACTTTTTTACAAGAAGCGACAAAGCTAGTGTCAAAAATAGAATTCCCATAGGAAATTTATGATGTTTCTGGATTGACCGAGAAAAAATTAAGCTCGCGATGCATTTTTTTTCTGACCAAAACGGAACTGTTGACCATCGAAAAGTGTTGCCACAACTAGACTTTGACGAAAACGAAATAGTTTTTGTTTTGGTATTGCGGCCGATGCGATTTCGAAAACAAACCGAAATACATTTAAATCTCAAAAAAATTATATAATATTGCTTCCAAATGAAGCAATAATGATTGACAGACGAGGTTTTATTACACAGGCCATTACGATTGGCGCGACCGGATTGGTTTTTCCATCCGAAATTTTATCTGACGACAAGGCGCTGACTTCTGCTCCGACCTCTTCGTCTACACGTCCTAAGGCTTTGTTTTTCGACGTAAACGAAACACTTTTGGACCTCGGTCCCGTGAAGAAAAGCATCGCCGCCGTATTGGGCGACAAAGCCGACCTCGCCACATTATGGTTCACGACGATGCTTCACTATTCTCTCGTCGTGACGGTTTCAGGAAAATACCATGATTTCGGGGCAATCGGTGTTGCGGCGCTACAGATGGTGGCACAGAACAATTCGATAAAGATTTCGAAAGACGACGCGATTGCAGCCGTTCGGCCGATTTTGAATTTACAGCCGCACCCTGACGTCGTCGCCGGCCTTACAAAACTCAAGGAAAACGGTTACACGCTCGTTTCGTTCACGAATTCATCCAAGAAAGCCGTTCAAACCCAATTGCAATACGCCGGACTGACCGAGTTTTTCCACATGCAACTCAGTATCGAGGAACTCGAAAAATTTAAGCCGCACAAAGATGCCTACGCTTGGGCTGCGAAACAGCTCGACATTGAAAATCGCGAATGCCTGCTCGTGGCGGCACACGGCTGGGATGTCGCAGGTGCAGCTTGGGCCGGATGGCGAACCGCTTTCATTTCGCGTGCAGGCCAACAACTCTTTCCACTGGCTCCCGAACCTGAATTTAACGAACCCGATCTGCAAAAGATAGCGGCATCGCTTTGTGTCTTGAAATAGTTTTATCTGACGATGGACATTCAAAGAATTTCGCGGAATGGTATCGAAATAAAATCCCATTCAATGCTTCCATTCGAAGCATTTTTGTTAAATTCGTTTTTAGCGAATTGAATTTTAACGAAATCAAATAAAACGAACGATGAAAATTACACATCTCCTAATCGCATTGCTTTTATACAACTTCGGTTTTGCACAGGAAAACGTAAGTTTCGGGCAACAAAAGGAAGTCATTTCACCCCAGATAAACGCCGATAATTCGGTCACGTTCCGACTTGAAGCGAAGGATGCAAAATCGGTAAAGGTCCAAGGCGATTTCTTGCCCGCTCCGGGTTCGGCTGAACTTAAAAAAGACGCGAACGGCGTTTGGACTTTTACGACTGCCGCGCTTCCATCGGAACTTTACAGTTATTCTTTCTACGTCGACGGCATCAAGACGCTCGATCCGAACAATGCCTACATGACGCGCGATGTAGCGACTATCGTAAATATTTTCCTCATCGGAAATGGAAAAGCCGACAATTACAAGACTAAAGACGTCGCTCACGGAACCGTAACGCGCCGTTGGTATGATTCGCCGACACTCAAAACCAATCGCCGTGTCACGATCTACACGCCGCCCGGATACGAAACGTCAAAGGAAAATTATCCCGTGTTGTATTTGCTGCACGGCGCGGGCGGAGACGAGGAAGCGTGGATGGCACTTGGCCGCACGTCGCAGATCATGGACAACCTGATTGCCGAAAAGAAAGCGAAACCCATGATCGTCATAATGACAAACGGAAACGCGAACCAAACCGCGGCTCCCGGAGAATCGTCAGCGAAAATGGACAAACCGATTTTCCTGCAACCCGATATCTGGTCGGGAAATACTGAAAAAGCGTATCCCGACGTCATAAAATTCATCGACTCGAATTATCGCACGAAGAAAGATAAGGCCAATCGCGCGATCGCCGGTCTTTCGATGGGCGGGATGCATTCGCTCGTGATTTCGGCGAACAATCCTGATTTGTTCGATTATGTGGGCGTTTTCTCGTCGGCCCAACTGCAACCCAAAGACGCGACGGGCGAGGTTTACGCGAACTTCGACCAAAAACTCAAAACGCAAAAAGAAAAAGGCTACAAATTGTATTGGATCGCCATTGGAAACAGCGATTTTCTTTACAAACAATCGAACGAATACCGCGCAAAGCTCGACGCCATGAATTTTAAATACACTTATAAGGAAACCCAAGGCGGACATACTTGGTCCAACTGGAGAGATTATTTGACCGAATTCTCACCGCAATTATTCAAATAAATAATAATTCGCTAATTCGCGGCTAAAAAAATGTCAACAACCCTACAACCAAAAAAGCATTTCCAAATCCTTGACGGACTTCGCGGCGTCGCGGCGGTAACGGTCGTGATTTTCCACCTGTTCGAAGCGCACGCCACCAGCCATTTGGACCAGATCGTGAATCACGGTTACTTGGCGGTGGATTTTTTCTATCTGCTTTCAGGTTTCGTCATCGGTTATGCGTACGATGACCGATGGGAAAAAATGACGCTCAAAGATTTCTTCAAACGCCGACTGATCCGATTGCAACCCATGGTCATCATGGGAATGATCGTTGGCGCGTGTTTATTTTACTTTAGCACTTCACCAATTTTATTTCCGAAAATTCCCGATGTTCCCGTTTGGCAAGTCATCGGAATCATGCTCATCGGATTTACTTTGCTACCGATTCCAACGCCGATGGACATTCGCGGTTGGGGCGAAATGCATCCGTTGAACGGCCCGGGTTGGTCGTTGTTTTACGAATATATCGCGAATATTTTGTACGCGATCGGCGTGCGGAAATTCAACAAAACCGCATTGACGATCCTCGTTGTTGTTTGTGGCGTGTTGTTGATCCATTACGCGGTGACAAGTGCGGGCGGCGACGTCATTGGCGGTTGGTCGCTTACCTGGGAATCGGCGCGGATTGGGTTTACGAGAATGTTGTATCCGTTTTTCGCAGGCTTGCTTTTGTTCCGAGTTTCAAAATTATCAAACGTAAAAAATGCTTTCGTTTGGTGCAGTTTGCTCGTCGTTGCCGTTCTCGCTTTTCCAAGGATCGGAGGAAAAGACCAGCTTTGGATGAACGGCTTGTACGATTCGCTGAGCATCGTATTCATTTTCCCATTGATTGTTTACGTCGGCGCGAGCGGAGAAGTCAGCAGCAGAATCGGCTCGAAAGTCTGTAAATTCCTTGGCGACATCTCCTACCCGATTTACATCACGCATTATCCTTTGATTTACGTCTACACGGCTTGGGTTTTCGATTCCAAACCGACTGCAGACGAAGCATTGCCAATGGCCGCGCTCACATTCGTTACCATTATCGCTTTGGGTTACGCGAGTTTGAAAGTCTATGATGAACCCGTGCGAAAATGGATTTCCAAAAAACTAAATTGAAAAAACATTATTGATAGCCTCATGAAAAAACAGATACAAAGAATATCGGCTGTGGCACTTTTCGCGGCTTCCGGTGCGATCGCTCAAGAGAAACTGCCGCAATTGGGCAAAGATCCGATCGAAAAAGTAATCGCCGCAATGACCGATGACGAAAAAGCAAGTTTCCTAATGGGAACGGGAATGCCCGGATACGAAGGCATCACGCCGACGCCCGGAAAAAATGAAGGCCCGATTCCCGGTGCCGCCGGATTGACATACGAGATCAAACGCCTTGGAATTCCGGCGATTGTGTTGGCCGACGGACCAGCCGGACTTCGCATAAAACCAATTCGTGAAAACGATTCCAAAACGTATTATTGCACAGCGTTTCCAGTTGGGACTGCATTGGCATCGACGTGGAATCTACCGCTTATTGAAAGTGTCGGGAAAGCGATGGGACAGGAAACAAAAGAGTACGGCGTCGACGTTTTGCTTGCGCCGGCACTTAACATTCACCGAAATCCATTGTGCGGGCGCAACTTCGAATATTACTCCGAAGATCCGGTCGTTGCCGGTAAAACGGCGGCTGCCGTCGTAAACGGAATCGAATCGAACGGCGTCGGAACATCGGTGAAGCACTTTGCGGCGAACAACCAGGAAGACAATCGATTGGGCGTAAATGCTCATGTGAGTGAACGTGCGATGCGCGAAATTTACCTGCGTGGATTCGAAACCGTCGTAAAGGAGTCGCAACCGTGGACAATCATGTCGTCGTACAATTTGGTTGACGGCGTCTACACATCGGCCCGAAAAGACTTGCTTACCGACATTTTGCGCGACGAATGGGGTTACAAAGGCATGGTCATGACCGATTGGTTCGGCGGATTCGACGGTTTTGAAACGATTACGAAAGGATCGAGCGATGTCGTGGCGCAAATCGCCGCCGGAAACGATTTGCTAATGCCTGGAATTCCGGCACAGAAAGCGGCTTTGTTAGAAGCCATGAAATCGGGGAAATTGTCCAAGGCCGACGTCGACCGCAACATCAAGCGCAATCTTGAATTGGTGCTTGAATCGCCGACAATGAAAAAATACAAATTCTCGAACACGCCAAACCTCAAAGCCAACGCCCAAATCACGCGTGACGCGGCGGCTGAAGGAATTGTGTTATTGAAGAATGATAAAAACGCCTTGCCTTATACGGCGAAAGACAAATCGATTTCAGTATTCGGGGTTACGTCGTACAACTTTATTTCGGGCGGAACTGGAAGCGGAAACGTGAACGAAGCCTACACAATCTCGCTTTTGGACGGATTGAACAATGCGGGTTATAAAATTGACGGTGATTTGAAAACTGCTTATGTGCCATACGTCAAAAAATTCGATGCCGAAGAAGTCGCGCGCAAGGAAAAAGAAGGCGTCATGTTCCTCGCGAACCGCTTGACCGAACTTGAAATCTCGGCCGACGTACTCGCGAAAAAAGCCACTGAAACGGAAGTCGCCATCATCACCATCGGACGAAACGCCGGAGAAGGCGCCGACCGCAAAGTAGACAACGACTTCAATTTAGCCGCCGACGAAACGAAATTACTCGACGCCGTAACCCAAGCGTTCCACGCCAAAGGCAAAAAAGTGATCGTAATCTTGAACATTGGCGGCGTCATTGAAACCGTGAGCTGGAAAGACAAGGTCGATGCAATTTTGCTCGCTTGGCAACCGGGTCAAGAAGGTGGAAATTCAGTCGCCGATGTGTTTTCGGGGAAAGTAAATCCATCGGGGAAACTCACGATGACTTGGCCTGTGAAATATGCGGATACGCCATCGGCCAAGAATTTTCCGGGAACTCCGGCCAACAAGCCGAAAGACGTGACGTATGAAGAAGGCGTTTACGTCGGCTATCGTTATTTCAATACGTTCGATGTGAAAACGTCGTATGAATTTGGGTTCGGAAAATCATACACCACGTTCGAATATTCGAACCTGAAACTCGACACCAAACAATTCTACGACCACGTCACAGTTTCCATAACGGTGAAAAACACAGGGAAAACCGATGGTAAGGAAGTCGTCGAATTCTATCTGTCGGCGCCGAACAAATCAATCGACAAACCGAAATTCGAACTCAAAGCGTTCGCGAAAACCAAATCGCTCAAACCGGGCGAAAGCCAAACATTGACCGCGACGATCCGTGCGAAAGATTTGGCGTCTTTCCTTGAAAGCAAAAGCGCTTGGGTAGCGGAAAAAGGCGAATATGTAGTTTCAGTTGGCGCTTCATCGACCGACATCCGCCAAAAAGCAACGTTTACTTTGGCCAAGGAACTGACCGTCGAAAAAACCCACAAATCGTTCGCGCTTTCATCTCCAATAAACGAACTCAGGGCGTCCAAATGATAAAGTTGGTTCACCTCGATTTTAGCCGAGTTGCAGCCCAAATCGTTTAATACCTTTTCATTTCAATAGTTAGATTAATTAATTTGTTCAGGAAAAAGCACCTTTTGATTGGGGTGCTTTTTTTGTTTTTGGGCGCAACCGCGGTCGGGCTGTCCGCTATTATCTTTTTGTTAACCCTTAAAGGGTTTGAAACCCTTTAAGGGTTCCACAAAAAGGATAATCGCTTCCATCCCTGGCGCGTTCATCGCAAAAAACTACGTTTTCGTCTAAAAGAACCAACCCGCCACGAAAATCGCCGTGATCACGCAAATCAAGTCAACGAGCAACATCGCGCCCAACGTGTAACGCGTGTTCTTGATTTTTATCGATCCGAAATATACCGCGATCACATAAAACGTCGTCTCGGCGCTACATTGAAAGATACAGCTCAGTCTTCCCGTGAATGAATCCGGCCCGAACATGCGCATCGAATCGATCATGAAACCGCGCGATCCGCCCGATGAGAAAGGACGCAACATCGCCACCGGCAATGAATCGGTGATTTCCTTGCTCACGCCAATGTTTGAAAATACGAACGCGATGCCATTGCTCAGAATCTCGAACAAACCGCTGTTGCGGAACAATGAAATCGCGACGAGCATTCCCAAAACGTATGGAAAAATGGTGATTCCCGTTTTGAGTCCGTTGTTCGCGCCCGTCACGAACGAATCGAAAATCGTCGTGTCGAGAGCCGTGAATTTCTTCTCGTGGATGAATGCGAAAACGAGCGTGAACCCAATGATTCCGATCAACATCAACGCCGAGAGGTTCGACGTGAAGAAGTTCTTCCCGATCAGGTCAAGGTTATTGATATACAGCAAAAGCCCGACGATTGCCGCGATGATCGTAATCAACGCAACGACTAACGAAGCGCTTTTAAAATTGATGCGTTGTCGGATCCCGATAATCACGAAAGCCGCGATCGTCCCAATGAACGACGTGATGATGCACGGCAACATGACGTCGGCGGGATTCGAAGCGTTCTCGGCCGCGCGGTATCCGATGATCGATGTCGGGATCAACGTCAAACCCGCGGCATGCAGGCACATGAACATGATCTGGGCGTCGCTCGCGCGGTCTTTATCGGGGTTTATTTCCTGCAGGCTTTGCATCGCCTTTAGCCCGAATGGCGTCGCAGCCGAATCGAGTCCGAGGAAATTCGCCGCGAAATTGAGCGTCATGTAAGAGATGGATTCGTGGTTTTTGGGAACCGTCGGGAAGACTTTCACGAAAACGGGACTGAGTTTCTTGGCGAGCTTTTCAGACGCGCCCGAATCGATCAAAAGCTGCATCAATCCGCAAAAGAACGCGAGATAGGCGATCAATGGAATGATCAGGTCGAGTATGGTATTTTTACACGTCGGCAGTAAACCGTCAGACTTTTGGATGCCGCTGAACACTTTCACCGTTTGGTTTTTGTACACGTAAGTAGTGTCGGGATTGAGCGTGTCACGGTTTATCGTAAAGCTTTTTTCCTCAGACTTTTGGATGCTGTCTCGCAAGAAAACCGGCAGGTCTTTCATGTATTTCTCGCTGATCAGGATCGGTTCGTCCTTTTTGCCGTTGATGATAAAATCGAGCGTATAATTGTTTCCGATGAACAAACTCACGACGATGAAAACGATCGATGAAACGAAAATTGCGAGCCAGAACCTGCTTAGAACCATGAGAATTAGCGGATTATAAAATTAGCGGATTAGCGCATGATATACGTCTCTTGCGCTTTGGCTAATTTAGTGAATTGTGGGTTGATGCTTGGCGCGTTTGTAATAAAGAATTATCGCGCCTGACTTTAGCGTTCGCGTTTTTTGAAGGTCAAGAACCGTCCTTTCGTGCAGTTTTTCGAACAGCGGCAAGCCTTCCCCGATAATAACCGGATGTACGCAAATTTGATATTCGTCGATCAGATCCAAGTTCGTAAGTTGCACGATCAGGCTTCGGCTGCCGATAAGAATATCTTTTCCTTTTTGTTGCCTGAGTTCCAAAACAGTTTCCCCTGGCGACTTTTTTGACAACGTCGCGCTTTCCCAATCGGTAGTTTCGAGCGTATTTGAAAATACGATTTTCGGGACTTGATCCATGGCCGAAGCGAAATCGTCCATCGATTTTTCACCAGACGGATTTTTCACAAGATCCTGCCAGAATTTCATGAGTTCGAATGTAATCCGTCCGTACAGGATCGCCCCCGAATCGACAAGCAATTGTTCGTAGTGTTTGTGGATTTCCTCGTCGGGCAAACCAGCCGTGTGATCGCAAAAACCATCAAGTGTCGTGTTTATTGCGGCTATAATTTTTCTCATCACGTATATTCTTAGTTACAAGTTGTGCTTTTGCCTGTATTTGTGCCCGAGCGTGATTCCCATTACCTTTTTGTGTTTCACATGCGTTTCGACGTCGGCACGATCAATAAGATCTTCGACGGCAACTCTCAAGTAGCGTTCGATAAATTCGAAAGTTTTTCGTCGACTCCGATGTCGAGTTTTCGTGCCGAATCGTTTTACATTCGCGCTCGAGCCGTTACTGTGTCGTAAATTAATCCACTTTATCACAAATAACCTGCGACGATTATAAAAAGTAGGAGCAGTGGAATTGGCTTCACTATTTTTTCATAGTTGCGTAAATGTAAGGAAGTCGAGTTTGAGATACAACGTCAATTGGGGACACGGATTTCCCAGCCCCGATGCAAGCGGTTAGCCTTTTGAGAAAAAATTCACGTTTTGCCGCAGTTTGAGGGCGACCGAAGGAAGCCTGAAAAACGCGTCGCAAAACCGGATTTTTTGAGAAAGCTAGTAGCGGGCAGCGGGAAATTGCTCCTTTAGATTAGCTATTGGAAACTTTTAATTCGTTGCGTTTTTTTTGAGCAGTTTAGATAGTTAAGGTTAGTTAAGCATCTGCGAGTTCCGATTCGAAATTATACATGCAGAATCTCATCGTCGATCAAAAGTTCGTCACGCCGCATCCTCAAAAAAACCTGGGCCGTCGCGATCACGTCTTTTTCGCAATAGGTAATGATGCGGTCAATGTCTTTCTCAACATAGAAAACGTGCGCAACCTGGCTTCCGTCGATATCGCCTTTCGACGATGGAATGCCGAGGATTTTCGTGAGCAGTTTGAGCGATGTGAAGTGTTTGTAGTCTCCGAATTTCCACAATTCAAGCGTGTCGAGGTGCGGAACTTCCCACGGTTTCTTACCGAACAGATTGAGTTTTTCAGGCAATTGGATTCCCAAAATAATCATGCGCCTCGCGATGAACGGAATGTCGAATTCCTTGGCGTTGTGCCCGCATAAAATGTGCTGGGCGCGACCGAAATGATCGTTCAGCAAATTCGCGAACTCCTGCAAAAGCTGCTTCTCTTCACCGAAAAAAGAGGTGACGCGAAAGTTTCGGATGTCGTTTTTTAGCACGAAATATCCGACTGAGATCGTGACGATCCGTCCGAATTCGGCCCAGATTCCGGCGCGTTCGTAAAAGGCTTCGGGCGTGTATTCGTCGCGGCGTTGATACTGTGTTTTTTGTTCCCACAACAGTTTCATCTCGTCGTCGAGGCTGTTGAAGTTTTCTTCGAATGGAACGGTTTCGATGTCGAGAAACAGGATGTTCTCAAGAGGGATTTTCTGGATCATGGCGTATAAAAATTAAATGGCGTGTATCACTTTCTTTGCGAAAGCATTTTGTAAGTCTCCTCCAAATATACGTAAAAATCGGTACTGTGATAATTCGATGCGGCGTTTACGTTTCCGGTGTGGCCGAGGCGCACGATGATCAAATCGTCCTGTGGGACTACGATTACATATTGGCCCAAATGGCCTCGCATGTAAAACACTTCCTTGCCTTCAAAGTCGGCGAGCCACCAGCCATAGCCGTATTGCGGGCTTTCTACGAAGCGCGGCGTCGTGCAGGTTTTGATGAACGTGCTGTCGAGGATTTGCTCACCGTTCCATTTTCCGCCTTGTTTGTAAAGCTTTCCGAATCGGGCGAAATCACGAGCGTTTGATGCGATGCAGCAATAGGCTTTCACGCGTCCGTTCTCGTGGTCGGTTTGCCAGAATGCGTCGTTTTCAGCTCCCATCGGTTGCCAGAAATTTTTGGAAACGTAGGTCGCCAAATCTTCGCCCGTGGCTTTTTCGATGCACATGGCGAGTAATTGTGTGCTTCCGCTCGAGTATTGATAAACTTTTCCGGGATCGTTTATCACGCGCAATCCTTTGATGAACGTGTCGAGATCGGAATCGAAATACGCGCGCGTGGTTTTCGAGAACGGGCTGTAATATTTCTCGTCCCAATCGAGTCCCGACGACATCGAAGCCAAATCGCCGACGGTCATTTCCATTGCTTTTCCTTCTCGGAATTCAGGAAAGAACGTGCCGACTCTCGTATCTAAACTTTCAATTTTTCCTTGCCTGATTGCTTTTCCGAGTGCCGACGTCACGATGCTTTTGGCCATCGAAAACGAGTTGGAATGCGAATCTTGTTTGTAGCCATCGTAATAACTTTCGTGCAAAATGCTGTCGTTCCTGATCACCAAAAATGCGACCGAGCCGATTTGTTCGTGCAGTTTTTCAAGCCTTTCGGTTCCGGGAATCTTGTTGTAGTCTTTCGCGATTTTCCACGGCTGGGGCGTCGGGCTTTTCGCGATAGTACGATTGTCGAAATGGACGTAATCGTCGAGATAAGCCGTTTTGTGACCATGCAGATACGTGATCCAAACCGCGCGCGTGATGTATCCGTTTCCGCTCACATAAAGCGCGGCGATCGCAAGGCCGACGATAAGCACTATAAAAACCAGGAACCGCTTTAGAAACTTCATGGTCAGACGCGGTTTAACATCATGGTAACCTTGCCGTCGAAACTTATGACGAGTTCCTTATCGTCTATTTTTTTGATCGGCATGTTCATGGTTTTGCCTTTGTCGGTGGTGATAACGAGTGTTTTTTCGTCGGACATTTTCCAGGTTCCGCCTTCAGTTTTACCCATTACGGCCACGCTTACTTTTTTGTCGGCCGAGAATTCTATCTGGAAATCCTTGAAGATCATTTTCGTCATTTCGACACTTTGCGCATCGAGATCGCCTGTGTCGGTAAGGTCTGAGAATTGCCATTTCCCGATGAGCGTCTTTTCAGTCTGGGCGAACGCGGTTGCTGCGAAAAGCAGAAAAAACAGGATGGTGATTTTTTTCATTTTGGTGTATTTGGTTGATTAAAATAAGCTTTGCTGCGTGGGCGGCGTTTCGTGTTCGAGCAGCCATTTCTTGCGCCACAATCCGCCTGCGTAACCCGTAAGCGAACCGTCGGAACCGATCACGCGATGGCAAGGGACGACAATCCACAGCGGGTTTTTCCCATTGGCCGAAGCGACGGCGCGGATCGCTTTCACATCGCCCAGTTTCTTGGACAAATCCATATAACTCGTGGTTTTTCCCAACGGGATCCGGAGCAGTTCTTTCCAGACCGACTTTTGAAATTCGGTTCCCTTCGGATTTGTCGGAAATGAAAAATCATTGCGCTTCCCTGCAAAATAATCGTCGAGTTCTGAAACGGCTTGCTCCAGTTCAGACGGAATTCGCTCTGAAATCACAACGGCATCGTCGAGGATTGAAATCACTGAAACACCGTTTTCATCGCCTTCGATTTTGGCGACACCGAGCGGCGTTTTTAAAAAAGCGGTTTGCATTATCGGGACGCGGTATTGATGAGCACTTGTTTGGTTACGAATTCGCTCATTTCAGGTTGCACGATTCGGCCCAGGCAATCGATCGCGCGCATTTGGAACGCTGCGTTGGTCAATATCTCATTGGCGCGGATTTCCCTCCTCCAGTTGTAATCGCTCGGCAGGTTCGCGTCGGGGTTCGAGACGACCGACATGTTTCGGATCGCCGATTCCAACGAAACGAATTTCGCTGTCGGAACGGTATCGGAACTAGTCGAGAACCATTCGGATGGCGGAACGTACGCTGGTTTTACAAATGTACTTTTTTGTTGAGCCGAAACCGCGAGGCCGAGCAGCAGCAAGATAGCTGAGAATGGTGTTTGAAATCGCATAGCGTGATGGTTTCCATAAAGATAGGAAGTTTCGCGCGGATGAGATATTTTTTAGGAAAATATGCGTGAAAAATGTAATGGCGCTTGAGAGATTCCCGATAGCTTCGTTAAACCTAACAGGTTTTGAAAACCTGTTAGGTCTAAAACCCAAAACTGTCATTTCGAAAAACTTAAGATATACGCCTCCAACGCCTTCAATTCCTCATCGCTCATGCGTTTGGTAATCGAAAAATTCACTTTCATCGCCGAGTAATTCGCGGGATCGACTATAGGCTCGGCTTCTTCTTTCAGGAACTTTACGATGTCGCCGTTTTTGGATTTGTAGGTTTTGGCGATTTCGATGATCGACGGCCCGACGATTTTTATCTCGGGATTATGGCACGAATAGCAATTGCCTTTGCTTTCGAAGATTTGTTGCCCAAGTTCGATTGGGGATTTTTTTTCTTCGTATTGGAAGTCTTCTTCGGCGGGCGCTTCTTTGGATTTGCAGGCGAAGGCAGTTAGGAAGGAGAAAAGGATTAGTTTTTTCATTTTGGTTTTTTTTGACGCGAGGACAAAGTTTCAAAGTTTTTTGTTTTTTGTCTTTTGTTGCCACGAAGGCACGAAGGCACGAAGTTTTGAAACTGTTCTTGAAATTATAGTCGGTTTGATTCGGGAGGCTAACGAATCAGATCAACGATTAATCTTCGTGTCTTCGTGCCTTCGTGGCAAAATCAAATCCTAATTTACTTATTCAACAACACCGCTGCTTCCTTCGCGAAATAAGTAGAAATGATATCGGCGCCGGCGCGTTTAATCGACGTCAACTGTTCAATCATCACTTTATCGTGGTCGATCCAACCGCGCTCAGCCGCAGCTTTGACCATTGCGTATTCGCCCGAAACATTGTAAACCGCGACCGGAACGTGAACCGCATTCTTGACTTCGCGCACGATGTCGAGATACGAAATCCCGGGTTTAACCATGACGATGTCGGCGCCTTCCTCAACATCTTGCAAAGCTTCGCGAATCGCTTCAGTTCTATTGCAAAAATCCATTTGATAGGTTTTCTTGTCGCCGAATCCCGGAGCTGAATCCAACGCATCGCGAAATGGCCCGTAATGCGCCGACGCGTATTTCGCCGCGTAACTCATGATGCCTACGTTGTGGAAATTATTCTCTTCCAACGCCTTCCGGATCGACCATACGCGTCCGTCCATCATATCGCTCGGCGCAACGAAATCGGCACCGGCCTCGGCGTGCGAAAGGCTCATTCGGACGAGCGCATCGACTGTCGGATCGTTCACTATCTGTCCGTTTTCGACAATTCCGTCGTGTCCGTAAATCGAATACGGATCGAGCGCGACATCGGGCATCACGATCATCTCAGGAACCGCGGCCTTGATTGCGCGGATGGCTTGCTGCATAAGTCCGTCCTTGTTCCACGCTTCTTTCCCGGTGTTGTCTTTCAAATTGTCGGACACTTTCACGTACAGATTCACGGCTTTGATGCCGAGCGACCACAATTCCTGGACCTCTTTGACCGTCAAATCGAGCGAACGACGGTAAATTCCGGGCATTGACGGGATTTCGACTTTTACGTTCGTTCCTTCGGCGATGAACATCGGAAACATGAAATCGTTGGGCGTCAGAATCGTTTCGCGGACCAGTGAGCGGATCGAATCGTTCGTACGCAAGCGTCGGTTTCTATGGAATGGATACATATCTATTTATTTTCTTTGAGAAATTTACTTTTGATTTGTTGGGTTTTTGAGATCAGGAATTCGGGCGCATCGAAGCGATATCCCACGAATGCCGTCGCATACACGATCGAATCGCCCACGTTCACGCCGTTGTTTGCCTCGCGCCCCATGTAATTGGCCCGCAGATGTGCCCCGAAAAACCATCGATCGGAATTGTAGCCCGGAGCGAGCATCAAGCTTGAGGTGTAAAGTGCCGAAGTCGTGTCGTCGCCTTCGTCGTCAATGAAATTAATTCCTGCGCCGATCGACAATCCGCCGACCAGATTCACATGTTTCCCGATTACCCAATTGTAATGGTATGCGGGTGTAAATGCGATGTCGAGGAACGTCGTTTTGCCTTCGATTTCAGGTTCGTCGTTCCCGTCGAGCGACGTGTAATAATAAATCAACCCGGCCGAAAAGCTTCCCGCGCTGCGCAATTGCTGCACGTTTTGCAACGCGATGGCGCGATACGAAAACTTCCTGTTGAAAAAGTAGTTCGTGCTCCCGCCGATTTTGGTGGATTCGAGACGCGAAAAATACAGACCCGGAGCGCCGTCGGTTTTGAGCGTCATACCTTTTTGGTTGTAGTATTCGAGTCGTTGCATCCAGCGTCCGGGCGTGAATTCGAACGACAACGACGTCATCCGCGAGCCTTTGTTGTCTTGGTTGTCGGCGAAGAATTTGGGCGCGAAACCAACGCTGAACGACACGATATCGTATTGGAATCCGATGTTAAGCGTGGTTTTGATATTCGGAATTATCTCGACGGTCAAATCGTCGTTCTCGTAATCGATCTCAAAATCGTTCGAGGTATTGAGCAAGAAAATCTGTGTCGAAATCTTGTCTTTGAATTCCCGGAAATACGGCGCGATCGAATCCTGTTGCGCGAAGCACGGGAACGACAAGATCGCCAGTATCGGGAACCAGTTTTTCATATCCAATCTTTTGGTTGGGCGAGAACCTTGAGCAAATCATCTTCGACGCTTCCGGGTTCGGGATGATGGTCGTAAACCCATTGGACATGCGGCGGCAAACTCATCAAGATCGATTCGATCCTTCCGTTGGTTTTTAGGCCGAAAAGCGTGCCTTTGTCATGCACCAAATTAAATTCGACGTAACGCCCGCGACGGATTTCCTGCCACGTTCGGTTGTCGTCAAAATACGGCAAATCCTTTCGCGCTTCCACGATCGGGACGTAACTTTCAAGGAAACTGTTTCCGACTTCCGTTACGAAATCGAACCAGTTTTGCATCGACATTTCGTCGGTCGTTTTTAGATAATCGAAGAACAATCCGCCGATGCCGCGGGCTTCGTTTCTATGCGCATTCCAAAAATAAGCGTCGCATTGTTTTTTGTATTTGCGGTAAAATTCAGGATTGTGTTTGTCGCAAGCGTTCTTGCATGTTTGGTGAAAATGGATCGCATCTTCATCGAACAAATAATAAGGCGTCAAATCCTGTCCGCCGCCGAACCACGAATCGATCACGTTTCCGTTCTCGTCGTACATTTCAAAGTAACGCCAGTTCGCGTGAACGGTTGGAACCATCGGGTTTTTGGGATGGATGACCAGACTCAGCCCGCACGCGAAAAAATCAGCATCCCCGACGTTGAACATCTTTTGCATCGTATCGGGCAATTTCCCGTGGACGGCTGAAATGTTGACGCCGCCTTTCTCGATAACGTGTCCGTTTTCGATCACGCGCGTTCGTCCGCCGCCGCCTTCAGGCCGATCCCAATTGTCTTCGCGGAATTTTGCGACGCCGTCAATCTGTTCGAGTTTTGACGTGATGCGATCCTGCAAATCCTGTATGAATTCGAAAAACTTATCTTTCATGGTGATCTGATTTGAGCAATCCGAAATATTTTATGTCTTCTAAAGTTCCATCTCCGTTTTTGAACTCCGAACGCAAAATGCCTTCTTCCACGAATCCGTGTTTGGTCGCGATGCGCTGGCTGCCGAGGTTTACAAGTGATGTACAGATGAAAATCTTATTCATGCGAAGTTCGGCGAAACAGAATTTTATCACTTGAGAAACCGCTTTCGAAATGATGCCTTTTCCCTCAAAATCCTTGTCGACGAAATACGCGAGCTCACATTTCATGATGTTTCGGTCGACATTTTTGATGCAGACGTAACCGATCAATTTTCGCGTTTCGAGATTTCGGATGTAGAAATAGTAACCGCTGCCATTTTCTTCTTTGTCGATGTTCTCGCCGAGGAATTGAATTGTTTTGTCTAAGTCAAGACAATTGTTGAGCGTTTTTGGAAATGTCTTTTTTATGTGTTCGACGTTGCGCTGGATAAGGTCAAAGAATTCCCGCGGCAAGATGTCTTGCAGTTGGTTCAGTTGCCAGTTTTGGAACGCGGTTTTCATGTCAAAAATTTAAAATATCATCGCAAACCGTTGACTTTATTCATGATTGCGAACGAAAATGTTTGGCTTTCCAGTTGAATATATTCGTACAATTCGATTGCTTTTTGCTTTTGCCCGACGCTTGCCAGAAAATCGGCAAAGGTTTCGGCATTCGTGAAATCAAAATGCAATTTTGCCAAATGCGCGATCAAATCATAACTCGAAAATGTTTCCAGATCGCTTGACGTCAACGCCAATTGGCCCAACAGTTCGTCGTAATTCGGCTCAGGCAAAAACGCAAGCGCGACGAGTTGCTTCAAGATGTTGTTGATGCGTTCGTTTTCTTCGTTTTTAAGACTTGTGCTTAATGGCATTTTTACGTTGTTATTGAACGAGTTCGCGTTAGGGATTGCAGCGGCTATCCTTTTGCCAATCCTGCAAGGTTGGTAAAAGATAGTAGCGGAAAGCCCGATGGCGGCTTGGTACCCGAGGCGCGCCGAATTGGGCGAACAAAATGCGATCAGCTTTTTGCGAGCCAAATGCGATCAGCTTTTACCAAGCCGCCGGAACGCCCAAATTATCAATTATCCATTGTCAATTGTCAATTGTCAATTATACTCCTTCACCGCATCAATAAACGCCTTCGCATGATCGACGGGAATGTGCGGCAAAATGCCATGTCCGAGGTTCACGATGTAATTGTCCTTGCCGAATTCGTCGATCATTTCTTTGACCATTTTCTTGATCGTCGGGATCGGGGAAAGCAATCGCGACGGATCGAAATTGCCTTGTAACGTGATTCTTCCGCCCGACAAATAACGCGCGTTTCTCGCCGAACACGTCCAATCGACGCCCAATGCCGACGCTTTGGATTTGCCCATTTCGTTGAGCGCGAACCAGCAGCCTTTTCCGAACACGATCACTTTGGTATGCGGAGCGAGCGCCTCGACGATCTGGTTGATGTATTGCCACGAAAATTCCTGGTAATCGACGGGCGACAACATTCCGCCCCATGAGTCAAAAATTTGCACAGCATTCACTCCGGCTTTGACTTTTTCTTTCAGATAGGCAATCGTCGTGTCGGTGATTTTTTGCAATAATATGTGAGCGGCGACCGGTTCCGAAAAACAGAAACCTTTTGCCGTGTCGAAACTCTTCGAGCCTTTTCCTTCGACGGCGTAACAGAAAATCGTCCACGGCGAACCCGCGAAACCGATCAATGGAACTTCGTCGTTGAGCATTTCCTTGGTCAGTTTGATCGCGTCGAAAACGTAGCCGAGCGTTTCATTTACATCTGGAACGATTACGTTATCGACGTCTTTCGCCGATCGGATCGGATTCGGTAAAAACGGCCCGACGCTTTCCTTCATCAAAACTTCGATGCCCATGGCTTGCGGCACGACGAGAATATCGCTGAACAAGATCGCGGCATCGGGTTTTACGATTCGGATTGGTTGCACGGTGATTTCGGCTGCTAATTCAGGTGTTTGGCAACGTGTGAAAAAGTCGTATTTGTCGCGCAACGCGCGGAATTCGGGCAAATAACGTCCGGCTTGGCGCATCATCCAGACTGGCGGGCGGGTTACGGTTTCGTTGTTTAGGGCTTTTAGGAAGAGGTCGTTCTTTATCATAGGTGTGGGTTAACCTGCAAGGTTTTCAAAACCTTGTAGGTTTTATGTGGTTAGTCTGTAAAATCTTTATAATCGGTAGTTTGCTTATGAACAAATCGAAAATTATCTAAATCGCCAAACAAAGATAATCCGTTTTCAACGCTGATAATTTCATTATTTGATTTCAAATAATCGATATAGGACGAGAATTGAAATTGGTCTATCGCTAACCCGAAATGGCTTTTCGGATTCTGATGAATATATATAATCAAATTTTTAAAATACTCTTCAGTTACAAGTTCTATTCTTCTAAAGTGTTTCTCGAAAAGTGAACCTGACCGATTCGTGTACTTATTGAAAGCTTTAGCGTACGCATTGAAAAAATTAGAAAATGCTTGTGTAATATTTTCCGGATCATCCATAATTTTTACCGCAAAATGGAAATGGTTATCCATTAAACAATATGCGAAGAGTTCACATTTTCCAGAAAGATGCTTTTTAAAAAGTTTAAGAAAGTACCGTTTGTTCTCATCATCGATGAAAATATTCGTTCGATTTATTCCTCGATTGAACAAATGATAATATTTGTCTTTCTGTAAAACTTCCAGATTCATGTTAAGGTTTTTCATCTAAACCTACAAGGTTTTGAAAACCTTGCAGGTTAGTAAAATACTTGATGCACTTCACAATCGTACTTTCTATTGTTGGTTGATTTGCAATAATAATCGTGTTGTCGTTCGAAACTGGAATTTCGCTCGCCGTCGTTTGTCCGATGCAAAAAATCGCTTCATCGGTTATCTTATTCTCCGACAAAAAACTCTGCACCGCGCTCGGGCTGAAAAACAAAATCCCGTCGATTTTCGAGTTGATTTTGATTGGCGTGAGTTCGGTTTCGTAGACTTCGATTTCGTTCAGGTCGACATCGGCTTCGATCAATGCCATCGGCAATTCGTTGCGTCGGATATTTCCTGAGAAAAACGTGAACGATTCCGTCGCATAACCCGCGATGATAATTTGGGCCAAAGTCAACGCGTTGTCGGCAGTTTCCTGGACCGTAAATCCGGTTTCGTCGAGAAGATCCGCGGTTTTTTGTCCGACGCAGAAAACCGGTTTTCGCCTGATTTCCTGGATTTCCGGATGAGCTGCGAGCGATCTTACTGCGTTTTGGCTTGTGATGATGAGATTTTCGGCCACGTCGATGATTTGAAACGGCAACTGCGTGACGCGGATAAAATCAGCATCGATGACGCTGAATCCGGCGTTGAGCAAGAACTGTTTCTGGTTCGGCTTTAGCTTTTTTGTCGATAAGATGCGAACCTCGGCCATGTTATTTGTTTAGTTCGGAACGGATTTTCGGCATCAATGCGTCGCCTCCGTTCTTGAGGATTTCTTTGGCGCAATCGCTTCCGAATGTGTTGTATTTCGTGGTTTCGGATGTTTTTTCGATGGCGAGTTTTTCGCTTCCGTCGATTGATAAAAGCGCGCCTTCGAATCGGATCTCATTGCCGAAGATTTCAGCGAAAGCCCCGATTGGCGCGGTACATCCGCCTTCCAAAGTCTTGAGGAAATCGCGTTCGACTTTCGTACAGATTTCCGTTTCGAAATGGTTCAGTTTCCCGACGGCTTCACGGCAAAAATCATCTTTTTCCATCGCGACGATCACCATCGCGCCCTGTGCCGGAGCCGGAATCATCCAGTCCAAGTCAGTATATGTTTCGGGTTTAACGCCGATTCGGTCCAATCCGGCCGACGCGAAAATCGCTCCGTTCCAGTTATTGTCTTGTAATTTCTGCAGACGCGTGTTCACATTTCCGCGCAAATCTACGACTTGATGGTGCGGATATCGGTGCAACCATTGTGCTTGGCGACGCAAACTTCCCGATGCGATCGTGGCGTTTCCAGTATAAAAATCCTCGTTTCCTTTGTAGACGAGGATATCTTTTTCAGACGCTCTTTCTAAAACCGCGGCTTGCACGATCCCGATCGGAAGCGCCGTCGGAACGTCTTTCATCGAATGAACGGCGATGTCGATCTGGCCGTTGATCATCGCGACGTCGAGCGTTTTCGTGAAAATTCCGGTGATGCCGAGTTCATACAAGGGTTTGTCGAGGATCAGATCGCCTGTGGATTTCACGGCGACAATCTGCGTTTCAAAACCTAAATCGTTGAGTTTTTTTTCGACCGTATGCGCCTGCCAAAGTGCTAATTGGCTGTCGCGTGTGCCGATTCGGATGACCTTGTTCATTTTACCGAAGTTTCGATCTTGAAGACTTTTTCGATCCACTCGATGCTTTCATCGACGGGCGTATTCGTGTCTTTAAGATGGTTGGCGAAATGTGTCGTTATTTTTTGGATGATGCGGTTCGAGATGATCTCGGCCTGCTCTTCATTGAAATTCGTGATTTTTCGGCTTTGGAAATCGAGTTCCGAATTTTTGATCTCGTTGAGTTTTTCCTTTAGCGCGTTGATCGTCGGGGCGAATTTGCGCGCGTGCGTCCACGTGATGAATTCCTCACGGACTTCGTCTATTATGGCTTCGGCGGCGGGAATATGCTTCTTGCGGTTTTCGAGCGTGTCGTCGGTCATTTGCGACAAATGGTCCATGTGGATCAGCGTGACTTCGGGCAACTCGGTTACATCGTCGGCCACATTTTTCGGGATCGACAAATCAAGGATCAACAATGGTTTCTTCAAGTTCAGGACCGCTTTGTCGATCGTCGGGTTTTGCGCTCCGGTCGCTACGACGAGAATGTCTGCTTTTTGGAGTTCGAGGTGCAATTCGGCGTAGTCCTTAACGATCAGATTTAGTTTTCCCGCGAGTTTCTCGGCTTTGTCTTTCGTGCGATTGATCAACGTGATGTGTTCGTTCTTTGTGTGTTTGACCAAATTCTCGCACGTATTTCGTCCGATTTTCCCGGTTCCGAAAAGCAGGATGTTCTTGTTTTTGATGTCGGCGACATTCTTCATCATGTATTGCACCGATGCGAATGAAACCGATGTCGCACCCGATGAAATCTCAGTCTCGTTCTTGATGCGCTTGCTCGCCTGGATGACAGCGTTGGTCAATCGCTCCAAAAATGCGTTCGTCAATCCGAGTTTCCTCGATTCGGTGAAACCTGTCTTGATCTGCGAAATGATCTCGAAGTCGCCCAAGATCTGCGAATCCAAACCTGTTCCGACGCGGAAGATATGATTGATTGCCTCGGCGTTTTTATGGACATAAGCCACGCGCTGGAATTCCTCGACCGATCCTGTACTGTTGTCGCAAAGCAATTTGATGAGTTGGTACGGATGTTCGGCGAAACCGTAGATTTCGGTTCTATTACAAGTTGAAGTCGCTATAATTCCTGAAATACCTTCCATGGCCGCCTGACCCAACAAACGGGTTTTGGATTCAGAGTCCAAACTGAACTTGCCCCTGATGTCGGCGTCGGCTTTCTTATAGCTGAGACCGACGACATAGAACGTCAGGTGTTTCGGTACGGGAATGGTTTGCATGCGTGTCCTCAATTCTGGCACAAAAATATTTCAGCGACTTGGATAAAAGTAACGCTCAAAGGACTATTTGTGTCGCTGTGGGAGATTTAATAAGGTTTTGGCACTTCAACCGACATTTTCCCTTAAATTTGCAGCAATCACGGGAGCTCCGAACAAATTTATATAGAATCATTCTAAATAAAAACAAGGTTTGTTTTCGTGAAAATATTTTAAAAAAGTATCGCTATGGGTTCACAGGAAGTCATTAAGATCGAGGACGATTTTTACCTGCTTCGTTTTCAGAACGATGGGTCGGAAACATATAAAGTCGAACGCCAGATCCACCAAGGTTTGATCCAGTTTCATTACGGCATAAAAGGACGCGCGAAGTTCGTCTTCAACCACGGAACGTACGCGTTGGATTTGCGTGAGGAAAAGTCGTTGCTGCTGTACAATCCGCAAAAGGAATTGCCGCTCAACTTAGAATTGGCGGCGAATTCGTGGGTAATTTCGGTAATCATTTCGATTAAGAAATTCCACGCGTTGTTTTCGTCTGAAGCCGATTACATTCCGTTTTTGTCGGCTGAAAACCAAGACAAGAAATATTACAATGAGGCCGATATTTCCCCGTCGATGGCGATCGTGCTCAATCAACTGTTTCATTACAATCTGCATCCGTCGATCAAGAATCTGTACTATAAAGGAAAGGCGTACGAATTATTGAGTCTGTATTTCAATCGCACCGAAGATCCCGATGCCGAGCAATGCCCGTTTTTGATCGATGAGGAAAACGTCCTGAAAATCCGAAAAGCCAAAGACATCATCATCGCCAACATGGCCGAACCGCCCGGTTTGCAAGAACTCGCGGATCAAATCGGACTGAATTTAAAGAAACTCAAAACCGGTTTCAAACAGATTTACGGCGATTCGGTGTACAGTTTCCTGTTCGATTACAAGATGGAATACGCGCGCAAACTTTTGGAAGACGGCACGCACAACGTGAACGAGGCCGGCTTGAAGATCGGATATTCGACGGCGAGCCATTTCATTTCGGCGTTTCGGAAGAAATTCGGGACGACACCGAAGAAGTATTTGATGTCGATTAATGTGTCGGCTTAATTGACGAATGACTAAAGACGAATGACGAACGAGTCGAATCGTCTCTTGCGACAACCAATAAATAAAACGATTTCTAATCTCAAAAACATATGAACGCTTCTGAAAAAGACTGTCCAGTCCTTAGTCTTTCGTCGTTTGTCGTTCGTCTTACAAAATGAAAGGAGTTCTCTTAGTAAACCTCGGTTCACCCGATTCCCCAGACCCAAAAGACGTAAAACCGTATCTCGATCAATTTTTGATGGATAAATATGTGATCGACGTACCGTTTTTGTTACGCGCGCTGCTCGTTCGCGGCATCATCTTGAGAAAGCGTCCCGAAGATTCGGCTCATGCGTACCAAAAAATTTGGACCGACGAAGGTTCGCCACTTATCGTGATTTCGAAACGATTCTACGAAAAAGTAAAGGCGCAGTCCGATGTTCCGGTCGCGCTTGCGATGCGTTACGGAAAACCGTCGATCGAAGCCGGAATGAAGGAATTGGCGGCTCAAGGCGTGACTGAAATGTTGCTGTTCCCGCTGTATCCGCAATACGCGATGGCGTCGACGAAAACCATCGAAGTTTTGGCCGAAGAAATCCGCAAGAAGCAATTCCCGACGATGAAAATCACCGAAGTTCCGGCGTTTTACAACCGTCCGGATTATATCAAAAACCTGTCGGACCTCATCGCAAAACACCTCGAAAGTTTCGATTACGATCATTTGTTGTTTTCCTATCACGGCATTCCCGAACGTCATATCCGCAAGACCGACATAACGAAATCGCATTGCAAAATCGACGGTTCGTGCTGCGTCACGCCATCGCCTGCGCATAAATTCTGTTACCGACATCAATGTTACGAAACGACGCGTTTGGTCGTGGAACAACTCGGATTGCCTAAAGACAAATATTCGCTCACGTTCCAGTCGCGACTCGCCGGAGACAAATGGCTCGAGCCGTACACCGACGTCGAAATCAATAAAATGCCCGCGAAAGGCATTAAGAAATTAGCCGTCGTCACGCCCGCTTTCGTAGCCGATTGCCTCGAAACTTTAGAGGAAATCGCGATGCGCGCCAACGAGGATTTCAAGGAAAATGGAGGTGAGGATTTCCATGCGATCCCGTGTCTCAACGAAAACGACGATTGGGTAAAAACCGCTTCCAACTGGATCGCCGATTGGGTCAAAACCGACAAAATTTTCGCCTAAATGGAACAAACCAACGAGGAGTTCGGAACGGGCAGCTTGAAAAAGCTGTTGCTGCGGCAAGCGGTTCCGGCTTCGATTGGCATGCTTTTCTTGACGGTCAACATGCTGGTCGATACGATTCTCGTCGGGCGTTGGGTCGGGGCGATTGCGATTGCGGCGTTGACCGTCGTGACACCGATCATCTTTTTGATGGGTTCGATCGGATTCGCGGTCGGAGCCGGCGGAAGTTCGGTTCTCTCAAGAGCGTTGGGCGCCAAAAAATTCGACAAGGCCGAGAAAACGGTCGCACATCAAATCCTGCTCACGACAATATTGACGTTGATCCTGATGTTCGCAGGCTACTTTTTCTCTGATTGGATGCTGAACCTGTTCGGCGCGAAAGGCGAAATCGTAAAACCGGCCAAGGAATTCTTCTATCCGTTGTTATTCGCCGGTCCGTTGCAAGCGCTTTCGGCTATGGGAAATTCGGTGATGCGCGCCGAGGATCGCGCTCGTTACGCGATGGTAGGAATGATCGCGCCGTCGGTGATGAACTTGGTTTTCGACGTCATTTTCATCAAGTTTCTGGACATGGGGGTTTTCGGTGCCGCGCTTGCGACTTCGCTTTCGTTCGCGGCCGGATTTCTGTATCTGGTTTGGTATTTCGTCAAGAAAAGCAAGATTCGGCTTCACTTGTCTCATTTCGTTCCCGACTTTAAGCTCGCGGGCGAAATCGGCGGGTTGAGTTTTACGCCGCTGGCACGACAGAGCGTGATCTCAGTATTGACGATTTTATTGAACCACCAATTGTTCTCGTTCGGAGGCGATACGTCGGTCGCGGTATACGGCATTGTGAGTAAAATGCTCATGTTCGCTTTGTTTCCCGTGAACGGGATTACCGAAGGTTTTCAACCGATCGCGGGCTATAATTTCGGAGCGAAAAAATACGATCGCGTGCAAAAGATCGTGAAGATTTCGGTGGTTTCGGCAGCGACGCTATCGGTCGTTATCTACGTTTTGATCCTGATTTTCGCCGAGCAGATCGTGTCGCTGTTCATCAACGACGCCGACGTTTTGAAACAAACCCCGAATGCGTTGCGCTGGGTTTTCGCCGCATCGCCAGTGATCGCCGTGCAACTCATCGGATCGGCTTATTTCCAATCGTCGGGGAAAGCTATAAAATCATTGCTGCTGACGTTGACCAAACAAGGATTTTTCCTGATTCCGCTTATCCTGATTTTGCCCGAATATTTTGGTATTTTTGGAATATGGGTCGCGTTCCCGATCGCCGACGTGCTCAGCGTTCTCGTCACGGGAAGTTTCCTGTTCGCGTCCCTCAAAAAATTGCCCGATGGAAAGTTATAACTATCTCAAATCGCTTCACTTAATCTTCGTGATCACTTGGTTCGCGGGGCTTTTTTATATCGTCCGACTGTTCGTCTACCAGATCGAAGCGGCTTCGAAACCATCGCCCGAGAAGGAAATTCTGCAGAAACAATACAAGATCATGACGTATCGATTGTGGTATATCATCACGTGGCCATCGGCGGTTTTGGCGGTTTTATTCGCTTTCTCGCTTTTGTATTTGATGCCCGAATGGCTCAGCCAACCTTGGATGCACGTGAAATTGGGCTTTGTGTTTTTGTTGATTTTATATCAGTTGAAATGCCAGCAAATCTTCACTCAACTGCAAAAAGATGAAGTGAAATACAGCTCGAATTTCATGCGATTGTGGAACGAAGGCGCGACGATCATTTTATTCGCAGTTGTATTTTTGGTGATCTTGAAGAATGCGGTCAATTGGATTTACGGCGTCGTCGGAATCATCTCATTTTCGATCCTGATCATGCTCGGATTCAAATTCTACAAACGCATCCGACAAAAAAACAATTCGTAAATGGCCGGGATTTTCAACATATCGCTGCGCACGCGGATTTTCCTGTCAATGATTTTACTGATCGTGGTCGCGTCGATTTTGCTCGCGTCGATTTCGATCATCCAATTCAAGAACGAGGCGAAAGAATACCATCAGGAGCGGCTCGAAAACAAGGAAAACGCAATTACCGAGCATATCAATTATGTGTTGTCGACCACGACGTATCCGCTTACGACGCGCAATTTGCCGTTGATTTTCAAGGATCGGATCCACGAACTGTCGGACATCCATAATTTGGAAATCAATATTTACGGGCTCGATGGGAAGTTGTTGATCTCGTCGAAATCGTCGTTCTCGATCGATAGCGTCGCGCCTCCGATTCCGCCATTTGTATTGAAACTCGTGCAATCGTCGATCGAAAAACGATACGTCGACATCAAAAGCGTCGACGGCATGAAAAACCGCTCGTCGTACAGCCAGATCAAGGACGACAAGTTCAAGCCGCTTGGGATATTGAATATTCCGTACGTGGAAGACGACGGATTTTATGAAAAAGAACTCAAGAGTTTCCTGATCCGACTCGGACAGGTTTACGGATTTACTTTGGTCATCGCGTTCGGGCTTGCGTACTTTTTGTCGACGTACATCACGCAAACGCTCAAGACGATTTCCGAACGTATCCACGAGACGAGTTTCATGCAAAAAAACCAGAAAATTTACCTCAAGGCCAACAGCAAGGAAATCGACTCGCTCATCAAGGCCTACAACGGAATGGTCGATGAACTCGAGCAAAGCGCCGTGAAACTCGCACAATCCGAACGCGAGGAAGCGTGGCGCGAAATGGCGAAACAGGTCGCGCACGAGATCAAGAATCCGCTCACGCCGATGCGACTGACGGTGCAGAGTTTCCAGCGCAAATTCGATGCGAACGATCCCGATCTGAAACAGAAACTCAACGATTTTTCACAGACATTGATCCAACAGATCGATACGATGAGCGCGGTCGCTTCAGCGTTCTCAAACTTCGCGTCGATGCCCGCCCAGCAGAACGAAACGCTCAATGTGGTTCAGGTCGTGGAGTTGGCGCTTGACATTTTCAACGAGGATTTCATTTCATTCGAAAGTTCCGAGGAAGAAATCATTTCGGAAATCGATCGCACGCAATTGATCCGAATCATTACGAATCTGGTCAAGAACGCGATCCAGGCAATTCCTGAAAACCGCGAACCCAAAATGGTCGCCGTCAAAGTGGAACGCGATAACAAACACAACGTTTTGATATCGGTGCGCGACAACGGCTACGGGATCGAACCGTTCAATTCGCCGCACATTTTCGAACCGAAGTTTACGACGAAAACCAGCGGAATGGGTCTCGGACTCGGCATCATAAAAAACATCATAGAGAATTATAAAGGAAGCATTACCTTTGAGACTGAACCTGAAAAAGGCACTGTTTTTACGGTTTGCCTTCCTATAATTGGTAAGTGATTGACAATGGATAATTGACAATTGATAATTGACAATTGACAATTAGGTTCGGGCTTGAAACAACAAATCTCAACTAACACAGATATGGAATTCGAAAACATATTGATTGAAAAAAATGAAAGAATCGCGACGGTAACCATCAATCGCCCCGCGAAACTAAATGCGCTCAACAAGGCCACGATAAAAGAGCTCAACCAAGTTTTCACCGACCTTGAAGCTGACGGAGAAGTCGGCGTGATCATCTTGACCGGAAGCGGCGAAAAAGCGTTCGTAGCTGGAGCCGATATCTCGGAATTCGCTGATTTCGACGACGAACAAGGTGCGGCTTTGGCGGCAACAGGACACGACATCCTTTTTAATTTCATCGAAAATTTGAGAAAACCCGTAATCGCGGCCGTGAACGGATTCGCGCTCGGCGGCGGTTTGGAACTCGCGATGGCGTGCCATTTCAGGATCGCATCCGACAACGCGAAAATGGGATTGCCTGAGGTCACTTTGGGCGTGATTCCAGGTTATGGCGGAACGCAGCGTTTGCCGCAACTTGTCGGAAAAGGGAAAGCCCTCGAAATGATTTTGTCGGCCTCTATGTTGACCGCCGAGGACGCGAAGACCTGGGGTTTGGTCAACCACGTCGTACCTCAGCAAGAACTGTTGCCGTTGGCGAATGAACTCGCGACGAAAATTTCTAAGAATTCTCCGGTTGCGGTTTCAAAAGCGATCGAGGTCGTGAACGCCGGTTTCGACATGGACGCGAACGGTTTCCAGGCTGAGATCCGAGCTTTCGGCTATTGCTTCGGAACTGAAGATTTCAAAGAAGGAACGACGGCGTTTCTTGAAAAGAGAAAGCCGGTTTTCCCGGGACGTTAAAAAAATCGCGATGAGGAAAATGTTGTTTTCGGTTTTGTTTTGCGTCGGGATTTCCATGTCGGCGCAAACGAAAACGCAGCAGCAATTCTTCGCTCAGATTTTCAAATATCGCGCTGATAAGATCGTCTATTCGGAACATGTCGTCAACGATTTGAAGGAATTCAAAAAGATGTTGACCAAACGCAAAACGTCTCGTCGCCCCGATTATGGGAAATGGCGCGGCAATGCGTCGGCGCCTGAAACCATTACGTTGAGTGCGGCCGAGATCGACTTCGTGATTTCGGAATTGGCGCAAGCGAACAAGAACAAGAACTGGTCGAAAGGACTGATCAAGAACTCACGTTTGGTGAGCGAACAGGAAATGGACTCCATTTTTCTCGACAAAGACAAAGGGTACGAGTATTTCAAGAAAAATTACGGCCCTGTTTTGGATCACGTCTCAAAACCCGTTTTCCTTAAAAACAACACCGTCGGTATTTTCTATAAAGGAACGTCGGGCAAACCATTGAGTGGCGGCGGCGGATTCTCAATATACGTGAAAGACGACGGAATTTGGAAGGAATACGCGATGCTCACGATGTCGGTCAGTTGACTTCAAATGTTAAGTTTTGAATCTTAACTGTTCGTAACCCGATAATGGCGTAAATTTATGTTCACTCAAAGTAGGAAACCATGGACATAATTTATCAACCCAATCTCGGACTTTCGATCAACGACGCGACGATCACTTGGGGAATGAACCGCGACCAGGTGCGCGAACTGCTCAAGGTTTCGTTCGAGGAAGACAACACGACGTTCGATCTCAGCGATTTGTTCGACGATGAGGACGACGATTTCGACTTTAGCCAAAACCGCGACATTTATTCAGGTTTGGCAAGCGCGGGCGACTCCATTTTCCTGAGTTACGACAAAAAAAATGCGCTTACCGAGTTTGAAATGCATGAAGGAATCGCGGTCTCGATCCACGATTTCAGATTTTATCAAGACCAGCCGATGCACGAAATCGTGACGTGGTTCAGGCAAAACAACTTCAACATTACGCAAGTTGAGCCCGGAAACTTCGCAGTCGCCGAGCTCAAGATTTCAGTCGCCAGCCACAACGCGATGGGCGGGCAAGGCGATAATTTATCGTATCTCTACGCGTCAAACGACGTTTCCCATCTTATTGATTGAACGCCGGCGCAAACACGTCTTTCGCGAAATCCTCGAAAGAACGCTTCCCTTTCACGACATTTTCAGGTTGCTGGTCGACTTGTTCCCAGGCTCGGCCTTCGCGGAACGCTTCTCCCATTTCGATAAACGATTGGGCGGCGCTTTCTGAGAATCCGTTTTGGAGCAAGCCGTCACTGTATTGATCATTTTCAAATCGTACCCATTGCAGATCGGGTTTTCCAATCGCGGTTCCCAAGATCGATGCGATTTCATTGTTCGTGATCTCGGCGCTGATGATGAAGCGGTTTTGCCTTTGTACGTTCGGATTCAGGATCGCGTCGGCAGCTTGATCGGCGATATCGGCCGGATGAGTGATCAGGAATCGAGAATCGGGCGCGGTGTTGTCTCCGATTATTCCCGCGTGTTTTATCAGACCGATCGTCGCTAGATAATTGGTGTAGAATCCGCCCGGACGCAGATATGTGATATCGACGTTTTCGAGTTTTGCATAGTGTTCTTCAGCGAGAGCCAACGCGCTCAACGGCCCGCTTCCCAATGGTAAATGTGCGCCCATGCTGCTTAGGACGACGATTCTTTTGACGGCTGATTCTTGGATCGCGTCGGCATACCGTTTGCCTGAATCGGCGATGTAGGCCGTCATGTCTTGCGCTTGATAATCGGGCGGAATCATTAGATAGACGACATCGCTTCCGGTGAACGTTTTGATTAGGAAATCTTCGTCGGTAGTATTTCCGATGGCGGCTTTCGCACCGAGTTTTTCGATTTCGGAAATCTTATCGCGCGAACGGCTCACGACGATCACGTCATTCCCTTTCCCGACCAATTGTGCAACGAGCGGCTTGCTGATATTTCCCAAAGAACCTGTTACTGTAATTTTCATGGTGAAGTGTTTTTTAATTCGTGAACAAAGTTATCTTTGTACTTACTTTTATACAAGTACTTACCCTATAGTGTGTAGTTATGGCAGCAATTAAGGAAACATCGGTAATCCAGGAAAACAAGGCGGCAGCGATGATAGAATGTCCCGTGACGTACGTGATGGACAAGATTGGCGGTTATTGGAAACCGATTATTTTGTTCCAGTTGATGCAAGGAGAGAAACGGTATGGCGAACTGAGGCGTTCAATCCCGACGATTACCGAGAAAATGCTCATCCAAAGTTTGAAGCAACTCGAAGCCGAAAACTTGATCGTTCGTACTGCCGAACCCGTTGTGCCGCCAGTCGTGCGTTATAAACTAAGCGAATCCGGATTGCGGCTCCAAACGGTCTTGCACTCGATGGCCGATTGGGTAATCGAGGAAAGTAAAATGCTGGGAATTCCGCTGAGCAAGGAATTAGCCGATTTTCCGTCGGTGAATAAAAAGTGGGTAGAACGAAGAGAAATCGGTCGCAATTATAAGCGTCCGTCGCATTCGGATTAAAATTTTGAAAAAATTCTTGCGCGGTAATTTTTTCGTAGAGGATGAAAAGTTGGAGGAAACCTGGCAGTAAATTTTAATTGAATTTTTCGTTTTTTGCAACAGACCTAACAGGTTTTGAAAACCTGTTAGGTCTGTTGCAAAAAACGAAAATCGTTACTTTGTCAAGTACACATTTCCTGCCTATTTTGTTAATTCGAAAATCAAATCAGGCGCGTCCGTCCCATTCCGAATAAAACTGCGTGAGGAAATCTTCCATGAAATCGTGTCGCGATCCGGCGATGCGCTTTGCGGTTTCGGTATTCATCAGATCCTTTAACAGCAACAGTTTTTCGTAGAAATGATTGATCGTTGGCGCGGTCGTTTTCTTGTATTCTTCCTTCGACATATTGCGGTTCGGCTTGATTTCAGGATCATAAAGCGCCCGATTCTTGAAACCTCCATAATTGAACGCGCGTGCGATCCCGATTGCGCCCAAAGCATCCAAACGGTCGGCGTCCTGAACGATTCGGAGTTCCTTGGACGTAAATGCTTTTTCGAAATTTCCGCCCTTGAACGAAATATTGTCGATGATGGCGATCACGTGAACAATCGTCTGCTCATCCACATTTTTGCCTTCGAGGAATTCGCGGGCGACTTTCGGGCCGACGGTTTCGTCTCCGTCGTGGAATTTACTGTCGGCGATGTCGTGCAATAACGCGCCGAGTTGGGCAACGATCAAATCGCAGTTTTCAGTTTCGGCTATCAATAACGTATTTTTCCAGACGCGTTCGATGTGAAACCAGTCGTGTCCGCCCTCGGCATCTTTCAACTGTTCTTTCACGAATGCGATCGTATCCGGAATCAGGTTTTCCATCAGATCTTGATGCGAGCCGGTTCGACCCATTTGAAGATGTGTGATTCCTGCGGGATCACGAGTCGTTCTGAAATCCTGGCCATACGCGCGGGAAGTTTCATCAGGAAATCGCGTGCTTTCTCAGCTTCATCGGTCAAATTAGTGATGGTTCCGATGTTCCAGCGCTCGATCAGTTTCTGCAGGATATCGACGTAATCGGCCGCGGTATAAACGCCGATTCGTTGTGCCGAATCTGAGAAATGTTCGAATGCCGAACTAATCTTGTCGCCCGATTCACGAAGGAAGTGCGCCGGCATCACTATTTTCAATTTCATCATGTGTTGGAAGGCGAGCATCATTTCACTTGGGTCGACTTTGAAGATTCGGTCCACGAAATCACTGTATGCATGATGGTGACGCATTTCATCGCCCGCAATCATCTTGCACATTTTAGAAAGGTCTTTCGCGCCGTATTGTTTCGCCAATTGGGAAACGCGGTTGTGGGAAACGTAAGTCGCCAATTCCTGGAAACTGGTGTAGACGAAGTTTTTGTATGGATCGCGGTCGGTGCCGATGTCGAAACCGTCGGCGATCAGATGCTGCGTGCTCATTTCGATCTCGTGCATGTTCACGCGGCCTGACAAGTACAGATATTTATTGAGCAGGTCACCGTGGCGGTTTTCTTCAGACGTCCATTGACGCACCCATTTTGACCAACCGTTGCGTTCGACCTGTCCGACGCCATCGACGTCCATTAACCACGATTCGTAGGTTGGAAGCGCTTCCTCGGTAATCATATCGCCGATGAGCACGATCCAGAAATCATATGGAAGTTCTTTTGCGATCTCACGCAATTCTTTTACTTCTTCGAAAAAGTTGTCGCCTTCGGAATTTGGAAGGAAAGTCGAAGGTTGCCAGATTTTCTCGACAGGAATCAAATATTGGTCTACCAATACATCGATGTCCTTTTCGAGGAACTGCATTACTTCAAGTCGAACGTTCTTTGTTGACATTTTGTGGCATTTAATAATTAATCGACCCGACGACGGTTTTCTCAGTGTATTCCATGATTTCCTCGAAGGAATTTCCTGAAACAGCGATTGGTTCGTGGACCGTGAATTTCAGGTGGTTGCCCAACCCGAGCGGGAAGAAGCCAAATTTGACCATCTTCCATGAATTGTTTATCGTAACCGGCACGACGTAAGCCGACGGAGCCGCTTTGCATAATATTTTTAAACCCGTTTGGGCGAATTCCTTCGGCTTTCCTGTTTTGCTGCGTGTGCCTTCAGGGAAAATCACCGCGCCTCGTTTATGGGCCTGTATATAATCGCCGAGTTTCTTGATCACCGGAAGCGCCTGTCGCGGATCTTTCCTGTCGATCAAAACCGAACCGCCATGACGCAGGTTGTAGGAAACGCTTGGGATTCCTTTGCCGAGTTCTTGCTTGGAGACGAATTTCGGATGGCATCGCCTGAGAAACCAAATGATCGAAATCACGTCGTACAAACTTTGATGGTTCGCCACGATGATCACGGGAACGCCTTTGGGCAATTTCTCACGACCCGTGACCGTGTATCGCGTCCCTAAAATATGTGTGCACGACTTGAGGCACAAATTCAGGTAGTCGACACTTTTTTTATGCGCCTGATATCCGAAAACATTCAGGCAAATCCACTGTACGGGATGAAAGACCAACAGGCAAAGCCCGAAAAAGAAATAGTAAACTATCGATATAGGATACGAAATAATTTTCTCCATGCCTTTAGTAAATCCCGCCAAAAGTACGCAAATTAATTGTGTAACCGTTTACGAAATTCCCACGATTTGGGCGTAAAACACCATTTAACAATAAGTGTAGGAAACATATATTTTGGAACGCTCAGGATATGATACTTTTAACCTGTTACGAAACAACTGAAAACAACCTGCAATCAACGCCAATCAACTCATTATAAGCCATAAAGCCAGCGGGTTGTTTTTACTGTTTCAGGTGTGGAAAAAGATAGAATCGGGACGGAATCCACATCCAAAAAAAGAGTACATTTACCGAAATTTATTAACGTTAAGAAGCCGAAAAAATGAGTTCAGAGAAAGAAGCCAAACTAAAAGCACTGCAATTAACATTAGACAAACTTGATAAAACATACGGCAAGGGAACGGTCATGAAAATGGGCGACAAAGCCGTCGAAGAAGTTGAAACGATATCGTCGGGATCGCTCGGGCTTGACCTTGCGCTTGGCGTTAATGGTTATCCGAAAGGCCGTATCATCGAGATTTACGGGCCTGAATCTTCAGGTAAAACCACACTTACACTACACGCGATCGCCGAAGCCCAAAAAGCAGGTGGAATCGCTGCATTTATCGATGCTGAACACGCATTCGACCGTAATTATGCCGACAAACTCGGCGTCAACATAGACGATTTGATTATCTCGCAACCCGACAACGGGGAACAGGCGCTTGAGATCGCTGAAAATCTTATCCGATCAGGAGCGATCGACATTGTCGTGATCGACTCGGTTGCCGCACTCACGCCAAAAAGTGAGATCGAAGGTGAAATGGGCGACTCGAAAATGGGTCTGCACGCGCGTTTGATGTCGCAGGCATTGCGAAAACTTACGGCTACGATCAGCAAGACGAACTGTACGGTTTTCTTCATCAACCAGTTGCGTGAAAAAATCGGCGTGATGTTCGGAAATCCTGAGACGACTACGGGTGGAAATGCGTTGAAATTTTACGCGTCGGTTCGCCTTGACATCCGTCGCCAGACACAAATCAAAGATGGCGACAACGTAATCGGAAACCGCACGAAAGTGAAGGTCGTTAAGAATAAAGTGGCGCCGCCTTTCCGTTTCGCGGAGTTCGACATCATGTATGGAGAAGGCGTTTCGAAAACCGGTGAAATCCTGGATTTGGCCGTCGAGTTTGAAATCGTGAAGAAATCCGGATCGTGGTTCAGCTATGGCGACACCAAACTAGGTCAAGGTCGTGACGCCGTGAAAGTCATGATAAAAGACAATCCTGAACTGGCCGACGAACTCGAACAAAAGATCAAAACTAAGATCAAGGAACAAAACAAATGATAAAAAGGCCCGCAAGGGCTTTTATTTTTTAAATATGACGCAACCATTTTAAACATATTGCATCCTATGAAAAGTTTAGTAAAAATTAGAATGAGAAAACTGTTGTTCTTTTTGGTATTGGCTTTCTCCATTTTCTCTTGCAGCGTGGACAGCAAGCCGGAGTCAACCGAGTTTTTATTGCCGGTTGAGAGTGTAGAAGCGCCAACGTCGATGTATGCGGGACAAACCACTACATTCCAAGTAGGCTACAGGAGACCGACTGATTGCCATATCTTTAACGGTTTCTACAATAATTCTGACGGATCTGCGCAAATCGTTGCAGTCCGGGCGCTAAAGTTCGATCAAGGGAATTGTATGGACGACTCTGAAAATATTTATGTTGTGCCGTATCAATTCACGCCTGACGTGCCCGGCGATTACCTTTTCAAATTCTGGAAAGGAAATAATGAAACAGGAGCGCCTGAGTATCTGGAATATGAAGTAATTGTAGAATAACGTTAAAGACGCCCGAATTTTGAGTTTAGAACAGCTCATAGATGATTGCAGGAATAACGACAGGAAAGCACAAGAACAGTTATATCGATTGTACAAATCGAAGCTTTTCGCGGTTTGCCTGAAGTATTCCCGAAATTACGCTGAAGCGGAAGACAACTTCCAGGACGGCTTTATCATCATTTTCAATAAAATCGGGCAATACAATTTTAAAGGTTCTTTTGAAGGCTGGATGAAGCGCATCATGATCAACAACGTGCTGCAACAATACAGAAACGTCACGTTTTTGGACATGGTAGATAGGGACGTCGCTGATCACGATGTCGAGGTAGAGATAGACGACGACGCGATTCCGTTGGATTATCTGATGGGAATCATACAGGAATTACCCGATCGTTATCGGTTGGTGTTTAACCTGTATGTGATTGACGGTTATCCGCACAAAGAAATTTCAGAAATGCTAAGCATCACGACCGGAACGTCAAAGTCAAATTTGGCACGCGCCCGAATGATTTTGAAAGACAAGATTGACAATTATAACAATACACAAAAATTACCCTCTGCGAAATGAGCGAGAAGAAGCATATCGACCGCCTTTTTCAAGAGAAGTTCAAAGATTTTGAAGTTGAACCCTCTGATGAAACGTGGTCATACATAGAAGCAAGGCTTGAGGAGAAAAAAGATCGCAAGATCATTCCATTTTGGTTCCAATTCGCGGGAGTTGCCGCCGTGTTGCTCATTGGTTTACTGATAGCATTCAACATGGGCAATAACGACCCGAAAAATATGAACGCGACACCGGTTGTTTCAGCTCCTGAAAACAATACGAAAGGCGATACTACCACTGGAAATCAAATAGGAACGCCTTCGAACGGATTGAACGGAACGCCGAAAAACAACGAAGCCGTAACAAATTCCGGAGTCGAAAAATCAAATACGGATGGTTCCAAAATCGCGACATCTGAAGGTGATCCAAACACCGGCAACGGATCGACGATCGCTAATCGGAAATCAAAAAACCTGAACGAGCGCGCCAATAAAGCAACGGATTTCCCACAAAACGCGAATCAAGGCGTGGCTGGAAAACAATCGAACAAGTCGGGCGCGAAAAACGGTTCTAAAAAGGTTCAAAGCGTTGCGAACGACGATGCGAAATCGTCAAGAGAGGAAAACGAATCGCGTTACGCCACGACAACAGGCAAAGGAAAAAAATCCGGGCAAAAAGCTTCATCAAAAGCCAATGTTTCAGGAGTTGCGAACGATGGAACGAATTCACCGGCAAACGATTCTCGTTACGCTACGACGTCAGATAATAAAAAATCCGGCAAAAACGCTACGTCTAAAAACAACGTGTCGATCGGAAATGAAAATGGTTCTGTTTCGGGTAAAGAAAACGATTCGCGTTACGCCACGACATCTGATCCGAATAAAAAAGGAAAATCGACGAATAACAACAACGAAACAACTACTAATCAAAACCTTAAGAACGAAAACAACGTAAGTAAACAAAATCAAATTGCACAAAACGAGAACAACCAATCGGGTAAACCCCAACAACACAACAACCCTGAAGTAACTGAAACAAAAACAACTTCGACCCAAGCTATCACCGCCAAAACCGATGATACAAAAAAGGACTCTACTGCTATTGCTACGGTAGAAGAACCCAATGCACTGGAAGAATTGCTAAAAAATGAAAAAGAAAACAAGTCAGTTACCCAAAACGAACCTAAAATAGATAGGTGGCAAGTCACAACGAATGTTGCCCCTATTTATTTAAGTTCAACAAGTGAAGGTTCCCCGATTGATTCCCGTTTTGCAAACAATGAAAAAGATTACAAGACCAAACTTTCTTACGGAGTCGGTTTGAGTTACGCGGTCAGCAAAAGATTGTCGGTTCGCGCGGGCGTGAATTCGATGTCGTTCGAATACGACACCAAAGACGTCGTGTTCAACCAAGCAGGCAATGCGCGCCGGCTCGAGCACGTCAAGACGAATGTTCAGGGATCGTTATTGGATATTCAATCCAAAAGAGATCCGTCGGTTGTCAACGCCGCGCCCGAGTTGGGGTTGAATGGAAACATCACGCCTCAGTTCGACGGCAGCCTGAACCAGAAAACGGGTTATATCGAAGTTCCGGTCGAACTTGCGTATAAAGTGATCGACAGACGTTTCGGAGTTGAAGTAATCGGAGGTTTCAGTACGTTGTTCCTGAACCAGAATGAGGTTTCGGTAGTTTCATCGTCGACCGAAATGGAAATCGGCAAAGCCAACAATTTAAATGACATGCATTTCAGCACGAACGTCGGGCTTGGAATGAAATACAATATTTTGAAAGCGCTCCAGTTCAAACTCGAGCCGATGTTCAAATACCAGATCAACACATTCAGTGATTCAGGGAATTTCAAACCTTACTTTTTTGGGGTTTACACAGGCCTGAACTACCGTTTTTAAAGATAGTTAGTTGGTTACAATTTAGTTAGGTTGTTATTCGTCCCAGGATGATAACTTTAAAAGAGCACTCGGCCAAGTGCTCTTTTTTTTATTTCTTGCCCGACAGCAATTCGTGGTAGATAATGGTTCGCGTCTCGTTTCGCAAATCTTTTATGTCTTTCTTGTTCTCGTCCGACCTATCAATCGTTGGGATTTCGTGGTGCAATTTGACGCGCATCAATCCCGGGCTTCCGCTCAGAAACGTAAACGAGAAACGCTTTTTGTTGTCGTGGAACGTAATCGGGAAAACCGGCAGATGATGTTCGATCGCCAATCTAAAAGCGCCGTCCTTGAATTCATCGAGCAGCACCGATTCATCGCTCGGCACGCCGCCTTCCGGAAAAATACAGATGCTCAAACCCTGGTTGATTCTTTTCTGGGCGCGTTCGAAAACTTCCTTGCGGCTTTTCGGGCTGCTTCGGTCGACCAAAATACATGTCCGTTTATAGAAAAATCCGAACAACGGAATTTTTACCAATTCCTTTTTCCCGACGAATACGAACGGATTGCGAACAACGGCGAGCATGAGCATGATGTCGGCCATCGACGTGTGATTGGCCACGAACATGTAGCTTTTCCCGGGTTCGGGTTCGTCTTCCTTTTCCAGCTTATACCAGAATCCCATTCCGAACAGAATGAATTTCGCCCACAACCGCGCCATGATGAAAAAGTACGGATACCATTTTTCCTTTGCGATCGAGATGACCAGAAACGGCAGCAACGCCAATATCGGAATGGCCATCAGGATATAAAACCAAATACGCCACAACAGCCAGAAAATAATTTTGAGGAATTTCATCTTTTCAAAAGTAAGGAATCGCGGTTACATTTCACAAAACGATTAACTTTGCGGCCATCCGATCGAGAACGCTTGGTCGGATCAAAATAAAATCAAACGCCATGGCCAAAATACTTACGGGAATTCAAAGTACCGGAACGCCGCATCTTGGGAATTTGCTCGGAGCGATCCTGCCAGCGATCGAACTTTCGAACAAACCGGAAAACCAGTCTTTCCTTTTCATCGCCGATCTGCACTCGATCACGCAAATCAAGGACGGTGAAACCCTGCGCGACAACACATACAGCACGGCTTCGGCTTGGCTCGCTTGCGGACTCGATGTTGAGAAGGTCGTTTTTTACCGACAGTCGGATGTTACCGAAACCGCTGAGCTTTCGTGGTATTTGAGCTGTTTCTTCCCGTACCAGCGTTTGACGTTGGCGCATTCGTTCAAAGACAAATCGGATCGTCTGGCCGATGTGAACGCCGGATTATTTTCATATCCGATGCTAATGGCCGCCGATATTTTATTATATGACGCCGAATTCGTTCCCGTGGGCAAAGACCAGTTGCAACACATCGAAATCACGCGTGATGTAGCCGCTAGATTCAACCATCAAATGGGCGAAACTTTCGTCTTGCCCGAACCGTTCACGCACGAGGAAACCAAACTCGTTCCCGGAACCAACGGCGGCAAGATGAGCAAGTCGGCCAACAACATCATCAATATTTTCCTCGACGACAAAGCGCTGCGCAAGCAAGTCATGTCGATCGAAACCGACAGCACGCCATTGGAAGACCCGAAAAATCCGGACACGTGCAAGATTTTCGCAATCTACCAATTATTGGCATCGAAGGAACAAACCGCTGAAATGCGCGTGAAATATGAAAACGCCAACCGCGATTTCGGTTACGGGCACGCCAAGCAATTGCTGTTCGAACTTATCCTCGAAAAATTCAAGGAAACGCGCGAACGTTACAACCATTACATCAACAATCGCGAGGAAGTCGATCGTTTGCTGAAACTCGGTGCCGCGAAGGCGAAAATAGTCGCGAACGGCGTTTTGGACAAAGTCCGATTCAAACTGGGGTACGAAAAATAGTCAGATCGCCTCGAACATCTTTCCGGGCAACGGCCGGATCACGCCTTTGAGTTCCATTTCCAACAGCAGCGACGACATCCTGAAAATCGGGAAATTGCATTCGAGCGCTACCGTGTCGAGCGATTCGCGTCCCGTCGCGATTAGGAAATCATAGATTTTTTGTTGTTCGTCCGATAAGGAAACGAACAGCTTTTTCTGCACCGATTTGGCTTCGGTCTTCAAATCCCAATTCAACATATAGACGAGATCGGCGGCGCTGCCCAGCAAATGTGCGCGTTGGGTCTTGATCAGCCGATTGCAGCCTTCGCTGTATTTGTCGGTCGCGCGGCCAGGTACCGCAAACACTTCGCGGTTGTAGTCGTTGGCGATGTTGGCCGTGATAAGCGATCCGCCTTTGTCGGCCGATTCGATGATGATCGTGGCTTCGCTCATGCCCGCGACGATCCGGTTCCGACGTACGAAATTCACCTGTTCGGGAATCGCACGCGTTTGGAATTCGGTCATGAAACCACCGTTTTCGCGCATGGCCTCGGCGTATTTCCTGTGCGATTTCGGATAAATCTGGTTCAGTCCATGAGCGAGAATGCCGATAGTCTGCAAACCGTTGTCGATCGCTGCCAGATGCGCCGTGATGTCGACGCCGAGCGCATAAC
>NZ_SEBS01000075.1 GCF_004211145.1 Flavobacterium sp. | reverse complement strand
TTGTGATGTTGTCAACGAACGCGCGGTCATGAGAAATCACAACAACAGCCTTTGCAGAATTCAGCAGGAAATCCTCAAGCCACTGGATCGATTCGATATCCATGTGGTTCGTAGGCTCATCGAGGAGAATCAGGTCGGGCTTTTGCAGAAGGATTTTAGCAAGTTCGATGCGCATTCGCCATCCGCCGGAAAATTCCGAAGTCGAGCGCGTGAAATCTTCACGGACAAACCCAAGTCCGATCAATATTTTTTCAACTTCTTCCTCGTAGTTGATTTCCTCGATCGCATAAAAACGCTCGCTCAAATCCGATACGCGCTCGATCAATTTCATGTAAGCGTCACTTTCATAATCGGTGCGGACAGTCAGCTCTTCGTTCAGCGCGTCGATGTCAGACTTCATCTTGAAAATATCGGCGAAAGCTTTTGACGTTTCCTCAAAAACCGTCGTGTCGTCTTTTGTCAATAAATGCTGCGGAAGATATGCGATTACAGCTTCTTTTGGCGCAGAAACAACGCCTCGCGACGGCTTGCTTGCGCCCGCGATGATTTTCAATAGCGTCGATTTTCCGGCGCCGTTTTTCCCCATTAAGGCAATTTTATCGGTTTCATTGATGGCGAAAGAAACGTCGCTGAATAAAGTCGTGCCGCCAAATTCGACGGCAATATCGTTGATTGTGATCATAAATTGTAGTGGTTTTTCATCGGCATAAAGCTGTGGCCCGAGAAAATTTCTTTTTTAAAGGCGCAAAGATAGTCCAGAATTGACAATTCGCGGTTACAACGTGCAATTATTAGCCTGAATTTCGCAGAGGAATTTAAAGATGCTGATTGTCGATTTCATACCACGCGCACAAATCGCCTTCGTCCATGAAATTGTTGACGAATTTCAGCCCGCATTTTTCAAGGATTCGTATCGATGCGGAGTTGTTTACATCGACGTAGGCTGTGATTCGCGGCAATCTCATTTCATCAAATCCAAAGTCGATGAACGCTTTCGCCGATTCATGGCCGTAGCCTTTTCCCCAATATGGCTTCAGGAAACGGTAACCGAGATCGTAGGTGTTTTCGACGCCGTTGAGCTGTCTGATGAATTTTAGTCCGGCCCAACCGATAAAAGTATTTGAATCTTTTAATATCGCAGCCCAGCGCCCGATGCCGTAATCAAGGTATTGCTGGTTGATGTTTTTTATGATTTCACGCGTCTGCTCGATGCTTTCCAGCGGTTTCACCCCGAGATAGCGCATCACATCGGGATCGGAGTCAAGCGCGAACATCGCGCCGTCATCCGACGGCCGGAGCTCACGAAACACAAGCCTTTCAGATTCAATCGTCGTCTTCATCGTCGTTCGGGTAAAAATCAAACCAAGTCGGCTCGTCCATTACTTTGTCGGCGACAGATTCGGTTTTTTCGGTTTCGTCGGTAACCGTAAAAATATATTGGGTCGATTTGATGCTTTGCGCAAGCCGCATCACAATAGTTTCGGAGCGGTTTGCGAAAACCTTGTCGGCGTCGTCCACGATGAACAAACGCACCGTATTCATATTAAAGCCTGCGCCCGAAAAAAGTGCGTTGATCTTATTTGGCGTCCCGATTAAGACGTCAATCCCGAGCGAGATCAGGTTTTTGTCGTTGTCTATATCGGTTTTGTCGTTGGTTCCGTGAACGCGCAGATCAGTGTATTTGCCATAAACCTGAAATAGATCGACCATTTCGAGCATTTTTTCCTTCGATTCTACGATCAGCAGCGCACGAGTGCTTTCGCCTTCTGCTTTCGATAATTTCTGGATCGTATTGATGACGAGCATCGTGGTTTTGCCTGAACCCGACGGAGCAACAATATAGCAATCGCCGCCGCTTTTTATGGCTGAGAATGTTTCGGCTAATAATTCGACAGGCTCGAGAAGGTCATTTTCGACAAGCGATTTCTGCAGGCTCGGATTTATTTTTTTCAGGTTCATTTAGATTGTTCTAGGGTTCGCTGTTATTTGCTGGCAAACAGCTTTACGTCGTTTTCAGATATTTCTGCGCCGCCTAAAATGATCAGCCTTTCAACGACGTTGCGAAGTTCGCGAATATTACCCGTCCAGTCGTATTCCTGGAGCAGCTTTATCGCGGCCGGCGCAAACTTTTTGGGCGTGTTTCCGTGTTCTGATGCGATCTTTTCGGTGAAATGCTCGATCAAAAGCGGAATGTCTTCGCGGCGGTCGTTCAGCGCCGGGACTTTGATCAGGATTACCGCGAGCCTGTGGTACAAATCCTCGCGGAAACGGCCTTCGGCGATCTCGGTCTTCAAATCCTTATTTGTTGCCGCAACGACACGCACATCGACTTTAATGTCTTTGTCGGCGCCAACGCGCTGTATCATGTTTTCCTGCAAAACGCGTAATACTTTGGCCTGCGCCGACAAGCTCATGTCGCCTACTTCATCGAGGAAAATCGTTCCGCCGTCAGCGGCTTCAAATTTTCCCGCGCGGTCTTTTACTGCCGATGTGAACGCGCAGATCAGTGTATTTGCCGTAAACCTGAAATAGATCGACCATTTCGACCATTTTTTCCTTCGATTCTACGATCAGCAGCGCACGAGTGCTTTCGCCTTCTGCTTTCGATAATTTCTGGATCGTATTGATGACGAGCATCGTGGTTTTGCCT
>NZ_SEBS01000074.1 GCF_004211145.1 Flavobacterium sp. | reverse complement strand
TTTGGCAACTGTATTTCCGTTTGCATCAGTCACTTCGATGTCGTCGTCATTGATCGTATTGGCAGCGAAAATCCCGTAAACTCCTTTGGCGGTGAACTTTTTTTCATTAACAATCACATTGAGCATGTCCAGCGCATCGTTAAAAACCGAAGCGGCCTGCTCGCCGACGATATCGTCGACCAAAATCGCCGGATATTTTCCGTGCAGTTCCCAAGTCCTGAAATACGGCGTCCAATCAACGTACGGAATCAGTGTTTCAATATCGACTTCGACCGTTTGCGTTCCGATATTTTTCGGCTTTACCGGATTGAATTCCAGCCGAAGCTTGTTTTCCCGCGCCTGTTCAATGGTTAGGAAATTTTTCTCTCTTGCGCGGTTGAGATAGCCTTCGCGCAACTCATCATATTCAAGCCGAAGGTCTTTCGAATATTGTTCTTTATTTGCGTTCAGTAGATTTCCGGCAACCGTCACAGCACGAGATGCATCGTTTACATGTACGACAGTTTCGCTGTAAGCAGGCGCGATTTTAACCGCCGTGTGCGCTCTCGAAGTTGTTGCTCCGCCAATCATCACCGGGATTTTTACATTCAATTTGTCGAGTTCGGCGGCGAGGTAAACCATTTCGTCGAGCGATGGCGTGATCAATCCCGACAATCCGATGATGTCGACGTTTTCCCGTATTGCGGCTTCGATGATTTTCTCAGGCGGAACCATAACACCCAAATCGATGATCTCGTAATTGTTGCAGCCCAGAACAACCGAAACGATGTTTTTCCCGATGTCGTGAACATCGCCTTTTACCGTGGCCATCAATATTTTCCCGGCGCTTTGCACGCGTCCGTTCTTTTCGGCTTCGATAAATGGAAGAAGATAAGCCACGGCTTTTTTCATGACCCGCGCCGATTTTACAACCTGCGGCAGGAACATTTTCCCGCTTCCGAACAAATCGCCAACGACGTTCATGCCGTTCATCAGATGCTGCTCGATGACTTCAATCGGCTTTGAAACGGATTGGCGCGCTTCTTCCACATCTGTTTCGATGAATTCATCGACGCCTTTTACCAAAGCGTGCGTCAACCGCTGCTGTAACGGATGTGAACGCCACTCCTGCGCTTCTTTTTCGATGTTTTTTTTGTCGCCTTTAAAGCTTTCCGCGAAGTCGAGCAGTCTTTCGGTAGCGTCTTCACGCCTGTTCAAAAGGACATCTTCGACGTGCTCAAGCAGATCCTTTGGAATTTCGTCGTAGACCTCGAGCATTTCAGGATTGACGATTCCCATCGTCATACCGTGTTTTATTGCGTGGTAAAGAAATGCCGAATGCATTGCCTCGCGCACTTTGTCGTTGCCTCGAAACGAGAACGAAACGTTGCTGACGCCGCCCGAAACATTCACGTAAGGCAGGTTTTCGCGGATCCATTTTGTGGCGCGGAAAAAATCGAGCGCGTTGAGCTTGTGCTCGTCCATTCCGGTGGCGACGGGAAAAATGTTGGGATCGAAAATAATATCTTCTGCCGGAAACTTCACCTGATTGACCAAAATGTCGTAAGACCTTGCGCAGATTTCGATGCGCCGCTCATAAGTGTCGGCCTGGCCGGCTTCATCAAACGCCATTACGATGACTGCCGCTCCGTAACGCTTTACTTTTTTTGCGTGATCGATGAAAGCCGCTTCGCCTTCCTTTAGTGAAATCGAATTCACGACGCTTTTGCCCTGCGCGACCTTCAGTCCGGCTTCGATGATTTCCCATTTGGACGAATCGATCATTACCGGAACGCGTGAAATATCAGGCTCGGAAGCGATCATATTCAGGAATGTCGTCATGGCGTGAACGCCGTCGAGCATGCCTTCGTCCATGTTGATATCGATGATCTGCGCTCCGCCTTCGACCTGTCCGCGGGCGATGTCAAGCGCTTCCTCGTAACGCTCTTCTTTGATCAGCCGCAGGAATTTGCGCGAGCCGGTAACATTGGTGCGTTCGCCGACGTTGACGAAATTGGTTTCGGGCGTGACTATCAGCGGCTCAAGGCCCGAAAGCTTCAGGTATTTGGCCTCGTGATTTTTATTTTGGGTTTCTGACATTTTTAAACGTTCGGATTAATATCAATTGCTTCCGCTAAAGTTCTCGGGCTGAATTCGGCCGCGACTTCGGCAATCAACTTAATATGTTCGGGCGTTGTGCCGCAGCAGCCGCCGATGATGTTGATGAGATTGTCTTGTAAATATTCACGGATCAGCGCCTGCATTTCCTCCGGAGTTTGGTCATATTGCCCGAATGCGTTTGGCAAGCCGGCATTTGGATGTGCCGAAATGTTCATCGATGTGTTTCTTGCCAGTCTTTTCAGATAGGGCTTTAGCTGGTCAGCGCCAAGCGCGCAATTAAAACCGACGCTTAAAAGCTCGATGTGCGAAACGGAAATCAGAAAAGCTTCAACAGTCTGCCCTGAAAGCGTGCGGCCGGAAGCGTCGGTAATCGTACCCGAAACCATGACCGGAATGTCGAGATTGCGCTCTTCTTTGACTTCTTCGATGGCGAACAACGCGGCCTTTGCGTTGAGCGTGTCAAAAATGGTTTCGACAAGAAGAATGTCGGCGCCGCCGTCGATGAGCGCCTCGACCTGCTGCCTGTACGCGATTCGGAGCTCATCGAAAGTTATTGCCCGAAAACCCGGATCGTTTACGTCGGGTGAAAGGCTTGCC
>NZ_SEBS01000027.1 GCF_004211145.1 Flavobacterium sp. | reverse complement strand
TTATATCTTTGACCGCTATGGGAAACTCATCAAGCAGATCGCCCCTAACAAGGAAGGCCAGGACGGATGGGACGGAACATACAACGGACACCCGATGCCGTCGACCGATTACTGGTTCATGATCGAGTATCCTGATCCGAATACCGGAGCGATAAAAGAGTTCAGATCACACTTCTCTTTGAAACGATAAGTTCTTTCAAGAGACCGCATAAAAAACCGCGACCCCAAAAAGGTCGCGGTTTTTTATGTCTAGCCCGGATGGAGCGGCTAGCCTTTTGAGAAAAAATAAAGGTTTTGCGCGGCGGTTGGGGCGACCAAAGGAAGCCACGAAACGACGCCTTGCAAAACCTTATTTTTTGAGAAAGCTAAAAGCGGACAGCCGGATCAGCTCCTGAAAATTATTTTGAATTGTATTGTTTGATCGCCTCTTTTAAGATTTCGACCGAACGGATCAAATCTTCTTTTTTAAGCACATAAGCAATTCGCACTTCGTTCAAACCGACGCCCGGAGTCGAGTAGAAGCCGGCCGCAGGAGCAACCATAACGGTTTCTCCATTGTGGTCGAAGGATTCCAGAAGCCATTGGGCGAAATCGTCGGCGTTGGCAACGGGAAGCCGCGCGATGCAATAGAAAGCGCCTTTCGGTTTCGCGACGGTCACGCCTTCGATCTTGTTGAGCTCATCCACGAGCGTGTCACGACGTTCGACATATTCAGCGATCACTTCGTCGAAATAACTTTGTGGCGTATCGAGTGCCGCCTCGCTCGCGATCTGTGCGAAAGTCGGAGGGCTCAAACGCGCCTGCGCAAATTTCATCGCGGTCGCCATAACTTCAGGATTTTTGGAAACGATACATCCGATTCGCGCGCCGCACATGCTGTAACGCTTGGAAACCGAGTCGATCATGATCGCGTGTTGTTCCAAACCTTCGAGGTTCAACACTGAAAAATGCTTGCCGCCGTCGTATGTGAATTCGCGATAGACTTCGTCAGCGATCAGGAATAAATCGTGCTTTTTGACGAGCGCCGCCAACTGCTCCATTTCTTCTTTCGAGTACAGATAACCCGTTGGATTTCCGGGATTGCAAATGAGTATTGCCTTTGTTTTAGGCGTGATGAGTTTTTCGAAATCGGAAATAGGAGGAAGCGCAAAACCTGTTTCGATTCCCGAGATTACAGGAACGACCGTAACGCCCGATGCCGTCGAAAAACCGTTATAATTCGCATAAAATGGTTCGGGAATGATGATTTCGTCGCCTTCGTCCATCGTGCTTCCCATCGCGAAAAGCAACGCCTCGGAACCGCCCGTCGTTATGATGATATTTGCCGTATCCACAGGTAAACCGTGGTTGGAATAATACTGCGCGAGCTTCTTGCGATAGCTTTCAAAACCTGCGGAATGGCTGTATTCCAACACTTCGATGTCGACGTTTTTCACGGCGTCGATCGCGATTTTTGGCGTCTTGATATCGGGTTGCCCGATGTTGAGATGATATACTTTATGACCTTTCTTCTTCGCGGTTTCGGCATAAGGAACCAGCTTGCGGATAGGCGATTCGGGCATGTGTTTCCCTTTGTTTGATATTTTTGGCATGGTAGAGTATTTTGATGTGCAAATGTCCGATTTTTTTGCGAAGTACGACGCAGGAATTTTGCCGATCGACACAACAATTCCCAATTTCAATACGCTTAATTTAGTAACTTTATAAAAAATTGTCAATGATTCGATTTTTGGTCTCGGTTATATTGCTGTTGGTGATACTGCCAATGAGATCTCAGGGGAATTTCAAATTCTCTACTTCCAAATCGAAGACGACGATCCCATTTAAACTTATAAACAACCTGATCATCGTTCCCGCCAAACTCAACGGCGTGAATTTGAATTTCCTTTTGGATACGGGCGTCGAGGAAACGATTTTGTTCAGTTTGGAGGAGACCGACGACATACAATTCGAGAATGTCGAAAAAATCAGGTTGCGTGGCCTCGGAAAGGAAGAGTCGATCGAAGGATTGAAATCGAGTCGGAACAAATTGGAATTTAAGGATCTTCATGATGACAACCACGATATTTACATCGTGCTTGACCAGGATTTCAATTTTTCGTCTCACATCGGAATTCCTGTAAACGGGATCATCGGCTACCAATTTTTCAGGAACAATCTCGTTGAAATCGACTACGACAGCAAAAAGATCATCGTGCATCAAAATGCCGACAAGGCGCGCGAAAAATTCAATAGGAAGTTCACGGGCATTCCCATGTCGATCGAATTCCGCAAACCCTACATCGTTTCAAAAGTCGCCCAAAATGGCAAGCGATTCCACGCGAAACTTTTGGCGGATATCGGCAACAGTGACGCGGTTTGGCTGTTCGAACAAAAATCAGACAGCATCGACATTCCTGAAAAGACATTCGACGATTTTCTCGGACGCGGCTTTAGCGGAGAGATTCACGGCAAGCGCGGCCGCATCGACACATTCGAACTCGGTGGGTTTGTTTTCGAAACTCCGATCGCGGCGTTTCCGGATTCGACTTCGATTCGCCATGTCAGCATCGTGAGCGATCGCGTCGGATCGATCGGCGGAGAAATTTTCAAGAGATTCGATGTGGTTTTCGACTATCAAAACCGAATGATGTATTTGAAAAAAGGAGACCATTTCGACGCGCCATTTCACTATAATATGAGTGGAATCGACGTCGAACACGCGGGGCTGCAATGGATAAAGGAAAGTGTCCAAAAAGGAGCAAGCATGAATTTGGCGGTGGAATTGGATTCGAATTTCGAGCGCGTCCGAAACGATTTCCAATACAAATTCGAGCTCAAGCCGATGTTCAAGATTTCAGATGTCCGACCTGATTCTCCTGCTGCCGAAGCGAAACTCGAGAAAGACGACATCTTAAAAACCATAAATGGGAAAAGCGCTTACAAACTCACGCTCGAGCAAATAAATCAAATTCTGCGATCGGAAGTCGGAAGGGAAATCCGGATCGAAGTCGAACGCAAAGGACAGCTCATAAAGGCAAAATTCAAATTGCGCACCTTATTATAAAGAAAAAGCCTTTCGATTTGAAAGGCTTTGTTGTTACTGCATCATTGGGCTGGTCTTTTTCTTCTCGAGAAGATTTTCTTCCTTCTTGACGATGACTTCACCTTTTATCTTGAGAGCGATGCGTCCGCCGTCGTAATTTATCGCATTCGATTCCACGGTGATCGTTTTTCTTATCGGGCCGGGATTCATATTGTATTTCACATCGATTTTCCCTGTTTTTCCAGGCATGATCGGCTCGGTTGGTTTTGACGGGACGGTACAGCCGCAAGTCGATTGCACGTTCGTGATGATAAGAGGTGCGTCGCCCGTATTCTTGAATTCGAACGAGCGGACGCCGCTGTCGGACTCTTTGGAAACGGTGCCGAAATCGACCGTGTTGTCTTTATTCATGAATTCGATCTTTGGACCCTTTTGCGCCATCGATGAAAATCCCGTGGCGGCAACAGCAAGCAAAAAGAATAATTTTTTCATGGGTAAATGTATATTTGGTTCGTAAAAATAAAGCGTTTTGGGTTACGTGCAAATTATTACTTCTTAATTTTTTAAAAGGCACGGAAACCCTTACTTTTGTGGCTCGCACGCGGTTTTTACAAGAACCGCGCCATTTTAAAGACCTTACTTTTACAAAAATATGTCAATCCCTTCTCAATTCGATCCCGCAAGCATAGAAAAAAAATGGTACGACTACTGGATGGAACACAGATATTTCCATTCGGAACCTGACCACAGGACGCCTTATACGATCGTAATCCCGCCGCCGAACGTGACCGGGGTTTTGCACATGGGTCATATGCTCAATAATACGATCCAGGATGTCTTGATCCGACGCGCTCGCCTGAAAGGTTTCAACGCCTGTTGGGTTCCCGGAACCGATCACGCATCGATCGCGACCGAAGCCAAAGTCGTCGCCAAACTAAAAGATGAAGGCATCAACAAAGCCGACCTTTCGCGTGAGGAATTCCTGAAACATGCCTGGGAATGGACCGACAAATACGGTGGCGTAATCCTCGACCAGCTCAAAAAGTTGGGCGCATCCTGCGATTGGGACCGTACGAAATTCACGATGGATCCCGATATGTCGGCGTCGGTGATACGATCGTTCGTCGACCTGTACAACAAAGGCCTGATCTATCGCGGTTACCGAATGGTGAATTGGGATCCCGAAGCCAAAACGACGTTGAGCGACGAAGAAGTCATCTATGAGGAGCAAAACGGAAAACTGTACTTCCTTAAATATAAGATCGAGGGTTCTGAGGAATTCATCACGATCGCCACGACGCGTCCCGAAACGATTCTGGGCGATACGGCGATCTGCATCAACCCGAACGACGAGAGATATTCGCACTTGAAAGGTAGAAAAGCAATAGTTCCGATCGCAAATCGCGTGATCCCGATCATCGAGGACGATTACGTCGACATGGAATTCGGAACGGGCTGTTTGAAAGTCACGCCGGCACATGACGTGAACGACAAGGCGCTCGGAGAGAAGCACAACCTTGAAATCATCGACATCTTCAATGAGAATGCGACGTTGAATTCATTCGGTTTGCAGTATGAAGGCAAAGATCGTTTCGTGGTACGTGAGGAAATCGCGACGGAACTGGAAAGCCTCGGCAACCTCGCGAAAATAGAAACGCACTTGAATAAAGTCGGGCGATCTGAACGCACGAAAGCCGTAATCGAACCGCGCCTTTCGGATCAATGGTTCCTCAAAATGGAAGATTTGGTGAAACCTGCGATCAAGGCGGTTTTGGAATCCGACGACATAAAATTATATCCGAAGCGATTCGATAATACGTACCGCCACTGGCTTGAGAACATCCGCGATTGGAACATCTCGCGCCAACTTTGGTGGGGACAACAGATCCCGGCCTATTTCTACGGTGACGGGAAAGAAGATTTCGTCGTGGCCGAAACAAAAGAAGAAGCACTTGAACTCGCGAAAGGCAAAAATCCTGCAATCACAGCCGAAACGTTGCGTCAGGACGCCGACGCACTCGATACATGGTTTTCGTCGTGGCTGTGGCCGATGGCGGTTTTCGGCGGCATCATGGAGCCTGAAAACAAGGATTTCAAATATTACTATCCGACGAATGATCTTGTGACCGGCCCGGACATCTTATTCTTCTGGGTCGCGCGCATGATCATAGCCGGATACGAATATGCTGGCGAGAAGCCGTTCAGCAACGTGTATTTGACGGGATTGGTGCGCGATAAGCAGCGTCGTAAGATGTCGAAATCGCTTGGAAATTCGCCCGATCCGCTTGATTTGATCGAGAAGTTCGGTGCCGACGGAGTTCGCGTCGGGTTGTTGCTTTCAGCTTCTGCAGGAAACGACATCATGTTCGACGAGGAACTTTGCGCCAATGGTCGCGGTTTCGCCAACAAAATCTGGAACGCGTTCCGACTGGTGAAAGGCTGGGAAGTCGTTGAAAGCATCGAACAGCCCGAATCTTCGGCCATCGCGGTAAAATGGTTTGAGGCAAAATTGCAACAGACGCTTGTCGACATCGAGGATAATTTCGAGAAATACCGTTTGAGCGACGCGCTCATGGGAATCTATAAACTCGTTTGGGACGATTTCTGTTCGTGGTTCCTCGAAATGATCAAGCCCGCTTACCAACAACCGATCGATGCCAAAACATACGCGAGCGCAATCGAAGCACTCGAAAATGTGATGAAGTTATTGCATCCGTTCATGCCGTTCCTTACCGAGGAAATCTGGCAACATATTACCGAAAGAACTCCTGAAACTGCGCTCATCATCTCGAAATGGCCCGAACAAAAGCCGTTCGACGCGAAGTTGATTTCGGATTTCGAGTTTACGTCCGAAGTGATTTCGGGAATCCGAAGCATCCGCAAAAGCAAAAATATCCCTAACCATGAGAAAATCGATATCATGGTGCTCGACAACGAAAATGCGCCGATGACGTTCCATCCGATCCTGATGAAACTGGGCAACGTCGTTTCATGCAGCCAAGTGAAGGAAAAAGTAGATGGCGCTTTGTCGTTCCGCGTGAAGTCGAACGAATATTTTATACCTATTACGGGCGACATCGACGTCGAGGCCGAAACAGCGAAATTGACCGAGGAACTCAATTACACGAAAGGTTTCCTGAAATCGGTTCAGGCGAAATTGTCGAACGAGAAATTCGTGGCCGGCGCGCCTGAGGCCGTCATCGCGAACGAACGCAAAAAAGAAGCCGATGCGCTCGCTAAAATCGCGACCATTGAGCAGAGTTTGAGCAGTCTAAAGTAAAGACTTTTTTAAACCATTAAGAGCATTAAGTTCATTAAGAAATAAATCATACTCTTAATGAACTTAATGCTCTTAATGGTTAAAATTCATTTGCGAGTATCGAAGAATAAGTTAAAAGCCTAACCAAAATTTGATTGGTTCAAAAACGAACTATCACTATCGTCTCGACATATAAAACGCCTGCAAAACAAAATACGCCTTCTTTTTCTCGCCTTTGTCACTCAACAGACCTTTGCGGTTAAACCCATCCTGAATGCCCGGCAACTGTCGGCGTGGCGAACGGAAATCCTTCAAGATCCACGGTGAAAAACCTGCGAGTTGCTTGATTTTTGAAATCATCGGCAGCGTTTCCTGATACAGCCATTCCTGGTATTCCTCGCTCCAGCGCGTAAGTTTGTCAGCGTGGTAACCGAATTTCGCGTCGGCCCCGAATTCCGAAATGACCACAGGTTTGTCCTGTTTGATTTCCCAACTGATGTTCTTGGCTTTGCTTGGCAGACCGTCATACCAGCCGATGTATTGGTTGAAACTCAGTACATCGACCACATCGGCGAACGGATCGTCGATTTCCTTAACGTTCGGGTCCGTCTTGCTTTGGCTTTGTTCCATCGCGGCGCTGATGAGTCGCGTGTTGTCGAGGCTGCGCGCCTTGGCTGCGAGTTTCCCGAGGAAAATATTTCGGGCGTCGGTCGAAGGCGTTTCATTTGCGACCGACCAGATGATCGTGGACGCTCGGTTCTTGTCGCGCGAGATCATCTCGGTCAATTGGTTTTCAGCATTCGCATACGTTTCGGGATTCGTCCAATCGATCGTCCAATACACGGGAATTTCTTCCCAGACCATGATGCCCATTTCCTCGGCGACCCTGACCATGTGCTCGTTGTGCGGATAATGCGCGAGCCGCACGTAATTGCAACCGAGTTCCTTTGCCCAAGCCAACAGCGTTTTCGCGTCTTCGTATTTCGACAATCGGCTGGCGTTTTGGGGCGTTTCCTCGTGAATGCAGATTCCTTTTAAGAATGTTTCCTTTCCGTTCAAAAGGATTTTGTGTCCCGACGTCCGAATCGTCCGAAACCCGATTTTCTCACTGATTCCGTCTTTTTCGATCACGACGGCGACATCGTAGCGTTTCGGATTCTCGGGCGACCAATATTCGAACTTCTTCAACGGAGCGCTGAATTCAGCCCGACCGTTTTCATCGGTGATTATCGATATCTCCATGTTAGCTTCGAAAATAGCGATCCCGACTTCGCGTCGCGCGGCATCTTTTCCGTCAAGTTGTACGAAACCTTTTATTTCTTTGGCATTTTTCGGGTTGAGCTGGATTTCGTAATCGCGCACGAATGTCTGCGGAACGTCGTACAAAGAAACGTCGCGCGTGATTCCGCCGTAATTGAACCAGTCGGTGTTCAGCGTGGGAACGGCGTCTTTCGAGCGTTTGTTGTCGACCTTTACGACCAGGAAGTTTCCGGTCGGTTTTAAAATTCCCGTAACCTCAAAGTTGAACGGTGTGAATCCGCCGATGTGAGTGCCGAGTTTTTTGCCGTTCAAATAGACTTCGGCCTTGTAATTTACGGCACCGAAATATAGGAATTGGCGATTGTTTTCCTGCTTCGGCTTGAAATCGAACGTCTTCCGAAACCAAACCGTTCCCTCGTAGTAAAACAGTTTCTCTTCCTGCGTATTCCAGTCGCCCGGAACTTTCATCGTTGGCGATTTGTCGAAATCATATTCGAGCAGTTCGGATTTGTCGTCGGGTTTCGCGTCCATGAAAAATGCGCTCTTGGACGGTTTGGCCTGTTTGTCGTATGGTTCGTATCGGTAGTTGTAATAACCGTTTTCGTATGGATCGACGATGTAGTTCCAGTCGCCGTTGAGGCTTTGCGCCGCACGGTTATAGGCGTTGATAAGCAGGCTTTCCTGACCGAAAGCGGCTTGACCCAATAAAAACAAAATGTAGATTATTTTTTTCATTGGTTATGGTTTAGATTCTTAGTAGTTTTTTTGCAGGCGACGAAACGGATTCCATTTTTTAAACGTCAGCGCTTTGGCTTCGATCAAGTGCCACGAGGCGAATGCGATGAAAGTCGTGATGACGATCGTGTAGGCCATCATTTGCATGTCGGTCGGTTTCAGGAAATAGAACAGCGCTTGTTGGACGGGAAACGAGTAAATATAAAGCCCGTACGAAAGATCGCCTATTTTCCCGACGTCGTTCAGATATTTCCACGAACTCAAGCCGATTGAAAGTGTGAGCATCGGAATGCAGAAGTAGCAAACCCACGAAAACGTTCCGGTTGCGATCGCCAAAACAAGCAACGCACCCGAGATTATTGCGATGATTCCCAAACGATTGTTTTTCTCAAATCGGACAGCGGCCAAAAATGAACCCGCGGCAAAGTAGAGCGCCAAGCCGGTAAAATAGTCGGTGTTGAGGAATCGCAGCGAGATTTTATTCGCTTCGGGAAAAAACAAACGGATTGAAAAAAGTATGATAAGCGCAATCGCGAGCAACGCTTTGAGCAGCGTTTTCTTATCTTTTATCACGAAAAGCACGGCGACTAAAAGATACATGGTCACTTCATATTTGACCGTCCAAAGCGAACCGTTCATGACCGACGGTATCGCGTTATTGACGAAGACGCCATCGATTCCTGAAGTGCCGTAAAAAATAGTCAGTCCGCGTGGCAAATAAAACAGGGTGCTTTCGCTCGAAAAATAGTCGGCTGTGGTATTTTCATAAACCCACCAACCCAGTAATATGCAAAGAATGAACATGACGGTGAGCGCGGGATAAAGTCTCAGGAATCGCTTCCAGAAGTAGTCGCCTAACGATTTGCTGCGTTCGAGGCTCTGGAAGATGAGATAGCCGCTGATGACGAAAAATCCATTTACGCCTATGTAAGAAAACAAGGTTTGCTTCGAAGAAATCCGTGACAGCCAATCCACATTTCCGTGACCCGACAACGCGTAGGAATGGGAAACGATCACTGACAATGCGAACAACAGTCGCAGAAAGTCAAAATTATTCTTGCGATGTCCCGGAATTACGGGATGTTTCACCAGCGATGTGGCGTCGGTACTCATTTCTTGACGGCTTCTTCGTATTTCTCGCCGACCTTTTCCCAGTTGACGACATTGAAAAATGCCTCGATGTATTTTTTGCGTCGGTATTGGTAGCCTAAATAGTATGCGTGTTCCCAAACGTCGATCGCGAGAATCGGTTTTCCGGGAACGACGGCTTGCGGCATGAGCGGATTGTCCTGATTCGGTGTGCTTGTTACCTGTAATTTGCCCGAGCGGTCCACGACAAGCCACGCCCAGCCTGAACCGAATTGACGTTCCGCCGCCGATTCAAGTTTCGATTTCAACAATTCGAATGACCCGAATTCTTTTTTGATCGCCGCCGCCAACGTGTCTTTCGGTTCGCCTCCGGCTTTTGGCCCGATGGTTTCCCAATACAACGTGTGGTTGTAGTAACCGCCGAGGTTGTTGCGCAGTTCGGCGTTGCTCATGTCGAGCTTTTTCAGGATGTCCTCGATCGGGATTTTCGCCAGTTCGGTACTGTCGAGTAAGCGGTTCAGGTTATTCGTGTACGTCAAATAATGTTTCGAATAGTGTATTTCCATCGTCATCGCGTCGATGTTCGGAGCGAGCGCGTCGTATTGGAAAGGCAGTTTGTACATCTCGAACGCGCCGGCTTGGGCCGACACGTCATCGGGATGCCCGATCGTCATTTTTTCTTCGGCAGCGGGAAGCGGTACTTCGACGACCTCAGTAAGTTTTTTCTTTTGGCAGGAAATCAGGAATGAAAAACACAGCAGGAGCAAAGCGGTCTTTTTTTCCATGGTTATAGGTTTTGAAGCGATTCTACAAGTTCGATGTAAAGGCGTTTTGCCTCGTCGGGTTCCATTTTGCTGATCTGCATCCACGCATTGGTCTTAAAGGCGTTCCTCAGGTCAAAACTCGTATTGAAGTTAAGCGACGGCGTGCCGAACGAACCCTGCTTATAATAGGCGTACAGCCGTAGCTGCGTGTCCTGAGGCAAGTCGGTTTGCGACATTTGGGAAGCCATTTCAAACGCTTCCCTGAAACGGGTATCGAGATCTTTTTCAGCCATTTTTCGTAGTGGCGATGATGGTTTTTCCTCCTATGGCTTTTTGGCCGAGTTTTACGTTGACTTCCGTTCCGATGGGAAAGTACAAATCGACACGCGACCCGAACTTGATGAAACCCGCGTCGGTTCCCTGGACGACCTGCATGCCTTCCTGCGCATAATTCACGATACGTTTTGCAAGCGCGCCCGCGATCTGCCGGTACAAGACTTCACCGAACAGGCGGTTTTCGACAACGACCGTCGTGCGTTCGTTCTCGGTACTCGCCTTTGGATGCCAGGCCACGAGATATTTCCCGGGATGGTATTTGCTGAATTTCACTTTTCCGTTTACGGGATAACGCGTCACGTGGACGTTTATCGGCGACATGAAGATCGAAACCTGAAGGCGTTGATCCTTGAAATATTCAGGTTCGAAAACTTCTTCGATGACGACTACTTTTCCATCGACCGGAGAGATTACGATTTCATCGGACGGATTCGTGAAGCGTTTCGGGTTCCTGAAAAATTGCAGAACCATGATCAGGAAGAACAATCCGATGAGCATCACCGTCATCCGAAGCCATTCGATATCGATGAATTTGTCGGCCAGCAACAGTAAAATGACGAATAACGTAGTTGATATGAGGATTATTTTTCCGCCTTCCTTATGAAACATAATATATGATTTGATAAAACAAAAATACGAATGGTGCTACAAATATAACACTATCCAGCCTATCGAGAATACCTCCGTGGCCGGGCATGATACGTCCGCTGTCTTTTACGCCCGCGATGCGCTTGAATTTAGATTCGATGAGATCGCCCAAAGTCCCGAAATAACTCACGATCGTCGCGATTACAAGCCAATGTAACCACGAATCTTTCGCTAGAAATAAAGCAACGGGAATACTGAAAAGCATTGAAAAAATCCAACCGCCAAAAAATCCTTCGACCGTTTTTTTAGGGGAAACCGCTTCGAAAAGTTTTCGTTTTCCGATGGCTTTGCCTACCAAAAACGCGAAAGTATCGTTCGCCCAGATCAGAATAAAAATCCCTATGATAACCGTCGGCCTGAAACCTTGTCCGATGAATGGAAGTTTCGAAATGATGATGAACGGCAAAATTATATATCCGATCAGACAAACGTACCTTGAAGTGAAATCGAGCGGGGCGAACCGAGGCGAGAAAAGGAACAGCAGCAATTTCACCGAAACGAATAAAGTCGCCAGAAGTACGGCCATCGAAATGCCGTCGGTCCAATTTACGACGATAAACAAAGAGTAGAACACCAAAGCGAGTAGCAACGGAATCGTCTTGTCGAGGTTTGCAAGCTCGCAGAATTCATACACCGCAAGCAACAGAAAGATCCCGAAAAGGGCAACGAAAGGAATAGGAAATAAGGCGCAACCGACTAAAATAACAATATACACCGCCCCCGAAAGCGTCCTGGTGAGCGTTTCATTCATATTAAAGATCTTCTAAAAGCAGCAAATAAAGGTTTTTCGGAGCACTTCCATATTGAAGGAAATCTTCTTCTTTGGCTTTTTCGAAATATTTTATAGTCGTAATGTTCGTTGGATAAGCGGTTTCGTATTTCTTCTTGATCGTGCGCAATCCGTCGCTTTTGGATTCAAGGATTTGGCTTGTCGTGGCAAGGATTACGATGTTTGACGGAAGATCGTTCGGCTTGTTCTGCTTGATCTGGTTCGACGAGAAAAGCACCGAGCCTTCATCGGCGATCAGATTTTCGCAACTTGCAAGCAAGAACTTCGGCGTTTCGGGTTTATCGAACGCGATATTGTTGTCTTCAAGCATGGAGAACAGCTTCGGCTCATAGCAAACCGCCTGAGATTCGAACCAATCGTTTTCCTCGAGAATGTTCTCGAACTGGTCGCGCACCTCGTCAAGGTTCTCGCAATACAGGAATTTGCCGCCGTTTTTCTTGAAATTGTAAGTGAACAACTCGTCTACAGGCATATTGGGTTGCGCTGCCGGGCGGTATTCGCTTTCCTTTTCATCGCCTGGATTGGCTTCGTTTCCGGTGCCGAAAAATTTTCTGAACAGACTCATAGACAATTAGACAATATGAGATTTCATTTGTGGTTCGAAATCATTCAAAGATAAAAAAATCTTAATTCAAATAGTTTTTGAATTAAGATTTTTATGTGTGGAAGCGATAATATGTTAAAGGCTTATCTCTTCCTGTAAATTTTTGTCGAAAGGACGCTTTCCGAAAATGTGCTCAAGGTCATCCTTGAAAATCACTTCCTTCTCAATAAGAATGTCGGCCAACTGATTGAGCTTATCCTTATTGGCTTCCAAAATTTGTATCGCACGTTGGTATTGACCTTCAATCAATGCTGAAATTTCCTTGTCGATAGTGAGCGCCGTGTCCTCAGAGTACGGTTTCGAAAAGTTATATTCGGATTGACCCGACGAATCGTAATACGTCACGTTGCCGAGTTTTTCGTTCAAACCGTAAATAGTCACCATCGCACGCGCCTGTTTCGTCACTTTTTCAAGATCCGACAATGCGCCCGTTGAAATCGTGTTGAACGTTACTTTCTCAGCGGCACGTCCGCCCATCGTGGCGCACATTTCGTCGAGCATTTGGTCAGGACGTACGATAAGACGTTCCTCAGGAAGATACCAGGCTGCGCCGAGACTTTGTCCGCGCGGAACGATCGTAACTTTCACCAACGGAGCCGCGTGTTCGAGCATCCAGCTTACGGTCGCGTGACCGGCTTCGTGGATGGCGATCGCTTTTTTCTCGTCGGGCGTGATGATCTTGTTTTTCTTTTCCAATCCGCCGACGATACGATCGACTGCATCAAGGAAATCCTGTTTGTCTACTGCTTTCTTGTTTTTACGGGCCGCGATCAGGGCCGCTTCGTTACAAACGTTGGCAATGTCGGCTCCTGAGAATCCAGGTGTTTGCTTTGCCAAAAAGTCAGTATCGAGGTTTTCTACTTTTTTAAGAGGCGCCAAATGCACTTCGAAAATTTCTTTTCTCTCGCGGATGTCCGGAAGATCGACGAAAATCTGGCGGTCGAAACGTCCGGCGCGCATCAAGGCTTTGTCGAGTACATCGGCGCGGTTCGTGGCCGCCAACACGATTACGTGAGAATTCGTGCCGAAACCATCCATCTCGGTAAGCAATTGGTTCAGCGTATTTTCACGTTCGTCGTTCGAGCCTGAGAAATTGTTTTTCCCACGAGCGCGTCCAACGGCGTCGATCTCATCGATGAAGATGATAGCAGGCGCTTTTTCCTTCGCCTGTTTGAACAAATCACGAACACGTGACGCGCCGACTCCGACGAACATTTCTACGAAATCGGAACCCGACAACGAGAAAAATGGAACTTTCGCTTCGCCCGCAACCGCTTTCGCAAGCAATGTCTTTCCGGTTCCCGGAGGCCCGACAAGCAACGCACCTTTCGGTATTTTACCACCGAGGCTCGTGTATTTGTCCGGGTTTTTAAGGAACTCTACGATTTCTTGTATTTCTTCTTTCGCGCCTTCCAAACCGGCTACGTCCTTGAACGTGGTCTTAATGTCGGTCTTCTCGTCGAACAAACGCGCCTTGGATTTCCCGATGTTGAAAATTTGTCCGCCGCCGCCAGGTCCGCCAGCCGACATGCGTCGCATGATGAAGATCCAGATGGCGACGATGACGAAGATCGGCAATAACGTGAGGAAAATGTCGGTCCAATTGCTTTTGGGCTGGAACGAATAATCCTTTAGTTTTCCGGCCGTAATTGCGGCTTGAAGTTTTTTCTCGAAGATTTCGTCGTTTCCGATCTCGAAACTGTAGTGTGGTCCTTTGTTCGGTCGCTCGAGCAAGTCCAGTGCGACATCTTTGTGAGATGGGCTTTTCAACGCGGCCTTGGTAAGGAAAACCTCGCCCTCGGTCTTGTTGTAGATGATCACTTTTTCGACATCGCCTTTTTCAAGGAACGTGTCGAACTTTGGCGAACTGATCTTTACGGGCTCCTGAAACGCGGAGTCTCCGGTCGCGATGCTTATGAAAAGGAAAATGAAGGCGACCGCGGCGTATATAAGCCATGGGCTGATCCTCATTTTATTTGGGGTCGGGTTATTAGGGTCTTTGGCCATTTAGCGTAATGGGAGTTAGTATTTGTTTGCGATGCTCGTGATTTTGGCGTCGCCCCACAAGCTCTCGATGTTGTAATATTCCCTGATATGTTTCTGGAAAACGTGTACGACGATGTTCACATAGTCCATAAGCACCCATTCGGCGTTTTCAGCCCCTTCGACGTGCCAGGGTTTGTCTTTCAATTCTTTGGAAACTGTTTTTTGGACTGAACTTACGATGGCATTGACCTGCGTGTTCGAATTTCCGTTACAGATTATGAAGTAATCGCATGCGGAGTTGTCAATTTCCCTCAAGTCCAGGATGTCGATATCATTGCCTTTTACCTCTTCAATGCCTTTGATAATGTTGGCAAGCAGGATATCGTTATTGGTGTTCTTTTTCGTCATTTAACAATTTTATATAAGTTCGCAAAGTTACCATTTTTTGTGTTTAATTTTGACACTTAACAAAAGATTAAACTCAGGAATCACAACCTATTTCAATGCACGTAATCAAACTCGATGCCATCGGTTCGACGAACGACTATTTGAAGGAACTTCTTCAAAACGGTTCGCCCGGTAATTTCACGGTCGTCACGGCCCGGACACAAACAAACGGACGCGGGCAAATGGGCGCAAAATGGCTGTCGGAACCCGGCAAGAACCTGACTATGAGTGTACTCGTTAATGATTCCCGAATTAACCTGGCGCAATTGTTTGACCTCAATGTCGCCGTCGCAACCGCAATAATCAAGGCGCTCGAAAATTTCCAAATCCCCGAATTATCGATAAAATGGCCGAACGACATTATGTCAGGCAAAAAAAAACTTGGCGGAATACTCATCGAAAACAGTGTCAAAACCGCCGATGACGTCGCGTCGGTAATCGGAATCGGGCTCAACGTAAACCAACTTGATTTCAATGGATTGCCGAACGCCTCATCGTTAGCCGTGGTCACGCAACGCACTTTCGATATGGACGAACTGATGCTTTCCATAGTGGTTTCGATCCAATCACAACTCGAACAGTTACGCGAAAATCCTGAAAACATCTGGGAAAATTTTGATTCGAAATTATTCCGAAAAGGAAAACCGACGACATTCGAAGACGCATCCGGAAACCGATTCATGGGAATGATCGATGAAGCCGGACGCGATGGAAAATTGTATGTAAAGCTTGAGGACGACAGCGTCAAGTCGTTCGGAATCAAGCAAATTACGATGCTGTATTGAATTATTCTGCGCCGTCGGCAGGAAAGAACAAACTGAAAACCGCTTCCTTGCCCGGAGTTCCAGTCGCGCTGATATAACCTTTATGCGTCTGCATCACCTTGCGGCACAACGCCAGACCGACGCCCGCGCCCTTGTATTCAGACGACGCGTGCAATCTCGTAAAGATGTTGAAGATCGATTCCGAGAATTTAGGTTCGAAACCGATCCCGTTGTCGGCAAATGAAACCACATGGAACAATTTGTCGGGTTCGCTCGATTGGGGCGAGGCTTGCAAGCCTTCGTAAGCGACTGATATCTCTACGGGTGATTCTTCGTTCCTATACTTGAACGAGTTCGATAATAAATTGGAAAACAATTGCTTGAGCAGGAAAGGAATGCCGTAAACCTGCGGCAGATCGCCAATTTCAACGTTCGACGATTTGTCGGTTTCGCCAAGATCATTCGCGACATCGTCAATCAATTTCTCGAGGTCGACCGTCTCGAAAGGCGCTTTCGTATGCTGGATTTTCGTGTATTTCAAGATGTCGATGAGCAGCGTCTGCATCCTTTTGGCCGAATTGTTCATGCGCATCAAGGAATCCACGACTCCGGCCGACATCGTTTCATCTTCCTTCGACAACAGGCGCGAAGCGATAAGCTGTATCTTCCGCAACGGTTCCTGCAAATCGTGCGTACTGATCCAGTTGATGTTCTCGAGTTCGCGGTTGGTTTCCTTAAGGATTTCATTGAGTTCGCCGTTGCGTCGGCCTTCTTCGGTGAGCAACATCAAATTCATCTGGCGTTGCAACGAATGTGCGTAGTTCGCCGCCGAAATAAGTTCGGGGGAAATCCACGGCAAGCTTTGGTTCTTCACGAATTCCTTCCAGAGTTTGAAAGAATTGCGCGGGTAAAGCCCTTTTTCATCCTTGATGATCGCCTTGCTCGGATCGCCGGCCCAATTTACCTGGGTTTCTGTTTCGGCGCGATACCAAATGATGTTGTTCTTAAAATCGGTGCCAAGCGAGTGATACAGCAAGCCTGAAACGCCTTGACAGATCGCGGGCGAATGTGGCAGGAAATCGACGAGCCGGTCCGTACTAAAATTCCTGCCCGACGTATATGAAAACAGCCAGGACGAAAGTTCCTTGATGACGTGGTCTTCAGGGACAAAACCCTTCGTGAAAACACGATCGCCGAACTGGATCGAAACGCCCGAAGCGTTGCACAATTCGAGCAATTCGGCTTGGTCGATGACTTCAGCAAGCGATTCCATCTTGGGGAGCAAATGCAGCGAATTCATTTTCTCGAGCGCCGCATTAGTTTTTCGCGCGACTTCGTATTCTTCGTTCGATTGTCGGACATCGATCTGCGAAGTCAGGAAATTCCCCTGCAACTGCGCGGCCAGCCTGATTTCGGGCGTAAGATTCTTGGCCGAATAATGGTGGCATGCGATCAATCCCCAAAGTTTTTTCTGGTGGATAAGTGAAATCGTCAACGTCGCGCCCACGCCCATATTCTGCAAATATTGGATATGGATAGGCGAGGTGCTTCTCAATACCGAATGTCCCAAATCGAGATTCTTTCCGGGCGCATCATCGACCGTGTAAATCGGGACCGGCGTGTAACCGATGTCCACGATGAGCCTGAGTAGATTCTGCAGATAAAGTTCGCGCGCCTGCTTCGGAATGTCGGTATGCGGATAATGCAGACCTAAAAACGGTTCGATCTCGTCGGTGCAACTCTCAGCGAAAACTTCCCCATTGTAATCCTTGTCGAAACGATAGACCATGACGCGGTCGTAGCCCGTGATGTCGCGCGTTCCTTCAGCTACGAGTTGGCATAAATCCTTGAGCGTATGCGTTTCGTGCATGTACGAAAGGAATTGCGACGTCTGATCGTAAATGCTGGCTTGCTGTTTTTCCTCGTCGACGATCGGTTCGCCTTCGAGAATGAAAACGTCGCCGCTCTTATGGATCGTGCAATTGAAAATCTCGCCCTGGATGTTGAGTTTCAGCGGCGATGACGACAACATCGTGCTCGTATATTTCTCGAATTCGGCGAACTGTTCTTTTCCGACAACGGCCGAAAAATGATTTCCAAGCAAAGCCTCGTGTTCGAGTTTTATGTATTCGATCGTGTTCGCACTGCAAAAATCCAAGATACCCGATCCGATTTTTATGCCAAGCAAAAATCCGTGCGGCTGGATGCTGCCCGGAATGTGGATCGGTTCGTGTTCACAGTTCGTGAGATTGACGAGTTCGCGGTTTACGATGTCCTTTATCTTCATGGTCGCGTCTGCAAATGCTTACCGATTCTGTTGAATGCGAATTCGGCTCCTTCGATGATTTCGCCTGACGAATCGCCTGAGACCGCGTAGCCCGTAACCGATTCAAGGAAGTTTTTCCAACGGCTGCCCGTTTTGTTTCCGTAGCCTGCGAAGTACGTCGCGCCCGAATTTTCATCGAAACCCAAAACCGATTCGATGTTTTTGAGGATGAATCGTCCGCCAAGTGTCGAACCTTCAACGACATACGCGATGCCGAGCGCAAACGGAACCGACAGGTTTTCAGTTGAAAAGACGGTCGTGTTCGCGTCGGGAGTTTGATATCCCAATACGTGAAGGTCGTTTTCTATGTTACGTGATTTTTCGCGGTCGGACAAATTGGGAATGATTCGCTCGATCAGCGGATAAATTGTTGTTTCGAGGCTTTTAACGACGTCGTACATCAGCTGCAGATAATGCGCGTACTGTTCTTTCGTGACCGACGGATCCAAAATCGACGATGAAACCGGCAATTGTTCGAGGCTTTTATGCGCCGCCGATGTCCTGGCTCTAAGTTGTTCAATAAATAAAGATTCAGGCGTTGCGGCTTTGAGCGTGTCGGGATTCATTAAGATGTAAAATATTAGGCGGCGTAAACAAAGTTTTCAGCGGTCGGACGGAATGTCGACCAGTCGATTTGAAGCGCGTATTCGATTGATTTTTTGAGTGTCGGGAAATGTCCTGATTTGGGTACGAAGAAATTTGCGCCGAGGTCGAGGCTTCTTTCGATAGTCGAATCGTCGCTTGATGTCGTGAAAATAATCACGGGAATGTTCTTGAATTTTTCGCCGTTGCGCAATTCCTGCAACACGTCGAATCCCGTAAGTCCCGGCATGTTCACGTCCAGGAACAATAAATGAGGCGTCGGCGGCGGATTGTGCAAGGCATCAATTAAATTTTGACCGTTTCTGTGCGTCACGACTTCGACATCGCTTCCAAGGCTTTCGGCGGCTTCCATGAAGAACTCCAAATCTTCGGGATCATCATCGGTGTAAAATATCGTGAAATTTTGGCGTGGATTCATGGGATAAATGTTGTCGTTAACGAGCAAATAAACGAAATACTTTCTTGTTAAAAGTTACAAAATTCCCACTTTACTTTGACTTTTGCTTTTGTTCAAAAAAAAAGCCTTTCCGTTAGACAGAAAGACTTTTCCTATAAAATTTTATATCGATTACAACTTGTGCATGTTCGCGGCAAGCGTTTCAATGAATTTCGTGATCGGGCCTTTCACCATCATCGCCATCATCGCATTGAATTCTCCATCGAAGAAGAGTTGCACATCCGATTTGCTGTCGGAAACCGAATCGATTTTCGCTTCCAGGCTAAACGGCAGCTTATCGCTCGCCGCGCCCAATTTGATATACGACGGAGCGGTTTGTTCCTTGAGACGCAACTTGATTTCGGGCATTCCTTTGAGTCCGAAGATGAACGAATTTTCGTCGGTAACTTCAAACTTCGCGATCGAATCGGGCATGAGTTTCTCGAAATTCTTCACGTCGGTAAGCTGTTCGAAAAGATATTGGGCAGGTTTGTCTACTGAAACCTTCGGGCTTTCTAGATTCATAAGTGTATTGATTAAGCTTCAACGCCCCATTCGGCAGGGTTTGAGTTCCATTCTTTAAGCGTTTCGAGCTCGTTCTCGGTGATGTATTTTTTCGCGACGGCGAGGTTGAGCAGGTTTTGGTAGTTGCTCAACGTGTACAAATCGACGTTCGCGTTCTTGAAGTTTTCTTCGGCGATCTGGAATCCGTATGTAAAGATCGCGACCATTCCCTTGATGTTCGAACCTGCCTCGCGCAACGCGTCAACGGCCAGGAGGCTGCTTTTCCCGGTGCTGATCAAGTCCTCGACGATCACGACGTTCTGTCCTTTCTGCAAGAAGCCCTCGACCTGGTTCTGGCGTCCGTGTTTTTTAGGCTCGGGACGAACATAGACGAATGGCAATCCCATGTATTCGGCGACCAACATCCCGATTCCGATCGCACCTGTGGCGACTCCGGCGATCACGTCAGGCTTGCCGAACTGCTTTTCGATTTGCTTCGAAAATTCCTCTCGGATATAATTTCGTATCGGCGGAAACGAGAGCACCATTCGGTTGTCGCAATAAATCGGCGATTTCCAGCCTGAAGCCCATGTAAAAGGATTTTTGGGATTCAATTTTATTGCATTTATTTGCAAAAGCAATTCTGCGGTTTTCTCGGCTGTATCTTTATTGAAAATCATACTGCAAATGTATAAAGTTTTTGTAAACGACAAACCACTTTTCCTCACGAATGAGATTCAGAAGGAGACCGATTTCCAGTTGTTTTTGCTGGAAGGCATCGACTTTTCGCAACTCATCTCGAAGTTGTTTTCGAACAAGGTGAAAAAGGCGTACTTATATCACCCTGACGAAAAGGCGATTATGCGTGCGATGAAGGAAAAACTGCCCGTCCAGAAAGCCGGCGGCGGTCTCGTATACAACAGCAAGGGCGAAATACTTTTCATTTTCAGGAACGGCAAATGGGACTTGCCCAAAGGCGGCATCGAAAAAGGTGAAAAAATCGAATACACGGCCTTGCGAGAGGTCGAAGAAGAAACCGGTGTAGGAAAACTCGTAATTGTTCGCAAACTCCAAAAAACCTATCACGTCTTTAAACGCAACGGGCGCTACAAGCTCAAGGTCACGCATTGGTTTGAAATGAGAAGCGATTTCGACGGGCCGCTGCATCCGCAACTCGAGGAAGGCATCGAAAAAGTCGCTTGGCTGAAACCCGAGGAAATAGGGCAGGCGCTTGAGAATTCTTATGAGAATATCAAGTTGCTTTTTGAGGAACAACTTTCTTAATTAATTATGAATTATGAATTATGAATTATGAATTGAAATCGGTGTACGACGAAAAATCGAGTACTTAACGGGTTTGATTCGTCTTTCGTTCAACCATCGCAATCAGTTCCAATTAGTCACCATTTATAATTCATAATTTATAATTTATAATTCATAATTCATAATTCAAATATGGCTTACGAAACCAAAACCAAAGCAACCCAAGTTTCCGTCACCGACTTCATATCTGCCGTGCCTGACGAGACCAAACGCAGCGACAGTTTCAAACTCGTCGAGCTGTATCAAAAATTGACGGGATTCGAGCCTAAAATGTGGGGACCGACGATAATCGGATTCGGAAGCTATCACTACAAATACGCGTCGGGACATGAAGGCGACGCGCCACTCGCAGGTTTTTCACCTAGAAAAGATGCGCTCACGTTTTACTTTGAGCCTGTGTACGACGAAAAAGAAGATTTGCTTTCGAAAATCGGAAAGCACAAAGTAAGTAAAGGTTGTGTTTACGTGAAAAAACTCGCCGATATCGACATGGGAATTTTGGAGCAGATGATCGTCGCCTCAATGAACCATACGAGGAAAATGTATCCGTGAACGCGGCCGAAACTTTCTTGCGCCGACATTTCGAGAAAATCATTCCGCTTTTATTTTACGGCTATAAAAATTTCAACTTCCGAATCTTCTCCATTTTGAGTTGTATCGCCGTAGACTTCATAATCGCAAATATACTTTCGGTTTAATTCTTTGTCGGTTTGCCAAATGTCGCTCCATGTTTTCGCCACGGCGTCGGGCAATTTTCCTTTCGCGACAAATTTTCGGAAATTATCCGACGTAAATTCTCGTCCGATCAAGCCGTTTGCAATCGACAATTCCTAATCACGACTGAAATTCGACGCATGTAAGTGGACAATCTTCCACATTTTATTTTCTTTTACGAAAACTAACGTCCTGCGCGACAGATGTTTGTCGCCGCTTCCCATTTGAAAAGTGACGACGGCGGAGCGTTCATACACTTGGATGATCATATTTTCAGGAATCAAATTCAAATCGAAATGCTTCGTCTTATCTACGAATTCCGGAAAAATTTCTTTCCATGATTTCTCGATCTCATTCCGTCCTGTTTTCCGTTCGCCAAATTCACCCGGAAAAAATATAGTCGCGTCATTTGCAAAACAACCTCTAAAAGTTTCCCAATCGAATTCGTTGAACGCTTTGACGAATTTTTGGGTAGCTTTTGCAACATCCAACGAATCCTTTGGTTGGGCGTTCAGGTTGAAACCTAAAAACAGAAAAATTGCAAGCCAGATATTTTTGGTAGATTTCATATTGGTGTTTCTTAAACCGGATTTCTAGGATGTCGCGGCATTTCCGAGATTATATTCTCTGCCGAACGCACACGAAGTTATTGAAAAGGGTCGAACTTGTTACCTAAAACCGTCGAAAGTCGAGAGACGCTGTTGGCAGAAGTGCGCTATTTTCGTACTACTTGCTTTAGATTTTCCATGTCGCTTTGAATTATGCAGTTTTTCATATTCAAAGCCCTGATTTTACAACAATTCGACCGACTATTCAATATCGACGCTCAATAAATTAAGGTTTGAGCTTTTCCCAAATTCCCGACGTTTTCAATTGCGCGATCGCCTGCTGAAGTTTTCCGTCCTCGGCGCCAAAATCGTTTTCGTTGCCTTCAAGTTTGAGGATCAAACGGTCGCCGTTGCAGTGCGTTCGGCTCAACGTCAAACCGATTTTGGGCGCGGGTTCGGTCTTTTCGAAATAATCGGGTGCGTCGGTTTTGGTCGAATCGGCTTCCTTTTCCCAATTTGTTTCCTGCACGATCATTTCGCCTTCATACGTCATTTTGATTTTTGAACCGACGACTTCATATTTACCTTTCAAAAAAGTATCGCCTTCAAGACAATAGGCGACGACGACAAAACGCGAGTCGTCGAGGAACAAAAAGTCGGAACCGCAACAATCGCATTCGGCTGAAATCTCGCAGGTTTCGGCAATCAATTCCGGGCCGAATGAAAATGTTTTCCCGCTCACGTCGGAGATTGAAAGCACGTTTTGTTTTTGTTCAGACAAAACTGAAGAATCGGATGATTTTTCGGATTGTTTTTGCTCGCACGCTAAAAACATCGCGCAAATTACAAAGCAAATAAGTTTGTTCATGGTTTCACGATTCTATAAACGGGATATTGCAAGTGCGCCTTTTCATAATATTTCGAATGTTTGTATACCCAGTCGAGTTGCGCTTCGGGATTTTTCGCAAACGCTTCGTCCGACTTACGCTTTTCGTCGAGTTCGGCTTTAAGACTGGGATTTTTGCGCAAAATTTCGGCGGCCAAATCCTCGAACACATAATCCGAATAGCCTTCCTTTTGCTGTAGGGTCGAATCGAAGAAATTCCAGTTGAAGAACGAATCCCCGGCCTCGGGCTCCAACGTTTCGAGCAAATATTTCGCGCCTTTTTGGTTCGTCGGGAAGATGAAATCACCTTTGTGGAATTGCATCTTTATTTTAGCCGACGTGACTTTCGTGTTTCGGTGCTGGTAATGTCCTTCGTACGCATTCGTGCCCGTTTTGTAATCGGCGATGCGATAACTTTCGATCTCGATGACCGTGTCTTTTTTGATGCGGCCGCCGCGGATGCCGTTTTGTTGCAGTAAGCCGATTACGTTCCACCAACCTTGCGGGATCACGTACGCTTCGGGAATCGTGATTTCTTTCGCGGGTTTGTATTCCTTGTAAAACGGGATTTGTTTTTTGAACGGTTTCTTTCGGTCGTAAAACAAACGCTCGCCGGTCGTGACATCGCTTTTCTTGTAGCTGCCTTCGTAGCCGAGGAATTCAATTTTTTCAACCTTCGATGAATCGATCTGCCACGCGATCGCGTATTTGTTTCCGGCGGTGAATTGCTTTTCGTTTTCGAGCCGTTTCGATTTGATTTCCGAGGCGTGGCTGTCGGCAAAATCAATCGCGGAAATCATGAATTCATACGTTGCCTTCACGCGCTTGTCGTACTTCTTGAGCATGTGCGTTTCCACGACAAAACCGATCGCATTGAACAGCGAAGTATAACCCGTCGCATATCTCGGGCCGTCGTAAAACTGCGCGAAACCGTGAGCGTCGGGCGTTTCTCCCCAAGCGTTCACATAGGGCGTCGATTCGATTTTCTTCTTTTTGAGATCCGAAACCAAAGCGGGCGTCAATTCCTTATTCATGTAATCGCCGAGCGCGTTGCCGAGTCGGTTGTGCTGCGTCATGATGTACGTCAAGACATATTGGTAATCGGCGCCGTTGCTCACGTGGTTGTCGATGAAGATGTCGGCGTCGAGTTTTCGGAAAATATCGGTGAGACTTTTCGTGTTCCGCGCGTCCGACTTTATGAAATCGCGATTGAGGTCGAAGTTGCGCGCATTGCCACGAAATCCGTATTCTTCGGGGCCGTCCTGGTTTACGCGCGAAGTCGAATTCCGGTTCAGGAATCCGCCGATGTTGTACACGGGAATTGTCGCGAAGATTACGTTTTTCGGCGCCTTGATTTTTCCCGTCGCCAGATCGCGGATCAATTGCATCGTCGCGTCGATTCCGTCGGGTTCGCCCGCGTGTATGCCATTGTTTACTAGGATTATCGATTTTTTGGCCGACGGATAGCTGAAGTCTTTGTCCGATGAAAACAATAGGAGATGCAACGGTTTTCCGCTGTCGGTCAAGCCACATTCCTCGATTTTTAAGGTCGGGAAATCCTTGGCGAGCATTTCGTAGAAGGCTATGGTTTGGTCGTAGTTCGCGCCTTGGTTGCCGTTTCCATTTTCGAAGATTGTTTTGTAGTCGGGTTTTTGGGCGAAAACAAATAGCGGAAAGGCTGTGAGAAAAAGTATGATTTTAGTCATGCGAATGGAAATCTAAAATTTAACCATTGAGGGCATTAAGCTCATTAAGCGTGAGGAGTTCAAGTATATATAATTGTGGAACGACCGTCGAATTTACTAACCGGTATACTCACGAAAATAATTATGCAAATAACACGAAAGCAAAATCTTAATGAACTTAATGTCCTTAATGGTTCAAAAAAATCACTTATTCGTAGCAACTCTTACCGCGTCGGGAACCAAAACCGTATAATCGCCTCCATTCCGCAACACATCACGAACGATACTCGAACTGATGTACGACGTTTTCGCGGCCGTCAACAAGAACACGGTTTCAATCTTAGACAACTGCCTGTTCGTATGCGCGATCGCTTTCTCAAACTCGAAATCGGCCGGGTTGCGAAGGCCGCGCAAGATGAATTTCGCGCCCAGTTTCTTGCACAGGTCGATCGTCAAACCTTCATAGGTGATGACCGAGACTTTGGGTTCGTCGGCGAAACTCTCCTCGATGAAGCGTTTGCGTTCTTCGAGGCTGAACATGTATTTCTTTTCGGCGTTGATCCCGATGGCCACGACAATCTCGTCGAACAGCGGCAGGCTGCGTTTTATGATGTCGTAGTGTCCGTTTGTGATCGGGTCGAACGATCCGGGGAATATTGCTTTTCTCATTTTTAGTCGAAAGTCGAAAGTCGAAAGTCGAAGGACCCAGACATTCAAATTAATAATTCATTTCCCCGCCAATGCGAGTTCGATTGCGTTGGTAAACAATTCCTCAAGCGAAATTCCCGCTGCTTTCGCCTGTTGCGGAATCAAACTTTCCGTAGTCAAACCGGGAATCGTGTTCATCTCGAGCATGTGCGGTTCGTTGTCGACGAGAATGTATTCGCTGCGCGAGAATCCTTTCATTTTCAATATTTCGTATACGCGTTTGGCGACTGCGCGTACCTTTTCAGCCGTTTCGTCGGGCAATCGGGCGGGTGTGATTTCCTGTGATTTCCCGAGGTATTTCGCTTCGTAATCGAAGAAGTCGTTTTCGGACACGATTTCGGTGATCGGCAGCACGATGACTTCGCCTTGGTAATTGATCACACCGACCGAAACTTCGGGTCCGTCGAGGAAACTCTCGATGATAATTTCGTTGTCTTCTTTGTAGGCGACTTCGATCGCGATCGGCAATTCGTCGGCGGTCTTCACTTTTGAAATCCCGAAACTTGATCCCGATTTGTTCGGCTTCACGAAACACGGCAAACCGACTTTCGCGACGATGGCTTCAGTATCGATGTGATCGCCTTTGTTCAGGTAGTACGATTCGGCCGTCTTGATTCCGTAAGGTTTCAGCACCGACAATAAATCGCGTTTGTTCATCGTGAGCGCGGCCTGGTAAAAATCGCAGGTGTTCTGCGGAATGCCGAGCAATTCGAAGTACGCCTGCAATAAACCGTCCTCTCCGGGCGTTCCGTGTATGGCATTGAAAACGGCGTCGAACGTGATGCGCTCGTCATTTACGGTAATCGAGAAATCGGCGCGATTTACTGGGATTTCATTGTTGTCATCATCGACGAACACCCATTTTTCCTTGAAGATATGGATGCGAAAACCTCGGTAACGCGATTTGTCAAGATATTGATATACGACATTGCCGCTTTTGAGCGAGATTTCGAATTCGCTGGAGTAGCCGCCCATGACGATGGCGATGTTTTTCATTGTTGATTTGTTGATTTATTCCGCTGCGCTCCATCAGTTCGGCTGCGCCTCGGGTGTTCATTTGTTGATTTGTTGATTTGTTGATTTGAGTCGTTGCCTTCCGCGGAAAAATTTTGATCCAATTCACGTTTCGCACGAGCTCAGGCACTAAGGCACTCAGGTACTCAGGCACTCCAAAATTAACTATTTTTTCCAAACCCATGCCCATCCCAATTTTTATATCTTTGCGCAAAACTTCTCGACAATGAGTCTCAAACAATATCTTACAAGCCGTGTTTTCGTATTGCAGATCGTAGCAGCGATCCTGATCATATTCGCGCTTGGTTTCGTTTTCATGCATTGGCTGACTTTTACGACCGATCACGGAACCGAAATCTCTGTTCCCGATTTGCGCAAACTCAGCGAACAACAGGTAGAGGAGAAGCTCGATGCGCTCGACTTGGAATACGTGTTGCTGGACAGCGTCGATTACGTAAAGGATTATCCGAAGCACAGCGTCGTGACCCAGGATCCGGAACCCGGAGCGAAAGTTAAAGAAGGCCGCAAGATTTATATCAAGATCAATTCGTCGGGATTCACGTCGGTGCGCATGCCTGACCTGATCGAAAAGACGTATCGCCAGGCCGCGCCTACGTTGAAAGCGCTCGGACTTGAAGAAGGAAAAATTACGTATAGACCGTACTTGGGCAAGGACATGGTTCTTGAAATGCGCCTCAATGGAAAGAAACTCAAACCCGGCGACAAGGTCTGGAAATCGTCCAAGATCGATCTTGTGCTCGGCGATGGAAAAGTAGGTTTCGAAGAATCGGAAGAAGAACCGGACAGCACGAGTGTAGCGCCTCAAACAGAAGAAGAAAGCAATGACTAACGAACCCGATTTCGACCTCGAAAGCCAGGAAACGAACGACGAGCTTTTTGAGCATTACCGATTCGAAGTCCCAAAAGGCCAAGCGTTTTTGCGCATCGATAAATACGTGACGTTCCTGATTCCGAATGCCACGCGCAACAAGATCCAGAACGCGGCCGACAACGGCGATATTTATGTGAACGATGTTCCAGTAAAATCGAATTATAAGGTCAAGCCGTTCGATGTGATCCGAATCTTATTGGCGCATCCGCCGTTCGAGAACCGCATCGATCCTGAAAATATTCCGCTTGACATCATATACGAGGATGACGTCTTGATCGTGCTCAACAAACCGCCCGGCCTCGTCGTACATCCCGGACACGGAAACTACACAGGAACCTTGGTTAACGCCCTGGTCTATCATTTCCAGAATTTGCCGGTAAATTCCAGCAATCGGCCCGGTTTGGTCCACCGAATAGACAAGGACACGTCAGGACTTCTGGTCGTCGCAAAAACCGAACAGGCGCTTGCGAATCTCGCGGCCCAATTCGAATTCAAGACATCGGAGCGCGAATATGTCGCCCTCGTTTGGGGAAATGTGAAGGAAGATTCGGGCACGATTACGGGAAACATCGCGCGCCATCTCAAGGATCGCATGCAAATGGCGGTTTTTGAAGATCCTGAAATCGGGAAACCCGCCGTTACGCATTATAAGGTTCTCGAACGTTTCGGATATGTGACGCTGGTTTCGTGCAAATTGGAAACGGGACGTACGCACCAGATACGAGCGCATATGAAATACATCGGGCATGTGTTGTTCAACGACGAACGCTATGGAGGCGACCAGATCATAAAAGGCACGACGTTCACGAAATACAAACAATTCGTCGACAACTGTTTCAAGTTGCTTCCGAGGCAGGCGCTTCATGCCAAAACACTGGGTTTCAAACATCCGACGACAGGCGAAATGATGCGTTTCGACACGGAAATTCCGGCAGATATGCAATCGGTTATCGACAAATGGCGTGCGTATTCGTCGGTGAAGGAAGTCGAGGAAGAAGAGGATTGATTACTTTGAATTTTAAATTTTGGATTTTGATTTCTGCGACAGTCGCCCTACATTTAAAATTCAAAACACAACATTCAAAACAACAATGAAAATCGTCATTTCCCCAGCCAAAACACTCGACTACGAAACGCCATTACCGACGCAACGCCACACGCAACCCGCGTTCCTGACCGCGTCGCGCAAAGTCCACAAGGCGCTCAAGGCCAAGAAACCGAAAGAGCTCATGGAACTCATGGATATTTCAGACAAACTCGCCGATCTGAACTGGCAACGCAACAAGAAATGGAAAACGCCTTTCACTGCTGAAAATTCGCGCCCGGCAATCTACGCATTCAACGGCGATGTCTACATCGGGCTTGATTCATATTCCATCCCTGCCGAAAAACTTGACGATCTGCAACACAAACTGCGAATCCTGTCGGGACTTTACGGATTGCTCAAACCGCTCGATCTGATCCAGCCGTACCGACTCGAAATGGGAACTTCGCTCGAAGTCGGGGACGATAAAAACCTGTACGCATTCTGGAAATCCAATCTCACGAAAGCGCTCAACAAAGAACTCAAAAAAGGCGAACTGTTCGTGAACCTCGCGAGTAACGAATACTTTTCGGCCATCGATGCCAAAGCACTCAAAGTTCCCGTAATCACGCCCGAATTCAAGGACTACAAAAACGGCAAGCTCTCGATGATCTCATTTTTCGCGAAGAAAGCGCGCGGCATGATGGTACGATACATCATTGACACCGGCGCTGAAACCATAGACGATTTGAAAGGTTTCAATTACGATGGTTATTCATTCGATGCGAATTTGTCGAAGGGAAATACGTTGGTTTTTACGCGCTGATTTGTTTCGTTGATGTTTTGATGCGTTGATACGTTGATACGTTGATACGTTGATTCGTTGATTAGAAATGTTGCCTGCCGTTTGACTATTTCTTATTTACGATATTTTACTAAAATCCGAAAATCAACCCGGAAGGCATCGACTCAAATCAACAAATCAACAAATCAACAAATCAACAACATTTCCATCACCGGCAAAAATCTCCCCGGAATCGTACTTTCCATTCTCCGGACCAATGAAAAGCCAAGCCGTTCGTAAAAACCTTCGGCATTCGGGTCGGCGTCGAGCGAGATTTTGGTGTACTTTAAGTTGCGCGCCGTGTCAATCGCATCTTCGACCAGCAATTTTCCGAGACCTTTCCCTGTAAATTCCGGCAGCACGAACATATAATCGAGACGCATTTCTTTGGGATCGACTTGCATCAGCGCGTAATAGCCGATGATCCGCCCATCGTCGACCAATTTCCGCAACACGTTTTTTTCTATATAATCAGTTGTAATCGTGAGTACGTCGCTCCATTTCTCGATCTGCTCGTCGCCGTAACCCCAAATGTTTTTAGACGTTTTGGTGATGAACGTGAGAATTTCGTGATCATTGGTGGTCGCGTTTTGTATTTCCATTTAAAAAAGGTCGTAAAAAAAAACCGCCTTTCAGCGGTTGTTGTTATTTCAATTCCATTTCGAGTTCTTCGATGTCGCGAAGACTTTCGGTGGTGATCTTTCGTTGGTTTCGCGAGAGTTCATACATGGCGTCGACACCTTTTTGGGCGTTGCGGTCCACGCGTGAAATCCGGTTTACGAACGCTTCGAGCTTGTTGGCATCGGCGCTGTCCAGTTTCGGTTTGAGTTCGCTGACGAGTTTCTCGAATTCAGGCACTACGTCGCTGTTGGCGTCATAAGCTTCCTTCAAATCTTCGAAAGATTCCTTGATTTCCTTGCTTAAGTCATTTGAGTAGTATTCGCTCATCTTCCTTATCTCACGGATAATCTTTTTGATGTTGTTTCCGAATAGTCCCATTTTGTCGTTTTTTATAGAGGTAACTCAAATATAGCCAAAAATTAAAGCGGATATAACTTTTTTGTGATTATTTTTTAACAACACGATGTTGAATATCAATGCATTGCCTCGTTTGGATCGATTTTGTTTTTGCCTTTCCGGATGAACAGTATGATCGGAATACACAGCAGGAACAACACGCCCAGGTAAATGAAGATATCCATGTACGACATTACTGTCGCCTGTTTCATCACTGAAAAATCCATCGCCTGCAATGCCTTCGAGTAGGCTTCGTTCTCAGGAAATCCTTTCGCCATGAATCCTTGTTGGATCTGCTGCACGCGCGTCGCTACGGCCGGTTTCGTGATATCGATATTCGCGACCAGGTCCACGCGATGCGATTGGCTGAAACGCGTGATGAACGTCGTGATGATCGCAATCCCGAACGAACCGCCCAGTTGTCGCATCATGCCCGTAAACGCCGCACCTTCGCCGATGTGTTTTCCTTTCAATGTCGAAAGTGACATCGTTGTGATAGGGACGAAAAGCAAACTCAATCCCAAACCGCGCATGATGAGCGGCCAGAATAAGTGTTCTTCCCCCGTGTCGGGCGTCATGACGCTGTACATCCAGAACGCGAAGATGAAGAAGATCAAGAATCCGACGGCGACGAGATACGGTTGTTTCACGCCTTTTTGGATCGCATTTCCCACGATCGGCATCATGAAAGCCGTGACGAGCGATCCCGGAATCAGCAGCAATCCGGCGTCGGTGGCCGTCCAACCCAGGATTTGTTGGGTATAAATCGGAATGATCAACGTCGAACCGTACAATCCGAAACCGAGGATAAAACACATGAATGTCCCGATCCTTAGGTTCGAATCCTTGAGCACACTCAAATTCACGATCGGGTGTTTATAGGTAAGCTCGCGCCAGATGAATGCCAGCAGTCCGAATAACGAAATCACGCTGAGCGTCACGATCAGGCCATCGTCGAACCAATCGTCCTGTTGGCCGTGTTCCAATACGAACTGCAGCGATCCGATGAACGCGATCAGGAAGATAATTCCCCACCAATCGACTTGGCTGGCCTTGAGTTTGTCGGCGTATTTCGGGCTTTTAACGAACGAAAGCGTGAGGAAAGTCGCGATGATTCCCAACGGGATGTTGATGTAGAAAATCCACGACCAATCCCAATTGTCGGTAATCCAGCCTCCGAGCGGCGGCCCCAAAGTCGGCCCGACGATTACGCCCATTCCGTAAATCGCCTGTGCCATCCCACGTTTCGCCAAAGGATAGGATTCGGTGATTATAGTCTGTGCGGTCACGAGAAGCGCACCGCCTCCCATTCCCTGAATGAAGCGGAAGGCGACGAGTTCCCAAATGTTTGTTGCGTTTCCGCAGAGAAATGATGCGATCGTGAATATGATGATCGAGGCCGCGAAATAATTGCGACGCCCGAACTGTTGCGACAGCCAGCTCGTCATCGGGATCACGATCACGTTTGCGATCGCGTAGGCCGTAATGACCCAGGCCACGTCGGTAAGCGTTGCGCCCAATGAACCGCGCATGTGCGTCAGTGCGACGTTCACGATGGTTGTGTCGACGATCTCGAGAAGCGCGCACATCACGGCCGTAATCGTGATGATCACGCGTCGGAAGCCGTATTCTACGAGTTCATCGGGGTTGTGTGTTGTTGCAGGTGCAGACATATTTTTTGCTTTAGGCAATAGGCTTTAAGCTTTAGGCTAAAACCTGAAATTCAAGTTATTTTAGGAGCTATTCCGGCTGTCCGCTTTTAGTCCTCGGCGCCAAATCGTTTTACACTCAAATTCGCATCGGGCTTCCTTTGGTCGCCGTGCCAACTTGGTGTAAAATCGCTTTTCCGCCTGTGGGCTAACCGCTACCATCCGGGCTAAAAGCGTATCGTTCATCAACTTCAGATAATCGTCAATTATCACTTGTCAATTGTCAATTATCAATTATCAATTACTTCACATACACATCAACCTCCACGTTCATCCCCGAACGCAAACGCTTCAATTTCTCGGCATCGTTCTTATCGGTCAATGAAATTTTGACAGGCAGACGTTGCACGGTTTTTACGAAGTTTCCGGTGGCATTGTCAGGCGGCAAAAGCGAAAATCTCGCTCCCGTAGCCGGAGAAAATGAGGTGATTTCGCCTTCGAATTCGGTATCTGGAAACGCATCGACCTTGACGCTTGCTTTTTGCCCGACGACCATCTTGTCGACCTGTGTTTCCTTGAAGTTCGCAACGACCCAGACTTCGGCGTTGTTGATGATATAGAATAACGATTGTCCCGGCTGTACCAATTGTCCCGGCTGGGCGTTCACCTTTGAGATCTGTCCGTCGACGGCAGCCGTTACGATCGTGTACGTCAAGTTCAGTTCGGCGGCGGCCAATGCGGCTTTCGCACGATTGATGTTCGCTGCGGCAACCTCAGTCTGTTTTCCTGAAACCGCGCTCCTGGCTTGGCTTACCGATTTTTGGAATGAACTCGCACGTTGCTGGTCCTGTAAAATCTTGACCTGGTTTTTGGCTTCCAAGTACGTCGCTTCAGCCTGCTCGAACTGTTGTTTCGTGATCGAACGTTTGTCGTACAAATTTTTGTAACGGTCGTAATCGGCTTGTGCGCGACCCAATCGGATCTTTGCGCTTTCGATGTTTCCACCGGCCGATTGCACGTTGGCTTCGGATACTGAAACACCTGCCGATGCCGTTCCGATGTCGGCCTTCGAAACCGCCAAATTTCCTTCGGCAGCAGCCAACGCGGCTTTCGCGTCCTCGACTCTAACGACATAATCCTTATCGTCGATCGTGAAAAGCGTATCACCTTTTTTCACGAAGTCGTTGTCTTTCACGTAGACTTTCGTGATATAACCCGAAACGCGCGGGATGATCGGATTCATGTTTTTCTCTACCTGGGCGTCATCGGTCGATTCGTGCGCGAGCGAGTGGATGTATTTGTAGATGCCGTAGCTGCCTCCAACCAGGATCAGCACAGCGAAAATGACAAGGAATTTCTTGTTCGTTTTTTTCTTTTCCTCTTGTTTTTCTTCTTTCATGATATGTTAGTTCAGGTTGAATGATTGTGTTAGTTGTCCGTTTGCCTCGAGCAGCTCGTAGTATTTGAGCACGATGTTGGCGCGTGAATAGGCGACGTTTATCTTGGCGTTCAAGTCATCGACGTCGGCTTCGAGCAGGTCGTTCGTGTCGCTCAGGCCGTTGTCGTATTTGTCTTTGACGATGCGGTAATTCTCATCAGCTTGGCCCACGGCTTCGTTGTAGACCTTATCTTGTTTCAGTGACAACTGGTAGTTTTCGTTTGCTCGGACGACTTCCTGTTTGATCTCATCGGTAAGCATCGCCTGTTGGTTTTCGATTTCGAACGCACGGCTTTTGGCGACTTTTACCTGCTTTCCGTTTTTGAAGATCGAACTTACGTTGTAAGATATTCCGACTCCGAAGTTCATCGCGTTCTCGACACGCACGACGTTCTGCAAGTCAAGCCCGACGTAACCCGCCGTGAATGCCAATTGCGGATAGTAATCGGCTTTGGCGACTTTGATCTGCGCGTCTGACGCCTGTTTCGCATATTGCAACGCCTCGAGGTCTTTCCGGCTTTTAAGCGCTTGTTCCTCTGAATTCAACGTAAGGCTGAAGATATCCTGGTTGATGTTATCGGGGCTGATCTGCATTTGCGTTCCCGCGGGAAGTTTCAAAAGCGTGACGAGGTAATAATTGATCACGCGTTCGTTTTTCTCGGCTTCGTCCAACGACAATTGGATGCGCGACGACGCGAGCTGCGCCTTCAACAAATCGTTTCTCGCAATCAGGCCGTTTTCCTCCATATTCGTGAAATCGGTGACGCGTTGTTTGCTGCTTTTTAGGCTTTCGTTGAGCAGTTCTATCGATTTTTGAACCTTGTACAGATCGGCGTAGTATTGCACGACTTCCATCGCGACTTCTTCTTTCGAATGAGCCGACGACGCTTGTTGCGACTTGTACAGATTCTCGGACGCCTTGATGCTGTTGCGCAGTTTTCCGCCCGAATAGATCGGCATCGACAAACTCGCCTGGCCAAAGATCAATTGGTTGACTTTGGGACTTGAGCTTCCTTCGCCCGTATCTTCGCCGTCAGTGGCTTCATTTGTGCTTTTAAGGTTGATGTCGGCGTTCGTCAATCGTAAATATTGTCCCGAAATCTTGAGGTCGGGATATTGGTTCATCTTCACCGATTGGGTTTCAAAGTTTGCGGTGTTGACCTTGGTGTCGGCCAAAATCGCCTGATTGCTTTGGGTAACGGCCATTTTCACGGCTTCGCCAAGCGGCAGGCTTTTCTTTTGTGCCTGTGCGAGCGAAGTGCCGAGAACCAGCAGTGTCAAAGCGATGATCTTAGTGATTTTCATTTTTGAGCAGGGCTTTTATTACTTGTTTAATATGTTGGGTGAGTTCGTTTTTGACGAAGTTTTCGTAGTCGCGTTCGGTCTTGAGATTGAAAATCTGCTCGTAGATCGAGCGGCTCATCTGGAATTGGAAGTAAGTTCCGACTACGGTTACGGGAATGAGTTCGATCATCACGTCCTTGTTGAACAGTCCTTTTTCCTGGCCTTCGTTGATGATTTTTCTAATGGTTTCGAGATTCTTGAGCTTCATCTCATTGAACGAACCGATGTTCAAATCGCGTTTCTTGTTCGCGAGTTCAAAATGGATGATCTGATAAATGCAGCGGTTTTTATTGACGCGTGCGATGTAGAGTTCGATAAGCTTCTCGAGTTTATCCCACGGATCGATGTCGAGCTTCAGCAGGTTTTCGAGCTGCAGGCGCATGTCGTCGACGCGAAAGAGGATCAGCGCCTCGAGCATCTTGTCTTTCGAACCGAAATAATAGGAAACCATGGCGATGTTGATCTTCGCCTCCTTTGAAATGTCGCGGATCGAAGTTCCGTCAAAACCTTTCTCGGCAAACAGCTTCTCGGCCACTTGCAGGATTCGTTCTTGTTTCTCGTTTAATGCAGACATCGTTTTCATTTGAAATCGGTCACAAAATTAAACGATTGTTTAAGTTAAACGTTTGTTTAGTTTTTGGTTTAACTTTTCTTTAACAATTGAAAACGTTTTAGTTGAATTTTGAGATGAAGTCAGCAATCGAAGAAATGCCATTTTGTTCGAGATTTCGAATAAACGCCGACCCGACAATCGCGCCCGAAGTGAATCGCGTCGCCGCTTCAAACGTTTTTTTGTCATGAATCCCAAAACCTGCAACACACGGATTTTTGAGTTTCAAATCTGCAATCCGCTTGAAATAATCTTCCTGCTTTTGTCCGAAATCAGCGCTGTTTCCGGTAATCGCAGCGGTAGAAACCAAATAGATAAACGCATTCGATGCCGAATCTATTTCTCGTATCCGTTCTTCAGAAGTCTGTGGCGTGACGAGGAAAATCAACGGCAAATCGTATTTTTTAAACACCGGTTCGTACTCGGAAACATACACATCGAGCGGCAAATCGGGAATGATCAATCCGTCGATTCCCGTTTCGGAACACTTTTGCAAAAACGCCTCGATTCCAAATTGCAGCATCGAATTGAAATAACCCATGATCAGCAACGGGATTTTTACGCTTTTGCGGATGTCGCGCAGTTGTTCGAACAGCAATTTCGCGGTCATTCCGTTTTCGATCGCGATTGTCGAACTGTGCTGGATTACGGGTCCGTCGGCTAATGGATCGCTGAACGGAAGCCCGATTTCGAGGAAGTCGACGCCTGATTTTTCGAGTTCGGAAATGATTTTTACAGTATCGTCTAATTTGGGATATCCGGCCGTAAAGTATACCGACAAGAGTTTTTGGTCGGAATTGAAGATATTGGAAAGTCTCGTCATGGAAAAAAAATTGAACAATTAAGATAGTTAAGAGTAGTTGAGGAGTTTTAACGAAACTCTGTCTGTTTTCAACATTTTGCTTAACTAATCTTAACTATCTTAATTGTTTAGAAGTTATATTTTGAAATAATCTATATAAGTCGCCAAGTCCTTATCACCGCGTCCCGACAAGCAAATCACCACGACATCGTCACTTTTAAATGTCCGCTGTTTCAAAACCGCCAACGCATGCGCGCTCTCAATCGCTGGAATAATTCCTTCGAGACGGCACAATTCAAGTCCGGCTTCCATCGCTTCGTCGTCGGTCGCACTCAAAAATTCGGCGCGTTTCGAATCGAAAAGGTGAGCGTGCAACGGTCCGATTCCGGGATAATCCAAACCTGCCGAAATCGAATACGGTTCGGTGATCTGCCCGTCGTCGGTCTGCATCAAAAGCGTCTTGCTGCCGTGTATGATTCCGGGTTTTCCAAGAACCGACGTCGCGGCGCTTTCACCCGAATCGATTCCATGTCCGGCCGCTTCAACGGCGATCAAATTCACGTTTTTATCGTCGAGATAATGATAGAAAGCCCCGGCCGCATTGCTCCCGCCGCCTACGCAAGCGATCACGTGATCAGGCGTTTCGCGGTTTTCCTTTTCGAGAAGTTGCTTTCGGATTTCTTCGGAGATCACCGACTGGAAACGCGCCACCAAATCGGGATACGGATGCGGCCCGACGACCGAGCCGATCAAATAATACGTATCCTCGGGATTCGAAATCCAATCGCGGATCGCCTCGTTCGTCGCGTCTTTCAACGTTTTCGAACCCGATGTCGCAGGCCTGACTTCGGCACCGAGCATTTTCATTCTGGCCACGTTGGGCGCCTGGCGTTTCATGTCGACCTCGCCCATGTAAACGATACATTCGAGATTTGCGAGCGCACAGACCGTTGCCGTCGCGACGCCGTGTTGTCCCGCACCGGTTTCGGCGATGATGCGTTTCTTGCCGAGATGCTGTGCGAGCAGGATCTGACCGATCGTATTGTTGATCTTGTGCGCGCCCGTATGACAAAGATCTTCGCGCTTCAAGTAAATTTTCGTTTTGTATTTTTCAGACAGGCGTGACGCAAAATACAGCGGCGTCGGACGTCCCGCATAATCGCGCAATAGATCTCGGAATCTTTTTTGGAACTCCGGCGTGTTGCAGATTTCGAGGTATTTTTGCCTTAATTCCTCTACATTCGGGTACAGCATTTCAGGCACGAACGCGCCGCCGAAATTCCCGTAAAACCCTTTCTCGTCAACCGAATATTTCATAGTAAATCGTATTTGAATTGTTTGATTTCGGCCACATTTTTAAGCCCGGCCGAAATTTCGAACCGACTGTTGATGTCGATCGCGAATGGTTTTACAGATAATTTGTTGATATCCTCGATGGATTCCGGACCGATTCCGCCGCTCAAAAAAAACGGTTTTCGCGATTTGTACTTTTCAAGGATTTTCCAGTCGAACGCGAACCCGTTTCCACCCGGAAGTTTTCCTTTGGTATCGAAAAGGAAATAATCGCAAACGCTTTGATAATCTTCGGTTTTAGCGAAATCTTGAGCCGTTTCTATTGAAAAAACCTTGATGATTTCAACGCCCGAATTTTGAAAGTCGGCACAATATTGAACAGATTCGTTTCCATGAAATTGCACTACATTCAGTTCGTGTTTTGCGATTCTTGACCGAACGAAATCGGCATCGGCGTCGACGAAAACACCGACTTTTTTGATCGTTTGCGGCAATTCGGGAATTTCACCATCGAAATAACGAGACGATTTCTCCCAGAAGATAAATCCCAGGAAATCGGGTAGGAGCGAGCCCGTTTCCGATATGTTATCGCTGTATTTCATGCCGCAAACCTTGAGTTTCATAGCGCTTCTTTGATTTCGTCCATAAATGTTTTTGCGGCCTTTCCGGGATCGTCGGTCTTCATGAAATGTTCCCCGATGAGGAAACCGCGATAACCTGCACGACGCAATTCGGCTACTGTTTTCGCATCGTCGAGCCCGCTTTCGGACACCATTATGCATTCGCTTGGAATGTGTTGCGCCATTTCGATACTCGTGGAAATGTCAGTCTTGAAATCCTTGAGGTTGCGGTTGTTGACACCGATGAGCGAGATTTCCGAACACATCGATCGATCCAATTCCTCGAAATCGCGCACTTCAAGCAAAGATTCCATGCCGAGTTTGAGCGCGAGCACGGCGAATTTCTTGATTTCTTCGGCCGACAGCATCGATGCGAGTAGCAGGATTGCGTCGGCGCCGATCGATTTCGCCTCGATGATCTGGTATTCGTCCAAGATGAATTCTTTTCGCAATAACGGCGTCGAAACTGAGGCGCGCGCAAGCAATATATCATCGACGGAACCGCCAAAATACGTCGTGTCGGTCAATACGGAAATCCCCGAAACGCCGGCGTTCGCATAACCTTCCACGACATCGGCGATCGGAATCGAGTGGTTGATCGTGCCTTTTGAAGGCGAGCGGCGTTTGTGCTCGGCGATGATCCCGAAGTCGCTCGAAGCCAATGAATCGGCTAACGAAAACGTCGGGCGTTTGAATAATTGGGTGTTTTCAAGTAACGATCGTGGTATTATCTTTTTGCGTAATTCGATCTCTCGGGCCTTGTTGGCGGCGATTTTCTCTAGAATATTCATGAAGATAGTTGTTGTAGTTTTTGTAATGTCTGTAAGGCTTTTCCCGATTTTAAACTTTCTTTTGCCGACGCGATCGCTTCCTCCAGCGAACATTTTTTCATCATTTTTATCGCGAGCGCGGCATTCGCATATACGACGTTTTGTTGGGCTTGGGTTCCGTTTCCGTGAAGTATTTCGGTGAAGATTTTTACCGAATCGGCAACGGTTTCTCCTCCTTTTATGTCAGACGGGTTAAGCTTTTCGAATCCGAAATCGGCGGGCGAAAAAAGCGTTTCTTCGAGGTTTGAAATGACTTTCGTATTTCCCGTCAGCGAGATTTCGTCATATCCGTCGAGCGCATGTAAAACCCCAAAATTCACATCGGTTTCCTGCAACAGATACGCATACATCCGAGCCAGTTCAAGACTGAAAACGCCCGACAATTGGTTCTGCGGAAACGCCGGATTCACAAGCGGGCCGAGCAGGTTAAAGAAGGTTTTTACGGCCAGTTCCTTTCGGATCGGCGCGACGTTTTTCATCGCCGGATGGAACAACGGCGCGTGCAGAATGCAAATATTCGCCTCATCGATGCAACGCTTCAAAAATGACTCGTCGTTACTGAATCTCACGCCCAGACTTTCCATGACGTTGCTCGAGCCCGAAACCGACGAAACGCCATAATTCCCGTGTTTGGCGACTTTGATGCCGCAACCCGCAACGACGAGCGACGAAAGCGTGGAAATGTTGAATGTGTCTTTTCCGTCGCCGCCCGTTCCGCACAAGTCGATGGTTTCGAAATCGCTCAGGTCGATTCGGACGCACAGGTCGAGAAGTGCCGATCGGAAGCCGTAAAGTTCTGCGGTCGTAATCGGACGCATCATATAAACGGTAAGGAAAGCCGCGATCTGCGACGGATTGTAATTTCCGGCCGAAATCGACGTGAGCGTATCGTACGCTTCCTGTTGCGAAAGCGTATCGTGGTTGATTAATCTATTTAATATCGTTTTCATTTCGTGTTAGTTAGCGTTAATTTCCTCTTGCGATGATTAACAGCCAAGCCAATTTTTGAGGATTTGTTTCCCGTGGGGCGTGAGCACGCTTTCAGGATGGAATTGCACGCCGCGCAGGTCGTAGGTTTGGTGCTTGAGCGACATGATCTGGCCGTTTTCGTCGACCGAAGTCGCGATCAGAACGTCGGGTAAATCGGTATTTACGACCCAGGAATGATAACGTCCGACCTCGATCTCATCGCCTAAACCTTGAAACAGGATTTCGTTCGTATCGAGGATTTTTACTTTAGTTGAAACGCCGTGAAAAACCGATTCCAGATTCGATAGCGAACCTCCGAAAACTTCGCCTATCGCCTGTTGACCGAGGCAAACTCCAAGTATGCTTTTGCTCGGCGCGTAGGTTTTGATGACTTGTTTCAAAAGTCCGGCCTCATCGGGAATTCCGGGCCCGGGCGACAGCAATATTTTATGGAACGGCTCGATCTCGTCAATCTCGAAATCATCGTTGCGCATCACGCTGACCTCGGCGCCCAGATCTTCGAGATAGTGGACGAGGTTGTAGGTGAAGGAGTCGTAGTTGTCGATTATCAGTACTTTCATTTTTTTGTTTATGCGTTGATTTGTTTATTCGTTTATTTGAAAAGTCAGTTGTGTCTTTGACGGATGTTTCGATGGTTGATTTGTTTATTCGTTTATTCGTTTTTTGAATTAGGGTTGTGTCTTTGACGGATGTTTTGATGGTTGATTTGTTTATGCGTTTATTCGTTTATTTGAATTAGGGTTGTGTCTTTGACGGAAATTTTCATTGTTGATTGACGTTAGGTTTCGTTCGGAAGGCATGAACTCAAATCAACAAATCAACAAATCAACAAATCAACAAATCAACAAATGACCAAATCAACAAATCTCCTCCGCTTCCTCAATCGCCCTATCCAAAGCCGCCAATTTATTATACGTTTCCTGTAATTCCTTTTCCTCATCGGACGCGACGGTCAAACCCGCGCCGGCTTGATAATGCAACGTGTTTTTTTTGCTTAAAAAGGTACGAATCATTATCGCATGGTTGAAATTTCCGTCAAAATCCATGAATCCGATCGCGCCTCCATAAAAACTGCGATTGAGGTTTTCGAGTTCTTCGATAAGTTGCATCGCGCGGTGTTTGGGCGCGCCCGACAGTGTTCCTGCGGGGAATGTGTCGGCCACGGCTTGCAACGTGTGCGCATTGTCGCGTAATTTCCCGGTGACTTTGGAAACCAGATGGATCACGTGCGAGAAGAACTGCAACTCGGCGTATTTCTCGACGGTGACTTGCGTGGCGTTTCGGCTCAGATCGTTTCGCGCCAAATCGACGAGCATCACGTGTTCGGAATTTTCCTTTTTGTCCTGCGACAATGCCCGCGCAAGAATCGCGTCTTCTTCGTCGTTTCCGGTTCGTTTGAATGTTCCCGCGATCGGATGGATTTCGGCCTTGCGATTTTCGACGACCAATTGTGCCTCGGGCGACGACCCGAAAATCCTGAAATTCCCATAATCGAAAAAGAACAGGTAAGGCGATGGATTTATTCGGCGTAAAGCGCGATACACATTAAAGTCATCGCCTTTGAACTGTTGTGAAAACCGCCTCGAAAGCACGAGCTGGAACACGTCGCCGCGCTGGCAATGCTGTTTTGCTTTGGCGACGAGGTTTCGGTAATCGGCGTCGGACAAATTCGTTGTCTTTTCACCATTTTTGGCGAAACGATATTTGGGCAACGCACTGTTTTGGAGCAGTCCGATGATTTCGTCGAGGTTGTCGGTTTCGTCGGTCGAATGACAGAACAAATACGCCTCATTCTTGAAATGATTGATGGCGATCACATTTTTGTAAACCGCGTAATACAAATCGGGAATCTCGGTATCGCCTTGTTTTTTGGTGATTTCCACCGATTCGAAATAACGCACGGCGTCGTAGGCGATATATCCGAAAAGCCCGCCCTGTATGCATTTGTGCACTGATCTTTCCATCTTGAAGCGGGAGGCGAACTCGCTGACGGTTTTCATCACGTCGTTTTCGCGGGCCGATTTCGTCTCGGTCGAACCATCGGGAAATTGCTGCGTGATGATTTCGTTTTCGACTTTAATGGATGCGATCGGATCACAACACACATATGAATAACTGTTGTTTCCAGCCTGATAGTCGGAACTCTCGAGCAACAGCGAATTCGCGAATTTGTCGCGCAGTTTCAGATACACGCCCACGGGAGTGATCGTGTCGGCGAGGATTTCGCGGTAGGAACTTTTGAATGTGTAGGTTATCATGATTTTTTGATATAAAAAAAGGCCCGTCGTGATTGACGGGCCTTTCGTATATTTTATACTAACAGCGGACGCTTCACGGATTTTGACGTAAAGAGTTCCACCACCAGTTGTTGTTTGTGACTTTCATATGTCGCAAATATAGGAATTGGTTTTAAGTTTGGGTTGATGTTGGGAAATATTTTTGATTTTGGATTTTGCCACGAAGGCATGAAGTTGTTTTTATTTTGGCGATCGAAGTTGCACACTATCACTTAAGGTTGGATTTATTTTTTGCCACGAAGGCACGAAGGCGCGAAGTTGTTTTTATTTTGGTTATTGAAGTTTCTTACTTTTACTTAAGGTAGGATTATTTTTGCCACGAAGGCACGAAGGCGCGAAGTTGTTTTTTCTTTTGGCGATTGAAGTTTCTTACGTTCACTTAAGGTTGGATTTGTTTTTTGCCACGAAGGCACGAAGGCGCGAAGTTGTTTTTATTTTGGCGATTGAATTTCTTACGTTCACTTAGGTTGGATTTATTTTTTGCCACGAAGGCACGAAGGCGCGAAGTTGTTTTTAAATTGGTTATTGAAGTTTCTTACTTTAATTTGAGGTTAGTTTTTTTCTTGCCACGAATGCACGAATTTTTTTCGTCGCGTCTTTGTAAAATATCGTTGTGTATTACGAATCTCAGGCTCTCAGGCTCTCAGGCTCTCAGGCACTCAGGCACTCAGGCACTCAGGTACTCAGGCACTAAAAAGAAAAACCCCGAAGCGAACTCCGGGGTTTCCAATATATAATAACTAAAATTAGAACACGAGGTTAACGGTAACGTCGAATTCATCATAGATCACGTTGTCGCCAAGGCTGTCGAAGAAGCTTTTTGAAGCATACTTCACGTCATATTTGGCGCGGTCGATCTTGAATGTAGTCGAAGCGGTATTCTTACCCAACGTCAAGTCGAAAGTTACGGGAGCCGTTTTTCCTTTGATAGTCAAATCGGCAGTAACCGTGTATACGTTGTTCGGCTTTGCGGTGATCGTTTTGAAATCAAGTTTCGCAGTGGTGAATTTGTCGGTAGCGAAGAAATCGTCATTCTTCAAGTGACCTTCCAATTTTTCTTTTCCTTTTCCGGCTTCAAGATCGGTAACTGCGATCGACGTCATGTCGACAGTAAAGCTTCCGCCCGACAGTTTTCCGCCTTTAGTCACGATTGCACCGTCTTTGAAACTCACGGTTCCTTCGTGTTGACCGGTTACTTTTTTACCGACCCATTTGATCGCGCTTTTAGAAACGTCGATTTTCTTGCTTTGGGCCGAAACCACAGTTCCTACAGCCAAAAATAAAGCGATTGCGATTGTTTTGAAATTTTTCATTTGATGTAAATAATTAAAGATTAAGTTATTGATTATAATGTGATGAACAATTCGTTTTCAGGTTTCCTAACTTTTTTGAGGTGTTGGAAACTGTCGTCCTCTAGCCTGTATCCGACGGTCGCAATCACCGATGCGCTGAGGCCTTTTTCAATCAAGCCAAGGATTTCGTTGTATTTGTCGGCTTGAAAACCTTCCATTGGCGTCGCGTCTATTTCAAGCGATGCGGCCGCATTCAATAAGTTTGCCAAAGCGATATACGTTTGTTTCGACGTCCAGATATTGTTGATCGAAGCGTCTCTCGACCCGACGTACGAATTTACCTTCGTGCGCATTTCCTCGAGGTTTTCAACCGGAATGCCGCGTACTTGACCCAGGTTTCCGATGAAATCATCCACGTCGGTTTTTCCGAAATCCACGATGTTCGCGAATACGAATAAATGAGAAGCGTTGAGGATCGAATCCTTGTTCGTGAACGATGCTTCGGCGAGTTGTTCGCGAATTTGCCTGTCCTCGATTATCAGAACCTTGTACGGCTGCAACCCCATAGACGACGGGCTGAAGCGGATCGCCTGTTTCAAAATGTCAAGTTCGTCGGCTGAAATTTTGCGCGACGCGTCGTATTTTTTTGTGGCATAACGCCAGTTCAAATTGGATATAAAGGTATTCATAACAGTGTTAAAATGATGTTATCATTGGCGCAATTTGTCGAGCAACGAATTGAGTTGCAGGAGTTCATCGGGCGTGAGATTAGAAGTAAGAGATTCCTCGTGCTTTTCAATTAAAGGATCGAGTTCCACGAGTAGATCAAGACCTTTTTGCGTAATCCCGACTTCCATTTTCCTGCGGTTGTTCGGGCAAACTTTGCGCGTTACGAAATCCTTCGCGAGCAATTTGTCGACCAATCGCGTCGTATTGCTTGTCTTGGCGATCATGCGTCCCTGGATTAGGTTCATGTTGGCGGGCTTTCCTTTTTGCCCGCGCAGGATTCTCAGAACATTGAATTGCTCGATTGAAATATCGAATGGTTTCAAAATCCCGAGAATTTGATCCGACAGCACTTTTTGCGTGTATCCCAAATTCAGCACGACTCGTTTCGATGCCGACAGCGGAATACTGCTTTTTATGATATCTTCGATTTTCATATTTGTAAATACAAAATTTGTAGGCACAAATGTAGGCGATATTTATATTTGTATGTACAAATGTTGTTGTTATTTTTTTGTTAAATGGAAAAGAGCGTTTTTGAAATGGTTACTTTTAACGGGATGAAAAATGTAGTAAAATTGAAGAGGTTATTTGTCGTTCTTGCGATATTTGCGGCAAGTTTGAGCGGATATTCCCAAGCCGAGCCAAAACCCCTGGAAACGTTCACAAAAGACGAAATCACAGTAAAATCCTACAACTACGAAACGTTCAAAGCGCTACTTGAGAAGAACAACGACTCAACGTACGTGGTCAATTTCTGGGCGACCTGGTGCGCACCTTGCATTGCCGAACTTCCGAATTTCGAAAAACTCAACGCCCAATACAAAGACAAAAAAGTAAGTGTGCTGTTGGTCAGCCTCGATTTTAAAAAGCAGGTCGAAAAAAGCCTGATTCCGTTCATAAAACGCAGAAACCTGAAATCGAAAGTCGTGTTCCTGAGCGATCCCGACATGAATTCCTGGATTTCAAAAGTAAACCCCGATTGGACCGGCGCGATCCCCGCGACCGTGATCTATAAAGGAAACCAGCGCAAATTTTATGAGCAATCGTTCACATATGAACAACTCGAAACTGAAGTCAAACCTTTTATACAATAACCAAATGAAAACAATGAGAATTTTAGCAGCCGTGGCGATCATCGCGTTCATATCGGCATTCACGACTCCGGGCTCGGGATATAAAGTGGGCGACGTCGCCACCGATTTCAAATTGAAGAATGTCGACGGTAAAATGGTTTCCCTGTCTGATTACAAGTCGGCCAAAGGATTCATCGTCGTGTTCACGTGTAACCATTGCCCGTTCGCGAAGGCTTACGAAGATCGCATCATCGCGCTCGATAAAAAGTACGCAAAGCTTGGATATCCCGTCATTGCGATCAATCCGAACAATCCTGAAAAGCAAAAAGAGGACAGTTTCGCATTGATGCAGGCGCGCGCCAAGGAAAAAGGATTCACGTTCCCGTATTTGTTTGACGAAGGCCAGAAAATCTATCCGCAATACGGAGCGACAAAAACACCTCACGTGTACATTTTACAGAAAACCGCGAAGGGAAATGAAGTGAAATACATCGGCGCGATCGATGACAACCACGAAGAACCGTCGGCCGTAAAAGAGAAATACGCTGAAAATGCACTCGACGCCTTGCTGCGAGGACAACCGGTTAAAGTAACTGAAACCAAAGCAATCGGCTGTTCGATCAAAGCCTAACTCACTACGTATATCTCATTACTTAAAAATAAAATGGATTTAAACCAACAGGACTGGAGCGACAAACTCCAAAACGACGCCAACGCCGTAATCCTCGACGTGCGCACTGAAGATGAATGGAACGACGGGATTATTCCGGGCGCAATCAACATCGACATTTACAAAGGCCAGGGTTTCATCTACGAGGTCGACCAACTCGACAAGACCAAGAATTATTACGTGTATTGCAAAGCCGGCGGACGTTCGGCTCAGGCCTGCGCGATCATGAACCAATTGGGTTTTGATACGACGTATAATTTGATAGGCGGATTTTCGCAGTGGAACGGCGATAGCGTTTTGCCGTAATTTTTACGCGAATTACATTTTGAACCATTAAGTTCATTAAGTTCTTTAAGAATTTGTCTTGATGAACGCAATGGTCTTAATGGTTTAAATTTGTGGGCGTGCCACCGGCCGGTAAAAAGCTGGTCGCATTTTACCGGCCGCTGTCGGGCTGACCCGTTCCAATCTTTTTGATACCTACAAGGTTTTGTAAACCTTGCAGGATTGTCAAAAAGGATTTCCACTCGCATCCCTCACGCGGATGCATTTCCAATTGGAAGTTAACTTTTCCACAAACCTATTTTTCCACGTCGGGAATACACGAATGTTCTTTAACTTTAAAGGAACCTTTAAAACGTCGAACGCTAAACTCTAAACAACGAAACATGACAATACCCGAACAACACAAAATAACCCCATTCAAACAAGAAACCTGGCTCGTGAACGGCGAGCTCAAAACCTGGACCGGCAAATTCGCCGACGTCTATTCACCAATCTCAACAACTGACGAATACGCGCCGACGCTAATCGGTTCGACACCTGCAATGGGCGAAGCCGAAGGTCTCGAAGCCATCCAGTCAGCCGCCGATGCCTACAACAAAGGCCAGGGTTTGTGGCCCACGATGAAAGTCGCCGACCGCATCAAGTGCATGGAAAAATTCGTCGCGAAAATGAAGACCACGCGCGAGGAAGTCGTGAAATTCCTCATGTGGGAAATCGGGAAAACGCTCGGAGATTCCCAAAAGGAATTCGATCGTACCGTCGATTACATAAAAAATACGATCGAAGAATACAAGAAGATGGACCGCGAGGGCGCTCGTTTCCAAAAGTCTGAAGGCGTTCACGCGATGGTCCGCCGCGGCCCGCTTGGTGTCGTGCTTTGCCTCGGGCCATACAATTATCCGATCAACGAAACCTTCTCGCTGTTGATTCCCGCGTTGATCATGGGAAATACCGTGATCTTGAAACCGCCCAAATTCGGGGTTTTGGCGTTATCGCCGATCTTGCCTGCGTTCGCCGAGAGTTTTCCTCCGGGCGCGATCAACATCATTTACGGACGCGGTAGGGAAGTGGCCGGCCCGATCGTCCAGACGGGAAAGGTCGACGTGTTGGCACTTATCGGGAATTCCACTTCGGCGAGAGCGTTGCAGGATCAGCATCCGCACAAAAACCGACTGCGCATGATTTTCAGCCTAGAGGCCAAGAATCCCGCGATCATCTTGCCCGACGCCGATCTGGATTTGGCGATCGAAGAATGTCTGACAGGCACGCTTTCGTTCAACGGACAGCGTTGCACGGCGCTGAAAATCATTTACGTACACGAAGATATAGCCGATGAGTTCAACAAGCGTTTCAGCGAGAAGGTTGACGCGCTCAAATTCGGGAATCCGTGGGAAGACGGCGTCAAACTCACGCCGTTGCCTGAACCCGACAAACCTGAATACATTCAGGGCCTGATCGACGATGCGACGCGCAACGGTGCCAAAATCCGCAACGCCAACGGTGGTAAGCACTACGACAATTTCATTTTCCCGGCAGTGGTTTATCCTGTAAACAAGGAAATGCGTATCTATCACGAGGAACAATTCGGGCCTGTGATCCCGATTTTGCCGTTCAAGAACATAGACGAACCGCTCGACGATATGGCCGAATCGAATTACGGTCAGCAGGTCAGCCTTTTCGGAAGCGACGTGAAAACCTTATCGCCGCTCATAGACGCGCTTACGAATCTCGTCTGCCGCGTGAACCTGAACAGTTCGTGCCAGCGCGGCCCCGATGTTTTCCCGTTCACGGGACGCAAAGATTCGGCGGCGGGAACATTGAGCATCCACGACGGTCTGCGTTCGTTCTCGATCAGGACGTTCGTCGCGGCCAAGGAAAACGAATACAACAACGACATCCTGACGGCGATCATCGACAGCAAACAATCGAATTTCGTAAACACCGATTATATTTTGTGATGCAAACCCTCGCGCTGCAAACGCCAAACGGATATTCGATTGCCGTGCGTCATTTCGCGGCGGTCGGCGATTCGATTGTCGTGATCGCACCCGCAACTGGAGTGCCTCAAAAATTCTATTCGAACTTCGCGACCTGGCTATCTCAAAATGGTGTCAGCGTCGTGACGTTCGATTATTGCGGAATCGCCGAATCGAAACCCGACAAATTGACCGACGCCGATTGCGATGCAGTCGATTGGGGCGCGAACGACCTCGAGACCGCAATTCATTTCGCCGTCGACGGTTTTTCTGAAAAGAAGGTTGTTCTCATCGGGCACAGCATTGGTG
>NZ_SEBS01000060.1 GCF_004211145.1 Flavobacterium sp. | reverse complement strand
CCTGTAGAATCCTCCAGGATGGGAACATAGCAAAGGTATATGGTTGTAGCGGTGCGACGCAGGTCGCTTGCCATTTTTTTTAATTAGCGAATTAGCGAATTAGCGAATGAGGTCTTCCGGAAGGAAGATTTTTTTGTTTTAGGATGTTTGCGATTTTTGATCTATGACCGCTTTTGAGAACCGGAGCGTATTGGTTTCTTTACTTTAAGCGACTTTAAATGTTCGACCGATTTTTGGAAAATTCCTGCAAAGACGGTGACGTCTTCTTCAAAAATCATGAGACGATGGTGTTCGAAACCGGCATCGGTTTTCTTGCTTTCGGAAATTTTGAGATAAAGGTCGCCGCTCATGCTTTTGTTGATGTCGAAAAAATACGTGCGCGAACCTCGAGTTACATTAAAGGAGTGGATTTCATTTTGTGCCATGTTCAAAATTATTTTTCGAGATTGAAATTAGGTTACATTTTTTCTGGATGAATTGTTAAGATTGGGAAATTGGAAAATTAGAAAATTAGCGAATTAGCGAATTAGCGAATTTTGCTTGCCTTCCGGTGGGATTTTCTATTTTTGCGGGACGTAGTTTAACCTTCAGAATTCCTGTGATACAGGAAAGTTAACGCTACCGATTGCCATTTTATATTTTTGCAGGACGTAGTGTAACCTTCAGAATTCGTTTAATACAGGAAAGTCAACGCTACCGATTGCCATTTTCTAATTTTCTAATCCGCTAATTTTCTAATCAAATGAAAACAGTCCTCATAACAGGCGCGTCCTCAGGTCTCGGCAAGGCAATCGGAGAACATTTGTTCCACAAAGGTTACAACGTGTTCGGCACGAGCCGCAATCCTGAGAAGGTATTGAATTCGCTGTTTCCGATGGTGGCGCTCGACGTCCGCGACGAGGAAAGTATCAAAAATTGTGTGGCTAAGGTTGTTAGTGTTTCGGGTCGCATCGATGTGTTGGTCAACAATGCGGGTGTCGGGATTCTCGGGCCTGTCGAGGAAATTCCGACAGAAGAGATCCGAAACCATTTCGAAACGAACTTATATGGCCCGATCAACATGATGAAGGCCGTGCTGCCGTTCATGCGCGAAAAGAAATCGGGGCTGATCATCAACATCACATCGATCGCGGGTTATACGGGATTGCCGTTCCGAGGTATTTACTCGGCGGGAAAAGGCGCGCTCGAATTGCTTACGGAATCGATACGCATGGAAGTGAAATCGTTCGGGATCGAGGTCTGCAATCTGGCTCCGGGTGAATTCGCGACCGATATCGCGGCGCATCGTTATCATGTGGAATTGTCGCCGGCCTCGGCGTACGCATCGACATACGGAAAAACGATCGACCTTATAAATTCTCAGGTCAGCGCGGGCGACGATCCGATAAAACTTGCGGAAGCCGTACACAAGATCATCACTACCGAGAAGCCGAAAATCCATTATAAAGTCGGGCCTGCGTTGTCGTTGTTCTCGATCGTGCTCAAAAGAATCCTGCCTGATAAGATGTACGAACGCATGCTAATGAACCATTATAAGTTGTGATTAAAATAAATGTTTAAATTACACTTATTTTAAAATGTTTTCTCATATTTGTAAAAAGGTCGTATTTTCGCGACGGATTTGCGTTAGGGCTTGAGCGGTTATCCTTTTGTGAAGTGCAACGCAGCAAAAGATAGTAGCGGGAGACCGACGGCGGCTCGACAAATGCGATCAGCTTTTGTCGAGCCGCAGTAACGCCCAAAAGACGTCAATAATTGAAATCAAATTCCTCCGGAGGCAAGAATTCAAATCAACGAATCAACAAATAAACAAATCAACACACATATGAAATTCTTTATCGACACCGCCAACCTTAACGAAATCAAAGCTGCCCAGGAACTTGGCGTGCTTGACGGAGTGACTACGAATCCGTCGTTGATGGCGAAAGAAGGCATCACGGGAACGAACAACATTTTGAAGCACTATGTCGACATCTGCAACATCTCGGACGGTGACGTGAGCGCCGAAGTCAACGCCGTAGATTTCGACGCTATGGTCAAAGAAGGCGAGGAGCTTGCCGAATTGCATGAGCGTATCGTCGTGAAATTGCCGATGACCAAAGACGGAATCCGCGCTTGTAAATATTTTACCGACAAAGGAATCCGAACTAACGTTACGCTGGTATTCTCAGCGGGACAAGCGCTTTTGGCGGCTAAAGCTGGAGCGACGTACGTTTCACCTTTTATCGGGCGTCTGGACGATATTTCGACCGACGGTCTGAACCTGATCCAGGAAATCCGTGAAATCTATGACAATTACGGTTTCGAGACTGAAATCCTTGCAGCTTCAGTTCGTCATACGATGCATATCGTGAATTGCGCGAAGATCGGTGCCGATGTCATGACAGGACCGCTTTCGGCGATTCTTGGTTTGTTGAAACACCCGTTGACTGATAGTGGTTTGGCGCAGTTCTTGGCGGATTATCAGAAAGGCAATCAATAGATTTTAGATCTTAGATTTGAGATTTTAGATTTTTACGGGTTGTTGGACGATTCGGTTTACAAACGCGAATATCTCAAAGCGAAATTTAAAGAATAAAAAAAACGTTTCCGATCAGTTGGAAACGTTTTTTTGTTTTATGATTTTCAGGATATGAAGCCTAAATCTAATTTCTAATTTCTGGACGTGTGAGCGTAGATTTGACGAGTCGGCTTTACAAACGATTATTTCAGAATAAAGTTTAGGTAATAAAAAAACGTTTCCGATCAGTTAAAAACGTTTTTTGTCTTTTATCACTTCAAGATCTAACTCGGGTCCTGACGCCGAAATCTAAAATCTAAATTCTAAAATCTAAAATCAACTATCTGCTCGTCAACACATCCGAATAATTTCCCTGTAATTCATTTTCAAAGTTCACATCGAACAGATTCGCGAATGCGTTCTTGATCGTGCCGTCGCTGTTCAACACGATCGTGCGATGGATCTTCGTGATCGCCCATTTGTCCTTGATGTCCTGAAAATTCTTGCAACGCAGCTCGATGATTCCCGGAAATTGGTAGTTCGCGAGGTTTCCGGTCCATTTTTGCTGGTTGTCGTCGAAGTTCACGGCAATGAACTGGTACGCCGGATATTTCTTCTGGAACGCGAGTACTTTTTTGTGGGACGCTTTGAAATGCGAATCGAGTTTTTCAGTCCAACAGAAAATCACGGTCTTCTTGAGCGGAAAGTCTCTCGATGAATAGACCTTTCCGTTCGTGGCGATCAAATCGACATCGGGCAACCTGTTTCCGGGTTTGAGTTTCTTTATCGCGTTTCCGATCTTGTTGATTTCGTTCTTCTTGCTGTTGTCACTCGAATATTTGTGGAACATGTCAAGGAACGTCTGGTTGTTCTCCATGTTCTGGTCTTCGAGCAGATATGCGAACGCGATGTTGTTCAGGATAATGTTCTTGACTTTGTCGTCCTTGATCAACGTGTCGGCGATCTGCAGCTTGTTTACGTTCGTCTTGAGCGCGAGATCGGCCTCGGTGAAATGATTGTGGTAATTGATCGCGGCCATGTTGTTGAGCATGTGCGACAAATAGTTCACGTAAGGCGCATATCCTGACAGTTGGGCCTCGTTGAAGTTGATATTTTTCCTGAAATTGTAGAAATCCTTGGGCAAGGTGTCGGTCAAGTCGTTTCCGGTTCGGATGCGATGCACAACGGGATAAACTTCCTTCTTTGAGTAATAATGGAAATCCATTGCGGCTTTCGCGAACTTGTCGAAGTCTTCGCTCCATGCGATTTCAGCCTTTTTCTTTTCGTACAACTTTTGTTCGGCGGCGTATGACGAATCGATCGACCTGCTGAATTTTTGCCAATCGTAATCGAAAACCTGATAAAATTGGTTCTTGTCGGCTTCGTTCCTCAGGTAAATATCCATGAGAAAATTGTTCTTTTGGTCGCCTCGGCCGCAGAATACGATCGATTCATCGAAATCGCGAGAGTTGATGTGAACCATCAAACTGTCGTTCTTATCGAAATAAACGTATTGGTATTCAGGATCGTGTCGGAACGAATAAAGTCCGGGTGCGAGCGAGTCGAACGTCTTGAAAAACGTATTGTCGCTGTTGAGCGGAATGGTGTCGAGCACTGCGCCATCCTTACAAAACAACACGTAACGGTTCACGGGATTCGCGACCTCGCCGCCGAAGTAAGCGGTGAAATCCTTCCTGCCGTATTTCTTGTCGCAGGCGCTCAGTACCAAAAGGCAGGCGACGGGCAACACGAGTGAACGGATCACTTTCAAATCTAGCATAAAATCAAGGGATGTGGAACAAAAATATCGGGTTGAGCCATACGTTACTGTTAAGGCATAGTTAAATGTAAAACGCCAGTATTTGCGAGTGTTTCGGGAAATGAAGACTAATGACGAAAGACTAATGACGAAGGACTTACGCGCGGTAAAATATTTAGTTTGACCGAGCTAAAAATCATAAAGAAAAAGCAAGCTGACGCAATCCATCTCCTCTCCGTTCGTCATTCATCGTTCGTCGTTCGTCTTTCATCTTTAGTCATTAGTCTTTAGTCTTTCGTCATTAGTCTTTTGTCTCTCGTCTTTCATCATTAGTCTTTCCCCTTTCGTCTAAATTCCCTACTTTTGCACACGAAATTTTAATACGTCCAAGCACATGCTTACAGTAAATAATTTATCGGTACAATTCGGGAAACGCATCTTGTTCGACGAAGTGAATACCGTTTTTTCTGATGGAAACATCTACGGCGTCATCGGAGCCAACGGAGCCGGAAAATCCACGTTCCTTAAAATCATCGCGGGTGAAATGGATCCGACGTCGGGTAATGTATTCCTCGAACCCGGAAAACGCATGTCGGTGCTCAACCAGAACCACAACATGTTCGACGAGAGCACGGTTTTGGAGACGGTGATGATGGGCAACAAACATCTCTTTAAAGTGAAGTCAGAGATGGACGCGCTTTATGCCGATTATGACGACAAAAACGCCGACCGTATCGGGGAACTCCAAGTGCAGTTCGAGGAAATGAACGGTTGGAACGCCGATTCTGACGCTGCGACGCTACTTTCGAACCTTGGCATCGGGGCCGATCTTCACTACACCTTGATGGGCGACGTCGACGGAAAACTCAAAGTCCGCGTACTTTTGGCGCAGGCACTTTTTGGAAATCCCGACGTGTTGATCATGGATGAGCCCACGAACGACCTGGATTTGGAAACGATCACGTGGCTCGAAAACTTTCTCGCGAATTATGAGAATACCGTAATCGTAGTATCGCACGACCGTCACTTTTTGGATGCCGTGTGTACGCATATTTCCGACATCGACTTCAGCAAAATCAATCACTATTCAGGAAACTACACGTTCTGGTACGAATCAAGCCAGTTGGCTGCGAAACAACGCGCCCAACAGAACAAGAAGGCCGAGGAGAAGAAAGCCGAACTCGAAGAATTCATCCGACGTTTCAGCGCCAACGTGGCAAAATCGAAGCAAGCCACGTCGCGTAAAAAAATGATCGAGAAGCTCAACATCGCCGACATCAAGCCGTCGAGCCGACGTTATCCAGCAATCATTTTCGACCAGGAGCGCGAGGCCGGCGACCAAATACTCAACGTCCAAAATCTTGCCGCTTCAGTCGACGGTGAAGTGTTGTTTACCAATGTCGACCTGAACATGGCCAAAGGCGACAAGATCGTGGTGTTCTCGAAAGATTCACGCGCGACGTCGGCGTTCTACGAAATTTTGAACGACAAGCAAAAACCCGATGCGGGAACCGTTGACTGGGGAATCACGACAACCCAGGCGTATCTTCCGCTTGACAACCACGACTATTTCGAAATCGACCTGAACCTCGTCGATTGGTTGCGCCAATGGGCAAAAACCGAAGAGGAGCGCGATGAAGTCTACGTTCGCGGTTTCCTTGGAAAGATGATTTTCTCGGGAGAAGAAGCGTTGAAATCGGCCCGCGTATTGTCGGGAGGAGAAAAAGTACGTTGCATGACATCGCGCATGATGATGCAACGCGCCAACGTGTTGATGCTCGACGAACCGACGAACCATCTCGATCTCGAATCGATCACGGCGTTCAACAACTCCCTCAAGAACTTTAAAGGTTCGGTGTTGTTCACGACACATGACCACGAATTTGCGCAGACCGTCGCGAACCGCGTACTCGAATTGACCCCGAAAGGAGTGATCGATCGCTACATGACGTTTGACGATTACCTTGACGATCCGAAAATCAAGGAGATGAGAAAGAAAATGTACGAATAACAAGAATCCCGGTTTAGAGCCGGGATTTTTTTATGCGTTTTCGAGAAGTTGCGCCTTGTAGTCGAGCATGGTTTTCTTGGCGTCGAAGTACGATTGCTGCAAGACTTCCAAATAGAAATCGACGGCTTTGTTCATGACTTCGATCGCCTCGTTGTCGTATTTATCGCGCGAAAAATACTCGAAATGGCCTGCCGATAGGTAATCGTTGAACGCGATTCGTGCTTCTCCTTTCATCGCCGATTCGAACAACGGGTTGTTGACTATTTCCTTGAGTTTTGCCTGAAACGTTTTCTCGGATCTCAAAAACACCTGCATCTTGGCGCGGATCACGTCAGGTTGCTGCACTTCATACGCGAAACTGAAATTGTTTTTCATATCGACGAAAATACTAACGTTGACCTCGTACGCGGAATCGAGATCGAAAAAGTTCCTGTAAACCGTCAGTAGCCTGTATTCGCTTGACGAAGCTTTCGCGAGATTGTAGAAATGATTGAAGATACGCTTGTCGTTCTTATCGATCGTCTCGTTCAGGAGCGCGATTTCCTGCTCGAGTTTCTTGTGCAGATCTCGCGCTTGCGACGCCCGGTATTTCACGCCGTCGTAATCGAAGGTCTTTAAGTCTGCGGGGTTTTCCGCGATCGATTTTAGATTTTCAGAATCGGCGCGCATCGCATTCCTGACACCTATCATTCCGACAGCTTCATTTCCGAATAAGACGGCAGCCGAATGGTTGTCAGGTTGTGCGACCCAGGTTTTCACATCGAACGGTTCAGGATTGTGCTGATCGTAATGACCGTTGAACGCATCAGGAAATTTATTCGCGAGATAATTGTTCGTGATTATTGTATGGAAATCCTCGAGCTCGTCGGTTTTCGGAGTATCCGGATACGCGATCCCTGAAAAGATGTTCTTCGTAATTTGCCTTTGTGTCGACTCGATGTCGGTGAATAGACTTCGCGCCGATGTCGTGTCAGGATCGATATCTGCAACATTCGCACGCCTGAACTCGGCGATCCGGTCTTCGTCTGATGGATGCGACGACCATTGATCCTCGATGTTGAGTTTCGAAACCGCCGATTTGCTGCCTAAACCTTGTTCGATATCGGGCAAATTGTTCTGGAACGGAATGCGGTTCGTCTGCGCGATGAAGTTCATCATGTGCTCGTGTCTCGGGAAAATATTGTCGGTGAAAATCGATTCCTTGATCCGGTTGTCGTATTGGCCCAAAACCCTTGACATTGCCTGAGACGCCATGTCCATGCGCAACATCGAACTGATCATCGGATTCGTGCCGACAGCTTTTACGGCGATTGCGTCGGCATGGAATTCCATCTCGCGCGACAACGCCATGTAATTCTTGTTCACGATTCGATACACCGAGCGCAACGTGAATTGGACGCCGCGATTGTACCAGACCGCGAACCACGATACTATGTTGAAATAGCCGCTTCGGCTCGACCAGGACGCGAGCGCATTGTCGTATCCCTCGTTTTCGTAAAGCATGTTGTAGATGACGCGGTTCAAATTGTAAACGTAAGATCCGACCTTCATCGACCTTTGCGAGAAATGCCCGAATTAATGCGCCATGATGCCGCGAAATTCGCTTACGGTCGTCGCGTTTACGAGTCCCATCCCGATGTGCAGGTTTTTGCTGACGGGCAGGAACATGCTCCAAAATCCCGAATCGTAGAAAACCGACGCGTTGACTTCATGCGATAAGAAGATTTTTTTCGGAAACGGCGTCCCGATCTCGGTCGTGAGTCTGCGGATCGCGGCCTCGAGTTTCGGTTCTTTCGAAACGTCGATTTCGGTCAGACCCGAATAGTCGGATCTGTTTTTGGCGAAGGCGAACTTGACCATGAAAAAAACGATCGCCAAACCGCACGCAAGCAGCGCCAAGCCTAACATAACGGTAATAGCGGTCGCTTTGAACATGAACAAAGCGATCGCGGCGAATCCGAAACCGGCGCAAATCGCCAATGCCAACGCGAAAAGCAAAAGATATGTCGCAATGAAAAGCAGGATAGAAAATACGGCACGCCAGGCGCGCTTCTTAAAATTGGCGGAAACAGTAACGTTATGCATAAATGGTTGTCTGGTTTTCAAAAATAGCTTTTTGGCGAAAACCACAAAACTTTTGCGCATAAAAAAGCCGCTCGTTAAAGCGGCATATCGTATAAAGTTCTTACTTCCTGAACCTCGAAATGATCCAGATGATCAATACGACGACTGCGATCACGAGGAAAATCCCGACGCCCATTCCGGCCTGGAAAATATCGCCGACCAATTCGCAGCTGATCAATGTCGTTGAAATAAGTAAAATGAACAGCGAATATAAAGTAAAACGTTTCATAGTAAGGTTGTTTTTGTTGTTATGTAAATTTCCAAAAACACCTCGTTTGTAGGCTTACAGCATTTTCGCTTTATTTTGCAGAATTATTCCTGTTAATCTAGACGGGAATGTAAATGGTGAAGGTCGATCCTTTTCCTTCAACGCTTTCAGCCGAAATAAATCCGAAGTGATTCTCCACAATTTTCTTCACGATCGCAAGCCCGATGCCCGTTCCCGTATATTCATCCTTCGTATGCAAGCGCTGGAAGACTTCGAAAATGCGTTCCTTGTATTGTTCGTCGAACCCGATTCCGTTGTCGGAAACCGTGATCTTCGAATAGTTTCCACTTGGAACATCCTTGAACGACATCGATTTTGAATCGACGATGGAATGTTCGATCACGACTTTCGGTTTGACATCGGCGGCCGTGAATTTAATGGCGTTCGATACCAAATTGATTAGAAGTTGCCTGAATTGGGACGTGATAATGTTTACGTTTTTTTCGCCTTTTACTCGTATCGTAGCGTCGTGCTCGAGGATTTCCTCGCTCAGATCTTCTTCGATTTCTTTCACAATATCGAATAGATTCGCCGATTCCAGAGGGAAAACTTCCTTCTTCAGACGCGAATATGCGAGCAGATCCTGAATGAGGTTTTGCATGCGTTTCGCCGATTCCTGGGTGCGCGACAAATAGCTTTTGCCTGTGTCGGAAAGCGTTTCGTGATCCTTGTCCAGAATCCGGCTGATGAACGTCTGGATCTTGCGCAGCGGTTCCTGTAAATCGTGGCTCGAAATATACGTGAATGACTCAAGTTCCTTATTTACCTGCGCGAGCGATTCGTTGCGTTGTTCGAGCGTCATATTGCGTTCCTTGAGCTGCGATTGGCTTTCCTCGAGATTGTCGCGCAACGTGTTCGACGTATTCAGTTCGCGGTTCACCATGAAATACGATGCGATCAACGCGAGCAATCCCACGACCGTGAGGAAAACGGTGAGCAAAGGCGTGACGAAGCTTTCTTCGTTGAGCGATTGTTTGCGCAGCTTGAGCAACATATCTTCCTCAGTGCTCATGTGCGAAATGTGCATGCGAAGTTCCGACATGATCTTGCGCGCGCCCAGCCATTCGGGCACTTTGATCTTCCTGTTTTTTGAGGTGTCGATCAACTTGCGCATGTAGTCGATGCGTCGGTCGACGATTTTGCGTAGAATCGGGACATTTTCCTGCTGCGAATAATTGTCTTTGGTGAAACTGTCGAGGCTGTCGATGCGTGTCCCGAGAATGTTGAGCGTCTGTTCGAACTTGTCGAGATAGGTCGAATCGCGCGTCATGATGAAACCGCGTTGGCCCGAATCGGCTTCGGTCACACCCGTATAAATGTTCTCTAACTGGAGTTTTACGAGCGTCGTGTGGTTCACGAGTTCCGACGCTTCGAGCAACTGCGTGATCCGAATATACGAAAACACTGACAGCACGAGCAACAGCGCGGCCGCCACAATAAATATAAATCGAATGCGATTGATCCTGACGTTATCCATAGAAATTTCAGGCGACCCTGACCACGAATTTTTCCCTCGCGGGACGTTCACGCAATTGTTCCCCTATCGAGAATACGAAGGCGAGCGTTTTTTTGAGTGATGAATACGAAGCGGGTTTGGTGATGTAAAGGTTTGCGCCCTGGTTGAAGGTTCGGTCGACCACGTCGGCATTGGTCGATGTCGAGAAGATCACGACGGGAATGTCCATGAATTTGGGCGATTTCCGGATTTCTTCAAGACATTCGAAACCGTTTTTTCGCGGCATGTTCAGATCGAGGAAAATCACCTCGGGTTTTTCAGGTTCCGAATCGGCAAGCGCCTGCATGAGCCGCACGCCATCCGAGACAATAGTAAGATTGGCCTCCGACTGTACTTCGTGGAGCGCTTCTTTAAAAAGCGAGCAATCGTCAGTATCATCGTCCGACAGGAAAATGATTTTGGGACTTTTAGGTTCGGTGAACATGGCATTTTTTTATCTGGAACCCTGCTAATTTAGGTAATTTACGATTAAGCCGTAAAAAAAGATTTGCATACCTGTTATTAAATATTGCGTTTCGATTGTTTGTGACGTGCGTAAAAAAGTTAACTTTACACCCCGAACACAACACGTCACTATGGGTCAGAAAGTATTGCTCACCGCCAAGGAAGTCAATATCATCCTGCATCGTCTGGCTTGTCAATTGATTGAAAAACACCTCGATTTTTCCCAAACCATCCTTATCGGAATACAACCTCGCGGTTCTTTTCTAGCCGACAGGTTAAAAACGATGCTCGAAAGCGAATACAACGTAAGCGATGTGGCGCTGGGTTATCTCGACATCACGTTTTTCCGCGACGATTTCAGGCGACGTGAGAAACCACTCGAAGCGAATTCGACGCGTATCGACTTCATTGTTGAAAACAAAAAAGTGATCTTCATCGACGACGTGCTTTACACGGGACGCAGCATCAACGCGGCACTCACGGCTTTGCAATCGTTCGGACGACCTGCTGAAGTGGAACTTTTGGTTCTCATCGACCGACGTTTCTCGAGACATCTGCCGATCCAACCCGATTACCGCGGACGCCAGGTCGATTCCATCAACGACGACAAGGTCAAAGTGAACTGGATCGAGAACGAAGGCGAGGACGTCGTGTATTTAGTCAATAACAATCAATAAAAAATGGCCGAATTAAGCGTAAATCATCTCTTGGGAATCAAGTACATCACGAAAAGTGACATCGAACTTATTTTTGAGACCGCCGACCATTTCAAGGAAGTCATCAACCGGCCTATAAAAAAAGTACCTTCTTTGCGCGACATCACGATCGCGAATATCTTCTTCGAGAACAGTACGCGCACCAAGTTGTCGTTCGAACTTGCACAGAAAAGGCTTTCGGCCGACGTGATCAGTTTCGCCGCGGCACAATCGTCGGTAAAGAAAGGCGAGACGCTCATCGATACCGTAAACAATATCCTCGCGATGAAGGTCGACATGGTCGTGATGCGTCATTCGAGTCCGGGAGCGGCTCACTTTCTGTCGCAGAACGTCAGGGCTTCGATCGTAAACGCAGGCGACGGCGCGCATGAACATCCGACGCAAGGTTTGCTCGATTCGTTCTCGATCCGCGAAAAACTGGGCGAAGTCGGTGGAAAAAAAGTCGTGATCGTAGGCGATATTTTGCATTCCCGCGTCGCACTTTCGAATATTTACGCACTTCAGATGCAAGGCGCCGAAGTAAAAGTCTGCGGCCCGAAAACGCTTATTCCAAAATATATCGAATCACTCGGCGTGACCGTCGAACCGAATCTGCGCAAGGCACTCGAATGGGCCGACGTCGCGAACATGCTGCGCGTGCAGAACGAACGCCTCGATTTCTCGTATTTCCCGACGACACGAGAATACACCCAACAATACGGCGTCACCAAAGAATTGCTCGATTCGCTCGACAAAGAAGTCGTGATCATGCACCCGGGCCCGATAAACCGAGGTGTTGAAATCACGAGCGATGTCGCCGATTCCCAACAGTCGGTGATTCTGGAACAGGTCGAGAATGGCGTTGCGGTTAGGATGGCGGTTATTTATTTGTTGGCGTCGAAGATTAAGTAGACACGCTTCGCTTTGGACACGCTGCGCTTTGGACACGCTGCGCTTTGGACACGCTTCGCTTTGGATGACGAAACTGTAAAAAAGACGATTTCTTTTTTGGCTTGACGCGATTTTTTGGATTTTTGCACTCAGGCACTCAGGCACTCAGGCACTCAGGCACTCAGGCACTCAGGCACTCAGGCACTCAGGCACTCAGGCACTCAGGC
>NZ_SEBS01000059.1 GCF_004211145.1 Flavobacterium sp. | reverse complement strand
GAAGCGTCATCATTTGCAGGGATAACATAGTCAACTTCACGTGGATCGGAGTTGGTATCTACCATTGCGAAAACCGGAATGTTTAATTTCTGCGCTTCTTTTACTGCGATGTGTTCAGCTTTGATGTCTACGATGAATAACGCCGCAGGCAATCTTGACATATCAGCGATTGAACCTAAGTTCTTCTCTAGTTTTGCACGAAGACGGTCGATTTGCAGTTTCTCCTTTTTAGAAAGAGTGTTGAAAGTTCCGTCTTTCTTCATCTTATCGATAGAAGCCATTTTCTTGACGGCTTTACGGATAGTAACGAAGTTAGTCAGCATTCCACCTGGCCATCTTTCAGTAATGTATGGCATGTTGGCGGCTTTAGCTTTCTCGGCTACGATGTCTTTTGCTTGTTTTTTGGTCGCAACGAACAATACTTTGCGTCCTGATGCAGCGATCTTTTTCAAAGCTTCGTTAGCTTCTTCGATCTTGGCTGCAGTTTTGTACAGGTTGATAATGTGGATTCCATTACGCTCCATGTAGATGTAAGGAGCCATGTTCGGATCCCATTTTCTGGTCATGTGTCCAAAGTGAACACCAGCTTCCAGTAAGTCTTTAACTTCTACTTTGTTTGCCATTTTTGTAATAGTTTACGTTCTGTTGAATTAGCAATGTCCTGTTTGATTAAATGATTTAAAGATTTAAGGATTTAAAGATTGGCTCAAGCCGGATAATCTTTCAATCTTTCAATTTTTCAATCTTTCAATTCAGTATCATTTAGATGCTAAACTAGTGTCAGACCTCGGCCTGATAACAACATTAACTTAGTTATAAAATAATTGATTGTCAGAAATTGATTAACGTTTAGAGAACTGGAATCTCTTACGCGCTTTCTTCTGACCGAATTTCTTACGCTCAACCATACGTGGGTCACGTGTAAGCAATCCTTCTGGCTTCAGGATAAGACGGTTCTCAGCTTCGACTTCGCACATTGCGCGAGCGATTGCCATACGAACTGCTTCAGCCTGGCCGTTTGTACCACCTCCGTAAACGTTAACTTTCACGTCGAAGTTCTCAGCGTTTTGCGTCATTGCAAGCGGCTGCATCACTTTGTATTGAAGAGTTGCAGTTGGGAAGTAAGTAGCGAATTCTTTTTTGTTAACCGTGATTTTACCTGTTCCTTCAGAAAGGTAAACACGGGCTACAGCAGTTTTACGTCTGCCGATTTTGTGAATTGTAGCCATTACTTAAGATCGTTTAGATTAACGGTTTTAGGTTTTTGAGCCTCGTGTTTGTGCTCAGTACCTACATTAACACTCAGGTTGCGGAAAAGTTCTGCACCCAATTTGTTCTTAGGTAACATTCCTTTTACGGCTTTCTCAACCAAAGCTGCAGGGTTTTTCGCCTGAAGTACTTTAGCAGTAAGGGTTCTTTGACCTCCTGGGTAACCAGTGTGACGCATGTAGATCTTGTCGTCCATCTTGTTCCCCGTAAGGTTGATTTTCTCTGCATTGATAACGATTACGTTATCGCCACAGTCAACGTGCGGTGTGTAACTTGGTTTGTACTTCCCGCGCAAGATCATAGCGACCTTTGACGCAAGACGCCCCAAGTTGTGACCTTCAGCATCCACAACAACCCACTGTTTGTCAACAGTAGCCTTGTTGGCTGATACAGTCTTGTAGCTTAATGTGTTCACAATAAATTATTTTAATTAAACATTCCGTCCCCAAATTAAGGGGTTGCAAAAGTACAATTAATTATTATAAATGCAAACCGCTATAAAAGATTATTTTAAGCAAAAATATGCGGTCTCTGAATGCGGTGCGAATATACGCGAAAAAGCCATCCCGCGTAACATTGCAGGATGGCTTCCTCAGCAGAAATCTCAAATGTAATTATACGATAAACACGTTAGCGATAGTAACTGCTGTTTCAGTGCTTATTGTCTCGTCGTACGCTTGCGATTGTGCAGCGGCATCGAACTGTCCGGCTCCAAGAGTCGTGCTTTGTTCTCCGTCGTACACAACTTGGAACTCGGCAGGAATTCCGTCAGTTCTCTGGTTAAGCGTGATCCATCCTTTTTCTCCGCGAAGACGACGCACCATCGATGCGTGACGTGCTTCAACTGAGTGTATCTGAAGTGCCGGTTTCAAGAACGCAGTACCTTTAAGGTTGCCCGCTTGTCCTTTATATGCACGGACTCCCGTATCTTCAAAAGCCTGTGCGACTGCGAGGAACGTTTGATAGTCACCAAAAGTGTCCAATCCAAGACCACCTGTGAAATCGAATTCCGGCATTGCTGGGATTTCGACTCCATTAGCGTTCATGGCCGATGTCAAGAAAGTTACGTGGTCCGCTTCGTGATCGCGGATCAACGTGATCGCCGCAAGATCCGATGCCGGAATCAATCCCGCCGTCGCTACGCCCTGAGCGTAAAACGCGCTTTCCAAATATTCCAAAGTAAGCGCCAATTGAAGCGCTCCTGCCGGTGTTGCGGGAGTTGGGCTAATATCTGCAGCAAACGCTTTATTTGAAAGTGCCGATAATCCAAATGGCACCGATGCCAATGCAAGGCCTTTACCCAAGTTTCCAAACTGAGAAAAACTTGATCTCCTTGAAGTTCCTGTCGCGTATAATTTATCGTCAGTGAACGATTCTAAAAATTTAAGTAGATTCATGATATCTTGTTTTTTTAGGTTATGGTAAAAACGTTGCGGTGAACGGTGTCGTAATCAATCCGAGGCTTCCAACTGCGCTGATGATAGCCGATGGATCTTGTGCAGGATCCAATCCGTTTGCATCTGCAGTACTTGCGAAATCAATCGAATTTGGATTGAGTAGGTCGCGGATTGCCGATGCGTGTCTCGCTTCAACCGATACGATTTGTCCGGCGATTACCAAATATGCTGCTTCTGAAATATAACTTCCGGCGCCATTATAAGCCGATACTCCAGTGTCTTCCAAAACCGCTGCGGTTTGAAGTACCGATGTTTCGTTTCCGAAGTTCACCCCGGCGTACGCGAATGCCAATGCAGGCAAAACGTTTTCAGCAGGAAGAGCTCCTGTCAACGTAGCTTTAAAAAATTCGCGGTGAATTACTTCGTGTTTGTAGATATCAGTCAAGACATCTTTGGCTTCTTCACTAAAAGATCCGAAACCAGGATCGTTAACTACTTTAGTGTAGAAGTCTGCCTCGAGTTGCTCGAGAGCGTAAGCGTAGGTAAGGATTCCGAAATCGCCTCCTCCTAAATCAAATTTTCCGTTTCTGATACCCGGAAGTTGGTTGCTAGATGGTCCATTTCCATCGTCGTCGTTGTTACAGCCGGCGAGTAGCAAGCCTGTACCGGCCAAGGTAAGGCCGCTGATTTTCAAGAAATTCCTCCTGCTGGCTGTCGCCGGATTCGTTCCCTGAGGTTTTACTGTGTTTTCCATAATTAACATTTTAGAAATTAATACTGGTTGTTGGTACGAATGAGATATATTTGTACTTAAGCTAACCTACGAGCAAAAACTCAGGTTGGTTTTGCAGGATTTCAATATTTATGGGCACAATTTGCTTTTTTTTGAAAGTTTTAAATTAGTTTTATATAATTATCGTAAGGTTTTACATAATTTTCACATTAAGAATATAATTTGGGTTATTTATGAAGTCGAAAGCCACTTTGAAGCAAATCGCAAAAGACCTTCATGTTTCTGTTTCCACGGTTTCCAAGGCGTTGAACGACAGTCCTGAAATCAGTGAACAGACCAAAGCGAAGGTTCAGGAATACGCGAAACTCAAGAACTACAAGCCAAATATCATCGGTCTTAATCTCAAGAATAGAAAGACCAAAACCATCGGCGTCATCATTCCGAACATCCTGAATCCGTTTTTCGCGAAAGTGTTCACCGGAATCGAAAAGATCGCCGACGAAAAAGGATACAATATCATAACATGTATTTCGAACGAATCGCTCGAGAAAGAAGTACACGCGCTTGAAATGCTCAGCAACGGTACGATCGACGGTTTCATCCTGTCGGTTTCTGAGGAAGCGCAAAAGCTCCAGGAATACAACCACTTCAAACAAATCATAAACGAAGGAACGCCTATCGTGATGTTCGACCGGATTTCGGATGAAGTCGATTGCGACAAAGTCATCGTCGACGATTACGATTCGGCCGTGCACGCGATCAAGCATCTCGTGACGTCAGGATGTAGAAATATCGCTTTGCTTTCGTCAATCGATAACCTGAGCGTCGGGAAACTTCGTGCGAAAGGATTCTACGCAGGAATCGAGAAAAACGGAGCTAAAGTCGACGAAAGTCTCGTCGTGCTTACGGATTCCACCGACGATTTCGACGAAAAGCTCACCAAACTATTCGCCGAGAAAAAGATCGACGGTGTTTTCGCGCTAGACGAACATGCCTCGGTTTCGGCCATGAAAGCCGCGATCAAGAAAGGATACAAGATTCCTGAGGATGTCCAGCTCATAGGTTTCGCTGACGGCGTCTGGTCAAAACGACTCACGCCAAGTTTGTCTACGATCAGCCAGCACGGTCCTGAAATCGGCGAAGCGGCGACGAAACTTCTAATCGAACGCCTCGAAAGCAAAGACGAGGACGACGATCAGAAATTCAAGACTGAAGTCATCAAAACCGAACTTCGCCAGCGCGAATCGACCAAAAAAATATAAGCGGCCTTCAAGCCGCTTTTTTTATTCCTTATTGAACTCGATATTCATTCCCGACTGTTTCAGCGTCATTTTTCCCGAAGTGAAGTGTAAGTTGACGCCAGCGGCCTTGAACTCGAAATCGGATTCGCTGATTGCCTCGAGTGGAAAGCTTGATTGTCCCGTGGCTTGCGCGATGAGTTGTCCGTCGTTCGTCGTGATGACGATCTTCAATGGGAAACCTGCCGACGCGTATGTTCCCGCATAACTTTGGAGTTTTTCCGGCGAAACCACGATTGCTTTTAAAGTCGGAAATGTATACGGAAGCTCGTAATATAAGGTAAGGATTCCGACCATGATGTCGTTTCGGCTGTAATTATCGCCATTCACAAACAAAGCGACGCCCAATTTTTCCTCTGGATTATAACCCACGGCCGAACGAAAGTTCTCGATGCCACCCGTATGTCCGTATAAACGCTTCTCGCCGAACGGCAACGTAATCAAGCCCATTCCATAACCTTCTTTTATGGTTTTCATTTTCTCGAGCGACGCCGCGCTGATCAATTTCCCGTCGAGCAACGCCTTCATGAACGCCGTAACGTCGGTCGGTGTCGAAGCCAAAGCGCCGGCCGAAAACGCAAGCGTGTTCGTCCATTCGTCCATCTGTTTCCAGTCAGATCCCGCGAAAGTAAACGAGAACGCCTCGTTTTTTGAAACGTCGATGTGGTCGGGCAAATAGGTGTTCGAAAGTTTTAATTTCTTTGTGATGCGCGCCTCGAGATTCTGCGCATACGGCTTTTTCGTGACGTCTTCGATTATGTAACCTAATAAGGAGTAGTTCGAATTGCTGTATTCGAATTTGGAATCAGGTTCGAAATCGGGCGTATAACCCGCGATGCGATTCACGATTTCTTTTCTCGTGTGTTTTCTCGTGATGTTTGCGGTTATAACCGAGTCGGCGAGGAATTCATGGATTCCCGTGCGATGGCGCAGCAACATTTCAATCGTGATCTTGTCGGAGTTCGGGATTTTTGGGAAGAATTTCGAAAGCTTGTCCTCAAACTTTAATTTGTTTTCCTCGACGAGTTGGATGATCATAACCGCCGTGAACGTTTTGGTGATCGATCCTATTTTGTATTTCGTGTTATCGTCCGCTTTTTTCCTGGTCGCCGAATCCAGAAATCCGTACGCTTTGGCAAATACGACTTTGTCATTCTCTCGCAACGCCACCGAACCCATGAATTTGTGGTTGGCGGTCAAGTACGTGAGCAGGCTGTCGATCTTTTTGAATTTGGCGTCGCTCTGTGCATGAAGCCCGAATTCCACGAGAAGCAGCAAGAAAATAAAAAATCGTTTCATGTTCCTGTTTTTGTAAAAGTAGCAAAACTAATTTGTACGAATAGTCATACTGACGCAAAAACGAATTCTCGATGAAGTCGCTATTTCGCTGACTCGGAACCTATAATGAGATAATTTCATTTGTTTTTTATTTGGGAATCAATAACTTAGTTTCAAAATTGCCGCTATGAAAAACAACTACCTTTTACTTTGTTTGCTGTTGATCGGCTTGGGCGCGCATTCGCAGACCGCCGACATTTTCGACGTCGCACGCAAAGGAACTACCGACGAAGCGACTTTACTGCTCAAGTCCGATCCGAAACTCGCGAACACGACAAACCCTGAAGGCTACACGCCGCTGATTCTCGCAACCTATCGCGGGAACAACGCCGTGGCGAAACTACTGCTCGAGAAAGGCGCGAACATCGATGCCATCAGTGGAATGGGAACGGCGCTAATGGCCGCAGTCGTCAAAGGAAACGACGAAATGGTCAAATTCCTGCTTGATCGGAAGGCGAATCCAAACTTAAACGATGCCAACGGAAGCACGGCATTGCTGTACGCGGTAATGTTCAAGAAACACGATATCGCGAAACTGTTGATTAAATCTGGTGCGAATACCGAACAAAAAGACAATCGCGGCCAATCGGCGATAGATTACGCGATCCTTGCAAACGATGACAAACTAATCGAAATATTAAAAACCAAAAAGCTATGAAGAAAATTACATTATCAATGCTTGCCATGTTAGGGATGGCGGGTGTTTCGGCTCAAACCTATTCGACGGGAACGTTAAGTTTGAGTTCTTTTGGAGGAACGTCGTTGGCGTATACGGCCAAAATCGACGTCGCTTCGACCGTAGTTACGATGACGCTGATCGGGCCTTCCACGAGCTGGCTCGGCATCGGGTTCGACACGAACAGCATGGAATCGGGTTTCGACTGCGTGATTTTTGACGGTACGAATCTTTCCGATCGCAACTTCAATGGCGTCGGGGTGATTCCGCCTCTCGATACCGCGCAAAACTGGACGGTCGTTTCGAATACCGTTGCGGGCGGCGTTCGGACTGTTGTCGGAACGAGGGCTTTGAATACAGGAGATGCCGGTGATTACGTATTTTCGGCCGCCGCAGAACCGCTAACGTTGGTGTTCGCGAGACGGGTCGGAACAATGGCGATCGGATATCACGGTTCCGACAGCTGCGGATCGACCGTCGCGAACCTGACGTTGGGAAGCGATCGTTTCACGCCCGAATCGGTCAAGATTTTTCCGAATCCGTCAAAAGGTTCGACGTCGTTTGAATTGCCGTCGTTCGTTTCGTCGGGCGAAATAAAGATTTACGACGCTCAAGGCCGATTGGTCAAAAAACAAGAGATTACCGATATACAGACGCCGGTCTCGACATCTGGAATGCCAAGCGGTTCGTATCTCGCCGTCGTCAGGACCGAATACGGGAATGTCACCAAAACTTTATTGGTCGAGTAACTTCTGCACAACTATACAACGAAAAGGCCGGAAACTATGTCCGGCCTTTCATGTACATGATGCCGGTTCCCATGTTGTCGTACCAAGTCGATACCACTTTTTTGGAGGCATTGTCGAATCCCATCGTCCCGACGCCTTCAAAGTCCATTCCCATGACTTTTCCTTTGTAACGCGCTTCCTGATATCGTCCGCCAAAAATCATTTTGATTTCTACGGATGCCTGGGACGTTTCAGGCTCTTTCGTCGGATCCGACCACATTTTCATTGTCGCGTTCCACGAACCTACATCGGTAGCGATAAGTTTGTGCACGTCGCCCGGAGTCGCGTATTCTTGCCAGGCTTTCTCCATTTCTTCCTGAGTGGGCGGCGTCGTCGGTTCTGCGGTTTCCGCTGTAGGAGTCGTGGCGATCGTGTCGGTCGTAGTTGTGGTTTCGATCGCTTTGTCTTCGGCTTTTTTGCATGCTGTCATGGCAAGCGCGACTGCAGCAAAGGTTAAGATTGCTTTTTTCATACTTGTTGTTTTTAAGTTGGTGTATTAAAGGTAGGGATTTTTTTTGTGCCTGAGAACCTGAGTGCCTGAGTGCCTGAGATATTCAAAAAAAAATTGACTAACCGTCTTTATAAGTATATAAAACAATTTGTCAATCTAACCGAGACGGCTCAGGCACTCAGGCACTCAGGTTCTCAGGCACTTTAATGCGCCTCAAGCCAATCCTTACCTTCGCCCAAATCAACGTCCAACGGAACGTCAAGTAAGAACGCGTTTTCCATTTCGTACTTGATCATCGGCTTTATCTTCTCGAGTTCATCATTGTGGACATCGAACACCAATTCGTCATGCACTTGCAAAAGCATCTTGCTTTTCCAATTCTCGGATGTGAGTTTCTTGTGGATATTGATCATCGCGATCTTGATGATGTCGGCGGCGCTTCCCTGGATCGGCGCGTTCACGGCATTTCGTTCTGCCGCGCCACGCACGACTTGGTTCGCCGAGTTGATGTCCTTGAGATAACGTCGTCGGCCCGAAATCGTCGAAACGAAACCTTGTTCGCGCGCGATTTCGATCTGCTCGCTGATGTAATTGCGCAATTGCGGATAAGATTTATAATACGCGTCGATCAACGCCGCACTTTCACTTCTCGTAAGCGACGTCTGGTTGCTGAGCCCGAAGGCCGACACGCCGTAGATAATCCCGAAGTTCACCGTTTTGGCGTGGCTTCGTTGCTCGCGCGTGACGTCTTCCAAAGCGACGTTAAACACTTTTGCGGCCGTCGATTTGTGGATGTCTTCGCCGTTCTTGAACGCGTCGATCATGTTTTGTTCGCCCGAAAGCGCCGCGATGATGCGCAATTCGATTTGGCTGTAATCGGCAGAGACGAGCGTGTGGTTTTCGTCGCGCGGCACGAATGCTTTGCGGATTTGGCGTCCGCGTTCGGTTCGGATCGGGATGTTCTGTAGGTTCGGATTGTTCGAACTCAAGCGTCCCGTTGCGGCTACGGCTTGCATATAATCGGTGTGGACGCGTCCCGTTTTCCCACAAACCTGGGCCGGAAGCGCCGTCACGTACGTACTTTGAAGTTTCACGAGTTGGCGCCAATCCAAAATGTCTTTCACGAATGGACTCGACAACGCCAAAGTAGAAAGGATTTCTTCGCCGGTCGCATACTGTCCGGTTTTGGTTTTTTTGATTTTCCCTTCTCCGATCTTCATTTTATCGAACAAGACTTCGCCCAATTGTTTCGGGGAACCGAGGTTGAAACTCTCGCCCGCGGCCTCGTAAATCTGGCGTTCGAGTTGCTTGATGTCGGTGTCGAGTTCCTTCGAAAGTTCGGCGAGAAATGCGGTGTCGAGACGTACGCCTTCCATTTCCATATCGGCCAAGACCTGCACGAGGGGAATTTCGATCTCATCGAACAGTTTGCGCGTTTCGGTTTGGTCGAGAATAGGAGCGAAGTGTTGTTTGAGTTGAAGCGTAACGTCGGCGTCTTCGGCCGCGTATTCCTTGACTTCTTCAACCGCGACGTCGCGCATTGTTTTCTGGCCTTTGCCTTTTTTGCCGATGAGATCCTCGATCGGTTTCGGTGAATATTTGAGATAGGTTTCCGATAGGACGTCCATTCCGTGACGCATGTCGGGATTGATCAGATAATGCGCTAACATAGTGTCGAAGATCGGCCCTTTGACCACGACGCCGTAATTCGACAGTATTTTTAGGTCGTATTTTACGTTCTGCCCAATTTTCTCGATGTGTTCGGTTTCGAAAAAAGGCTTGAACTTGTCGACGATTTCCTGCGTCTTCGCGAAATCGTCGGGAACCGGAATGTAAAATCCCTTTCCGGTTTCCCATGAGAATGACAATCCGACGAGTTCGGCCGTGATCGGATCGATTCCGGTCGTTTCGGTGTCGAAACTCACCGACGTTTGCTTCATCAGGTTCTGGATCATCAATTTCAGCGCGAAATCGCCTTCGACCAATTGGTAATGATGGTCAGTATCTTCGAGCGTTTTATACGGATTGGTGTTTATGCCGTCCGTACTTTCACCGTGGATTTCAGCGAACAAATCAAATTGCTGTTCGTTTTTGACGATGGTTTTCGTGGGAGCGAGACCCTGCGCTTCAGCCGATTGGTACGATTGTCTGTCGGTGAAGAAAAGCGCGTTGAATTGCTCGGCCATACGCCTGAATTCGAGTTCGCGGAACAATTCTTCGACCTTGTCGCTGTCAGGTTTCGTAAGCTCGTAATCGTCTTCGTTGAACTTCACGTCGCAATCGCAGATGATTTTGGCGAGTTCTTTTGACAGCATGCCGAGTTCCTTGTTGGCTTCGATCTTCTCGCGCATTTTGCCCGTGATCTTGTCGGTGTTGGCCAAAAGATTTTCCATCGAACCGAATTCCTTGAGGAACTTCTTGGCGGTTACTTCGCCGACTCCGGGAAGTCCGGGAATGTTGTCGACCGCGTCGCCCATCATGCCCAGAAAATCGATGACTTGTTCCGGACGTTCGATTCCGAAGCGCTCCAAGACTTCGGGAACGCCCCAAATCTCGATGCCGTTTCCGAGTCGCGCGGGACGATACATGAAGATATTTTCAGAGACCAATTGGGCGTAATCCTTATCGGGCGTGACCATGAAAACCTGATAGCCTTCTTTTTCGGCTTGTTTGGCCAAGGTTCCGATCAAGTCGTCGGCTTCACAACCCGCGAGTTCGACACATGGAATGTGCATGGCTTTCAGTATTTGCTGGATCCATGGCACGGCGATTTTGATGGCTTCAGGCGTTTCGTCCCGGTGCGCTTTGTAGTCGGCGAACATTTCGGTTCTCACGGTGCTGCCTTCCTTGTCGAACGCGACGGCCAGATGATCAGGTTTTTCGCGTTTGATCACGTCGAGCAACGAGTTCATGAAACCCAGGATGGCCGACGTATCCATTCCTTTTGAATTGATGCGGGGATTTTTGATCAGGGCGTAATATCCGCGGAAAATCAGGGCGTAAGCGTCAAGAAGGAAAAGGCGTTTTTGTGCAGCCATCGGTAAGAATTTAAATGTTGAAACGTCGATTTTCGGGCAGTTGCGATCGAAAATCGAATCGTGTAAAAATAGGAAACTGAACGCAAAAATCGATCGGGTAATTCGTAATTAAACGTCAAATGTTAAATATTCCATTACGTAGAATTCAATGATGTGTAAATGAAATACTTTTGGGATTCTTTACAAATCAAACATGTTGCGCTGGATTCTCTTTGTCCTTTTTGTCATTATCGTTGAAACCTATGCTTATCAGGCATTTCGTACCGTAACCAAGGTCAGGTGGTTTTTGTTGGCGTACCAATTGGTGTCGCTTTTCGCCATAATTTACATCGTTTTCCAGTTCACGCAGTTCGATCGGGCGGTCGGGCAGACGCGACTTACGCTGTTCACGCTCGGGCTTCTTTTGATCTTATATATTCCGAAAATACTTTTGACGGTCTTTATGTTCGGCGAAGACGTATATCGCCTGATTTCGGCTTTGATCAATCTTGCGACGAAAAGTAGGGAAGGCGATTTCTTGCCCGACAGGCGAAAGTTCGTGAGTACGATCGCGCTTGGGATTGCCGCGATTCCGTTCCTGTCGCTCGCTTACGGAATGACTTGGGGCAAATACAATTATAAGGTGATTCGCCAACGCGTTTTTTTTCCTGATCTGCCCGATGCGTTCGACGGTTTTACGATCACGCAGATCTCGGACGTCCACAGCGGAAGTTTCGACAATCCCGACAAGATCAGTTACGCGATCGATCTGATCAATGAGCAGGAATCGGATATGATCTTATTTACGGGCGATATCGTCAACACCCACGCCAAAGAAATGTTCCCGTGGATCGACACGTTCAAGAAAATCAAATCGTATAAGTACGGGAAATACTCGGTTCTTGGAAATCACGATTATGGTGAATATATCGATTGGGATAATCCGAAAGACAAGGAAGAAAACTTCCAGGCAATCAAAAATCTATACGGTCAAATCGGGTTCGATCTGATGCTGAACGAACACAAATTCATCGAAAAAGACGGCCAGCGCATCGCACTCGTCGGTGTTGAAAATTGGGGCCGCGGATTCAAACAGGCCGGCGACTTGAACAAAGCGTCACAAGGTTTGACCAAAGAGGATTTCAAAGTGTTGATGTCGCACGATCCGTCGCATTGGGATTTGGAGGTGAAAAATCATCCGAAGAATTTCCATTTGACGCTGTCGGGACATACACATGGATTGCAATTCGGGATTGAAATTCCGGGTTTTATCAAATGGAGTCCCGTTCAATACATCTACAAGCAATGGGCCGGGCTGTATGAAAATTTGGGCCGTTATGTTTACGTGAATCGCGGTTTCGGGTTTCATGCGTATCCGGGTAGAGTCGGTATTTGGCCTGAAATTACCGTAATTGAACTAAAAAAAGGGCCGAAATTAGCGTAATATGTTAAAAACGCTATATTTGTACAGCAAAGTTTAAATTTTTTACGACTATGTCAAAATTTGGAGAACTGATTAATGCGCCTGTTCCTGTCCTCATCGACTTTTATACCGAGTGGAATGAGCAGTCGGTTTCCATGCATCCTGTTATCCGCGATGTTGCCGCAGCTTTGGGCGACAAGGCGAAAGTCATCAAGATCGACGTGGATAAGAATCAGGAATTGGCCGATGCGCTGCGAATCAAAGGGCTTCCTACGCTCATGATTTACAAAAGCGGGCAAATGATCTGGAGACAATCGGGCGAACTCGATGCCAATACGATCATCGGTTTGGTCCAAGAGCAGCTTTAATCCAACGCGGCGCACGAATAGCCGTTTTCCTTTAAGAATTCCAACGTCTTTGGCAACGCGTAACGCATGTTTGCGTATGCTTTCTGGCTGTCGTGAAAAATCACGATGCTTCCCGGGCCGATATTCTGCAACACGTTTTCAAGACATTTTTGAGGCGTGATCTTTTGGTCGAAGTCGGCGCTCAACACATCCCACATTACGATCTTGTAACCCAGTTCACGCAATTTTCGCGATTGTGCGCTCGTGACTTTCGCGTACGGCGGACGCATGAGTTTTGCTTCGTCGGTCGCGAGCGAATCGATCTGTTGCTTGCATAGCGCGACGTTTTCGAGATATTCGTTTTCAGGCGTTTGCCAGCCGTTGAGGTGATTGAAGGTATGGTTTCCGAACGCGTGTCCTTTTTCGATGATCCGACGAAAGATGTCGGGATTCTTCCTGATGTTGTCCCCGATGCAGAAAAACGTCGCTTTCGCATTGAAGTTTTCGAGTTGCGAAAATACGAAATCGGTGACTTCGGGAATCGGCCCGTCGTCGAAAGTCAGATAGACGACTTTTTTGTCGGACGGCATTTTCCACAGAAATCCCGGAAACAGTTTTCGGACCAAGAAATGCGTCTTGACCCAATAATAGCGCATTGGCATAATCGTATATTTTACAAAAAAAATGCAGCCCGAAAGCTGCATTGGTCTTTATTCGGGATCGCGCCCGAATCGTTTGAATTTGTCGTTGAATTGGTTGAACATCGCTTTGTTCTTGTTGTAGAATTCCACGTCGCCGCGTTGTTTCATGACTTCGAGCAAGCTTCTATAGCGTTCGATGTCGCTCACGATGTCTACGGCTATCAGATTTTGCTCGGACGCGCCCAAACCTCCGTAGTACGTCAGGTTTTGTTTGTATTTGGTCATAAGTCTTTCTAGTAGATCGTGCGCACTTTTCTTGTCGCCAAGCGCGTAGTAACCTCCGGCGAACGGTTCGACCATCGTGTAATAGCCGTAGTAATCCATCGGCATTTTGGCCATGGCGAGATCGATTACTTTCTTGGCTTTCTCAGGTTGGTTCTCATTGATAAGTTGTTCCATCAATCGAGCCATGTTGGTGCGATAGGTGATGCTGTTTTTGCGCGTTTCGGGATCGTGGTAGATCCTGGTGCTTTCGCCATTGCCCCAATCCCAGCCGGTTACGATCTTGAACATCTTGTCAGAATCGATCATTCCCATGTCGAGCGGGCTCGGTGCCTTGTCGACCGATGTTTTTACGGGAACGAGCTTGAATACGACGCCGTCGAGTTGCAAATAGTCTTTCATCCACAAATAGTCGTCGTCGCCGAAACTTCCGCCCGTGAAATAAATAGGGCGTTTCCAGTTGTTGTTTTTAAGGATGTCGAGCATCATGATCCGGTTCTTGTAAATCGCCGGGCCTTTGATTTCGATGTCGATGAATGGCACGATCGAATCATTGTATTTCGCGTTCACGACTTTATTCGCGATGACAGCGTTCTTGTCGATGTTGATCCTGACCTTGTTCGTCGGATAGAAATGGTATTTGATGCCGTTTTGCATTTCGACCATCGCGCGCGGATCTTCGTTTTTAAGGAATTTGAGGAATTCTCCGAGTTCCATTGCGCTTTTCGTGCGTTCGTCGAACACCGCGTAATCGAGTTTGTCACCGACATATTGGTCGTGCGTGAACGAAATCGGCGCGCCTTCAGACTCGTAGGTTTTCATCTTCATCTGGTCGATGTACCAATCGGTCATGAACAAACTGGTGTTGACGATCTTGATGTCGCGCCTGATGCCTTCGATTTCCTGGGCGTACCAAAGCGGGAACGTGTCGTTGTCGCCTATCGTGAACAGGATCGCGTTCTTGTCGCACGAATTCAAATAGTTTTTCGCCATCGCGATCGCCGTGTATTTATTCGAACGGTCGTGATCATCCCAGTTTTGCGACGCCATCAAAATCGGCGAGGCAAGCAACGTGACCGCGACGATTACGGGAACGGCGAGCTTGGGTTGCAGGTATTTTTTGATCGTGTCGTAGATCGCGTATGCGCCGAATCCGACCCAAATCGCGAATACGTAGAACGAACCGACCAGCGCATAATCGCGTTCACGCGGCTCGAACGGACGCTCATTCAAGTAAATCTTGAGGGCCAAACCGGTGAACAGGAATAAAGCGAGCAACACGAAGAAACTCTTCAAATCCTTGTTCGCATGATAGATCAATCCGATGATTCCCAAAAGGAACGGAAGGAAATAATACAAGTTGCGGCCTTTATTGTTGAGCGCGTCGTCAGGAAGATTCTTTTGGGAACCGACGTGGATTTCATCGAGAGGCGTGACGCCGCTGATCCAGTTTCCGTCGAGGTTGTCGTATTTTCCCTGGATGTCGTTTTGTCGGCCCGTGAAATTCCACATCAGGTAACGCCAGTACATGTAGCCGAATTGGTATTCGAACATGAAGCCGATGTTGTCGGCCGTCGTCGGTTTGTCGACTGTAAGATATTGGCCGTAATGTTTTAGGAAAGTCGCGTAACCGTCGTTTTCGATTTGGCCGGTCGCGTAGGCTTTTCTAAACTCCGAAATGATGCTGATGAGTTCCTGTTTCTGGCTTTCGTCAACGAATTCATCGATATCGGGACGCATCCTGAATTCGGGCGGATGCGTGAAGTTCATGTAGTTTTCAGAGTGATCGGTGCTCCACAAACGCGGTAAGATCGCCTTGTGGTTGTCATCGCTGTTCTGTTCGGCGTTTTTCCAATTGTTCGTGATCACGTATTTCCCGGTCTTGTAATCGCGCTCGTAATTGGGCGCCTTGTCGAGATACGGATTGTCGGCGTCGAGACCGGCGTAAATGTCGGTGTATTGCGGGCCGTAGAACAATGGGTTCACGCCGTATTGCTCGCGGTTGTAGTAGGCGAGGAGTTCGGCGGCATCTGACGGTTTGTTCTCGTTGATGACGGTGTTCGCATTCGCGCGGATCGGCAACATCATCCAGGTCGAAAAGCCAAGGAAGATGAACAGCATGCACAAAACGATAGTATTGTAAAATACATACCCTTTTTTGCGCGTGTACCGAAGCCCGAAGTAAAACGCCGCGACCATGACCAGCATCGCGAAGATAGTTCCCGAGTTGAATGGCATGCCGAGGCTGTTGACCATGAAGATTTCGGTTTTTCCGAAGATTCCCATCGTCCAAGGCAACATCAATTTAAAGATGAACAACAAAATCCCGATCGCCACGATGTTCGCGATTATGAAATTCTTGATCGTTATGGTCTTGTAATTCTTGAAGTAATATAAATATCCGATCGATGGGATCGTAAGCAACGCCATGAAGTGAACCCCGAATGATAGCCCGACGACAAGCGAAATGATCAACAACCATTTGTTTCCGCGCGGCGTGTGCATGTCTTCTTCCCAACGAAGTCCGAGCCAGAACAAAAGCGCGATAAGGAAGGATGCAGCGGCATAAACCTCGGCCTCGACGGCGTTGAACCAGAAACTGTCGGAAAAAGTAAACGTCAAAGCGCCTACGAATGAAGCGCCCAAAACCATTATCGCGTTGTTTTTATTCCATTCCGAGAATTCGGTGACCATTTTGCGCAACACGATCGTCGACGACCAGAAAAGGAACAAAATCGAGAATGCACTTGCAAAAACCGATACCATGTTTACCATGAGTGCGATGTATTCCTTGCCCGGCGAGAACATCGCGAAGAAAGCTCCGATCATTTGGTACAAAGGCGCTCCGGGCGGGTGTCCGACCTCTAGGTTCGCCGCTGTGGCAATGTATTCGCCACAATCCCAAAAGCTCATCGTGGGCTCTACGGTAAGGATGTACGTAATCAATGCAATTGAAAATGCGGCCCAACCGGTTACCGTATTCCATTTGCTGAAGTTAAAATCGGTCATTGTATTTAGGTTATAAATGCGTTACAAAGAAACTATTTTTTTGGCAACGGCTTGGGCAGTTAACAAAAAATTCTATGGCGGTGTCGCAAAACCAAATGGCGACGATCGAAGTTAACAGACAGGCTTTCAACGCAACTGTTGCATTAAACGATAAAAAAATTAAAAAAAATTGCGAAGTATTTGCGAAGAACGATTTTTGTTCTAAATTTGCACTCGCATTACTGCAAAGCTGGTCTATGGTGTAATGGTAACACTACGGTTTTTGGTGCCGTCTTTCTAGGTTCGAGTCCTAGTAGACCAACAAAAAAAACCTCCTGAGAAATCGGGAGGTTTTTTGTTTTTATACGTTTTTCGGTATTTAGATTTTGAAAGTGACGACAGGTCGAATCGCGTGATTTACCAAATCTTCGCTGATGCTTCCGTTGAAGAAATGGGCGAATCCTGTCCTGCCGTGCGTGCACATTCCGATCAGATCGGCTTTTACGGTATTGGCGAAATTCAAGATGCCTTTCTCCACGTTCACATCGTTGTAGATATGCAAGCTGTAGTTGGTGTAGTTCACGTCGCGCATGAAGTCTGACATCATGTTCTCGGCAACCTGCGTCGGTTTGAAACTGTTCGGGGTGTTGATCATCACCAAGTGCAGATGCGAATCGAAATAAGTGGCAACATCGAGCAGTTGTTTGAACGGTTTCTTAATTTCGTCGGAAAAATCAGATGCGAACACGAAATTATCGGCCCTGAATTCAGTGATCTCATTCTTGATTACCAAAACGGGAACTTCAGACGAGCGCACGACCTTTTCAGCATTCGAACCGATAAACATTTCGTGGAAACCACTCGCGCCGTGCGAACCCATTACGATGAAATCGGCGTTTTCTTTTTTGGCGACCTGGTTGATGCCTTCATAGACCTTTCCGAAACGAGTCGTCTCGGTAACGGTCAGCCCCTCGAGGTAATCGGCATCAAGAAGGCCTTCGAATTTGGCCATCGCCTGGTTCTTGAAAAATATGATTTCCGGGATGTCGGCTCCTCTAACCGCACCGTCGCTGCCTTCATGCGGAAGTTCGAGCATGTGAAGCAACACGATTTCACTATTGTTTTTTTTGGCGATTTGAGCGGCCGCCTTTAAGGCATATTCTGCCTGATCGGAAAAATCGGTCGGCACTAAAATTTTTTTCATGGTGAAAAAGTTAAAAAATGTATGAATGATTGTTTGTTCTCTTCCATAAAGTTACGAATTATTTAACTCTTGACAATCATTTTCCAATTACAAAAAAATAACTATATTTGCACCGTTATTTATTGAAAACTAAATAATGAGGGGACAGGCGTCCCCTCTTTTTATACCGTATGACGTTTAAACAAAAAGTTGAAGATTTATTGAATGCCGCGCTCGCGGAGAAGCCCGAGATTTTCCTCATCGACCTATCAGTGAACGATGCAGGGAAAATTGTCGTTACGCTAGACGGCGACAACGGGGTTACGTTGCAGGATTGCATCGACGTGAGTCGCGCCATTGAGCATAACTTAGATCGAGAGGAGCATGATTTTGCACTTGAAGTCGCGTCGGCAGGGCTTTCGACCCCGCTTAAGTTAGTGCGACAATACAAGAAAAACCTAGGGCGTACGCTCAAGGTCAAAACCGCAACCGACACCATCGAAGCCGAAATTACTGATGCGAATGAAGATTTCATCGTGCTCGAATGGGAAGCGCGCGAACCAAAGAAAGTAGGAAAAGGGAAGGAAACCGTCGTCAAAAAACAGGAAATCCCTTATTCGGATATTAAAGAAGCAACAGTTACAATCAAATTTTAAAATACGATACGTATGGAAAATCTCGCATTAATCGACTCGTTTTCAGAGTTTAAGGATGATAAATTGATCGATCGCGTTACGCTGATGGCAATCCTTGAAGATGTGTTCAGAAATGCTTTGAAGAAAAAATTCGGGTCTGACGATAATTTCGATATCATCATCAACCCCGATAAAGGCGATATGGAAATCTGGCGTCGTCGCGTGATCGTAGCCGACGAGGATCTCGATCTCGAAAACGAAGAAATCACATTGACCGAAGCACGCAAAATTGAACCCGATTTCGAAATCGGCGAAGAAGTTTCGGACGAAATAAAGCTTATCGACCTTGGCCGTCGCGCTATTTTGGCGTTGCGTCAGAACCTGATCTCGAAAATACACGAACACGACAATACGAACCTTTACAAGCAATTCAAGGACCTTATCGGCGAAATCTATACGGCCGAAGTACACCATGTACGTCCAAGAGTGGTGATTTTGGTGGACGATGAAGGAAACGAGATCGTACTCCCGAAAGAAAAACAGATCCCCAGCGACTTTTTCCGCAAAGGCGACAACGTGCGCGGAATCATCGAAAACGTGGAATTGAAAGGGAATAAACCGCAAATCGTGATGTCACGTACATCTGAGAAATTCCTTGAGAAATTGTTCGAACAGGAAATTCCTGAAGTATTCGACGGATTGATCACAGTGAAAAGCGTCGTCCGTATTCCGGGCGAAAAGGCGAAAGTCGCGGTTGATTCATACGATGACCGTATCGACCCTGTCGGGGCTTGCGTCGGAATGAAAGGATCGCGTATCCACGGCATCGTTCGTGAACTCGGAAACGAGAACATCGACGTGATCAACTACACGACCAACAACCAATTGTACATCACGCGTGCTTTGAGCCCTGCGAAAGTTTCTTCGATCAAGATCAATGAAGAGACGAAAAGGGCCGAAGTTTTCTTGAAACTCGAAGAGGTTTCGAAAGCCATCGGACGCGGTGGCCACAATATCAAATTAGCGGGATTGCTCACAGGATATGAGCTGGATGTAATCCGCGAAGGCAACATCGCCGAGGAAGAAGATGATGTTGAATTGACTGAGTTCTCAGATGAGATCGAAGCATGGGTAATCGAAGAATTCGCCAAAATCGGGCTCGACACCGCGAAAAGTGTGTTGAAACAAGACGTGGCGGATTTGGTAAGAAGAACTGACCTTGAAGAAGAAACCATCCAGGACGTGATGCGTATCCTCAAGGCTGAGTTCGACAACTAACACAAGTCGCACAACAACACAACTACAGCTAATAACTAAAAAGATTTTATGTCTGACGAAAGAGTAATAAGAATTAACAAGGTTTTACGGGAATTGAACATTTCTTTGGACCGAGCCGTCGACTACCTCAAAGACAAGGGTATCGGCATCGACTCGAATCCGAATGCGAAGATCTCCCAATCCGAATTCGACCTGCTTCAAAACCAGTTCGCGGGCGACCGCGGCAACAAGGTGGCGTCTCAGGAAGTCGGAGAGGAAAAGCGCAAGGAAAAAGAGGCGCTTCGCATTGAGCGCGAGAAAGAAATCGAGGACAAACGCAAGATCGACGAGGAACGCGCAAGGCAGGAGGTTATCCGAGCCAAAGCAGTCGTTACCGGCCCGAAACAGGTTGGTACGATCGACCTCGACAAAAAGCCCGCAGCTGTTGAAGCCGCGCCTGAATCTGCGCCCGAAAAACCTGCAACTCCTGAAAAGACCGAAGCTCCGGTCGTCGCTGCAAGCGAAGCAGTCAAGCC
>NZ_SEBS01000073.1 GCF_004211145.1 Flavobacterium sp. | reverse complement strand
CAATAGGATTGATCGTCGCCGTGAAATCGAGAACGTCGTCGATGTTTACGGGCGGCGTTTCCATCGGGCCGTTTACGTTGAAATTCACCCAAACTGATCCGCTCGCGAACGGTTGCAGGGTCGAGAAATTCCACGCTAATGAATTTGCGGTCTGTGAGATCGGTGCAGACGAGGCCTGTAAAAAATCCAAAACGTCGTCTTCAAAATTCAAAGTAAAATCTCCTGACAACGTTTGGTTGCCTTTGTTTCGATAGAGGATCTCGTAGGTCGCGTCGAAACCCGGCTGGGCTTGATTCGTGGGCGCGATGATGATTTCGAGATCGGGATGGACGCCGTTGGGAACGACGCAGATGTCTTGGTTGAAGATTGATCCGTTTTCGGCCGGGAAATTCACCGTAATCGGGGCCGATGCGACGAAATACGTCGGGTTTTCATATTCGGCGCTGATCGCAAAATTTCCTGTTGCGGTGTAGAACGAGTAAGTGCCGTCGGTTTCGACGAACGTGTAGCCTTGATCGGTTCCGTCGTTGATCTTGACTTTTACGTTCGGAACCGTTACGTCCGAAGCGGAACAACCGTTGGTATCGGCGTCGACGCGGGCGATTCCGGTTATGGTGTTGAAGTTACCTCCGGGCGTGAAGGAGCAGTAGGAACTGACGACGATGTCATTTTCAGGCAACGAAGAATTTATGCTGGCTTGAATACTTTCTATTTGCGCTTCGTCGGCGCAGATGAACTTCAATAAAATTTCCTCTCCATTGTTGCCTCCATAGTACGAAAAGCCCAGATAACTCTCGACGGAACCATTCTTGGCCAATATGGTTTCGAGCGGATTGCCTTCGGCAAAAAGATTGACGAGTGAATGACAATCGGAAACATCCAATTGCGTGAGCTGATTTCCAGTAACATCAATGCTTTCCAATTCCGTACAGCCTGAAAAATCGATGGCCGAAATTTGATTACCGCCGACATTATAGTAATTCAACAAAGGAAATTCAGATAATGAGTAAGATCCGGAAAGATGGTTACCGTCGAACATCAAACTTGTCAAGGAAGGGCAGTTTTCTATAGCGTACTGTGATAAATTTCCCAAAATAGCGTCGACGCTTTCCAACAGCGGGCAATTCGAAATGTGCAATGAAGTGATTTCGCTGAGTGTTATCGTTAAATTATTTAAGGCCAAAAGCCCATCCAATTCCAATTCTTCGAGACCCTGATTCATTGACAAATACAAATCATCAAGCGCGATGCATCCCGTTAGATTCAAATTGCTTACGTTGACCGCCGAACTCATATCGATATAGGAAAGACTTGAACAGCCACTCAAATTCAAACTTTGGAGTGATTCAGAACGTACGGACAAAAATGTCAACGATGTCGTATTTGACAAATCAAGTGCGACCATCGGCGCTTCCTCGTATATCGAAACGTACTGCAAGCTCGGCAATCCGGCAATATTGTAAAGAGCACCCAACGAATTGCCCTCATAGGAAAAATACGACAGGCTATTCAGCCCTGCCAAGTCCAATGACGTAATGCCATCTGAATTAACCGAGTATTCGACTAACGGGCAACCAACTACTGAAATAGCGGTGAGTTGATGCGCGGTCAAACCCAATCGCGTTAAGGTTTGTATGTTATTGACCGAAAAGTTAGTCGTTTGGTTATTGCGCCAATCGATCTCTTGCAGTGCGGGATGATCCGAGAGATTGAACGCCAAAATAGTATTGTTTTCAACTTGAAGTTCAGTCAAATTGGCAAATTCGATCAATTCGGGAATCGACACAATATTCCCGCCGATGAGCTTGAGTCTTTTTACCTGAAGCGCTTCCGATTGCTGGATTTCCCCGTCATTGTTTACGTCAATCTTAAAGTTCGCATTCTGGAGATTTTCGGCAATGGTGTTACTGGCCGAAGCGCTCAACAACATTGTCTTGAAATTCGGATCGGAGAAATTTATGATTTGAGAAAAAGAAAGAACAGGGAGCAATGACAGCGTGAGTAGTAGTTTTTTCATGTTCGTTATTCTAAAACAGACGCATTTGCCCTGAAAAGGTTGCGCCTAAATTACCTTGGTAAAAATTATTGCTTCATTACTTTCTGAACCGACATTCCTTCGCCCGAAACCACTTTCACGAAGTAAATCCCGGAATTACTCTGCTTCATCTCGATAACCGTTTCCGTCATCGACGGCAATTGCGTCATCACCAATCGGCCTTGGATGTCATAGACCTGGACCGATTTGATCTCGGAATTGGCTTTTACGTGCAAGACGTCCGAAACCGGATTCGGCGAAACAACGATCGAATTGTCGCGATCGAACTCAGAAACCGACAATTGTTGGAATGTGGTATTTGCGGGATTCGTCTCGATCGGAAAATTGTAATCGAAGAAAATGTTCGCGATGTTCGTTACCGTCGCGCCGACCGTGAGCGTATTTTTCGTCTTGATCTTGAACGTCACGTTGCCGCGTTCGTTCACGCCGAGGTTAATGTTCGGCAAGATGAATTCGACCTTGTTGCCCGTAATCCTTACATCGGCGATAGTTGGAGCCGACGTCAATTGGAACGTCGAGATGTCGAATTTGCTTTCATCGATCTCATCGGCGATCACGATGTTCGTCGCCGGAAATGTTCCCGTGTTTTCGAAATTGATCACGTAATGCAGGTAATTGCCGATTTTGTCGGGAGAGACGGTTGCGCCTTCGAGGCAATGCTTGTCGTTCGGGTCAAAGGAACCGACGACGGTTTGGTGTAATGTGAACGTATTGTCGGCGGGAAGATCGTCTCCAGCAATAGGATTGATCGTCGCCGTGAAATCGAGAACGTCGTCGATGTTTACGGGCGGCGTTTCCATCGGGCCGTTTACGTTGAAATTCACCCAAACTGATCCGCTCGCGA
>NZ_SEBS01000026.1 GCF_004211145.1 Flavobacterium sp. | reverse complement strand
TCAGGCACTCAGGCACTCAGGCACTCAGGCACTCAGGCACTCAGGCACTCAGGCACTCAGGCACTCAGGCACTCAGGCACTCAGGCACTCAGGCACTCAGGCACTCAGGCACTCTAAAAATAAAAAATCCCGACTGCCAAATAGGAAATCGGGATTGTGAGTTATTAAAAGATGTGAACTATTCGCCCTTCTTTTTCGCTTTTGGCTTGGCCGCAGCTTTTGCTTTTGGTTTTTCGTCTGCAGCTTCCGTTTTTTCTTCGGCTTTCGCTTTTGGCGCTTTCGCGGCTTTCGGCTTATCTTCCGCGGCTTCTGCAACTGCCTCTTCTTTCTTCGGCTCTTCTTTCGAAACCATTCCTTTCGCCTGCAGGATGTTGTACCAGTTCAACACCTTTTTGATGTCTGAAACATATACGCGATCCTGATCGTAATCGGGCACAACCGATGCGAAATACGAAGTCAACGTCGCATTGTCTTCCTTAGCCGACGGAGCTTCACCTTCATTTTCCTTCACCGCGATCGCGCGCATCACTTCAGCAAGCGGTTTCTCGCCGCTGTCAGTATACATAGAGATTTCTGAAAGTAGGCTCACATTGCTGCGAAGCCCGACGGTGATTTTTTTCCCATCAAGCAACGATTCGGCCACAAAGCCAGTGCGTGTTTGCAATTTCAATTCGTAAAGGCCCGGTTTTCCGGAAATCGCTAGGATTTTGTCTATGTTCATTTTAGTCGAATGTTTTTTTAGTCGAAAGTCGAAAGACTATTTTTTATTTTTATTCTTATTTTCTACTGAATTAATTGTCAATTGTCAACTGTCAATTGTCAATTATCAATTGTCAATTACCTACCTTTTTTAGGCGCCGCAAATTTCATCCGATAATCCGGCCGGACTTTTCCTTCCATAATCTTCTGCAATTTGCCTTTCACGAGTTGCTTTTTTAGCGTCGAGATCTTATCGGTGAACAAAATTCCTTCGATGTGATCGTACTCGTGTTGGATCACGCGCGCCACCAATCCGTCAAAGACTTCAGTTTTCGTATTGAAATCCTCGTCCTGGTATTCGATTGTGATCGTCTCATGGCGATATACGTCCTCGCGAACTTCGGGAATACTCAAACAACCCTCGTTGAAACCCCATTCTTCGCCTTCTTCGTTAAGCATTTTGGCGTTGATGAACGTGCGCTTGAAATTCTTGAGCGAGTCCTGTTCCTCTTGCGGCAAATCCTCATCTTCCCCGAAAGGTGTGGTGTCGATCACGAACAATCGGATCGGCAGACCAACCTGAGGCGCGGCCAAACCTACGCCGTACGCGTTGTACATCGTGTCATACATGTCGGCGATCACCTGTTTTAAATCAGGATAAGACGGCGAAATGTCGGCGCCTTTCTTGCGCAACACCGGATCTCCATAACCTACGATTGGTAAAATCATTTTATTGGCGTACCGCGAGTTTTGAGCGGAAACGTTGGCAAAAATACGCAAAATTCATAGATGGCGATTCATTGCGAATAGATTTGGGAAATTTTTAATTAACCCTCTATAAGTAAGGCGCGAAGACCAAAAAGGTTGCGCTTTTTTTACTTTTTTGGGCGTTGCGCCGCATCAAATCCAATATTTGGATAACATCTGGGGCGGCGCCGGGCTATCCGCTATATCTTTTGCCCGCAATGTCTACGGCGAAAGAAAATTCCCGGTCGGCAAAAGGATGCCGCTATTATCCCTAACGCGGATTCGACCTTGATGAAACCTCGTTGCGAGACAAAATCCAAAACTCTTCATAATTGTTAAAATTCCGCTTTCACGAAAAAATCCCAATCGCTACCTTTACGCTATGATCGACAACATCCGGAAATTCACTGACACGACCAACTTCGAAAATGCACTCAAAGTGACGGTCGCTTCAGTGTTTCCCGTGGTAATTTGTTCGCAGCTCGGGCGTTTCGAAACGGGATTCGCGATCGCGCTCGGTGCTTTCCTCACCTATCCCGCCGACATTCCGAGTAATCTTCGGCACAAGATAAACGGTGTTCTCGTCGCGGCGTTGATCGTCGCGGGAAGTACGTTGCTCATCAGCATCCTGCATCCGTATCCATTTATTCTATATCCGATTACGGCGTTCCTCGTGTTTTTCCTGTCGATGATTTCAGTTTACGGACATCGCGCGAACATGGTCTCGTTTTCAGGATTGCTCGCCGTTTCGCTTGCTTTCGGACACATCCATACGGGCTGGGAAATGCTCGCCCAATCGGGTTGGATGTTGCTCGGCGGACTGTTTTATCTCGTAGTTTCCCTGTCGTTCCATTTCGTTCGTCCGCACCGATATACAGAACTGCAGCTCGCAGAATGCATGCGCCTGACCTCGAAATACCTTAAACTACGAGGCGATCTATGGGAAAAGGAAGCCTATCGTTCCAAAATCATCGAAAAGCAGCTGCACCTGCAAGTCGAACTCAACACGGTTCAGGAAAATATTCGCGAAGTCGTGATCCGCACGCGTTTCAGTTCGGGACATTCGAACCAGAACCGACGCATGTTGCTCGTGTTCATCTCGCTCGTCGAAATCATGGAACTCGCGCTTTCGACATCGTTCGACCACAACAAACTCCACGCGAAATTCGAAGGACACGAAAGCGTTTTGAAAACCTACCAGAATCTCGCCTACAATTTGGCGTCGGTGCTCAAGAAAATCACCAAAAGCATTCAGCAGAATAGAAAGTACGAGTCGAAACACAACCTGCTCGACGACCTTTCGAAATTCGAACAGGCGATCCGCGACTACGAAACAAAACTCGGTGTCGAAGCTTCTGAAGGTGTTTTCATGCTCACGACGATGTTGCACTACGCCGAAAAACAGATCGAAAAGATCAAAGTCATCGAACGCGCGTTCTCGGACGGGAAAATCGAAATGAAAATCCTCAAAAGCCGCGACCGCGACCTCGAGAAATTCCTCGCTCCGGCGTATTATCCTTGGAGTACATTACGCGAGAATCTGGGTTTTTCCTCGACGATTTTCAGACATTCGCTACGCATGACCGTGACGTTGCTCATCGGATTTCTGGTCGCTGCGATCTTCAAGCTCGAAAACGTGTATTGGATCCTGCTTACGATCGTCGTGATCATGCGGCCGGGTTACGGATTGACCAAAGAGCGTTCGTTCCAACGGATTTTCGGAACCGTTTTGGGCGGCGTGATCGCGTTCGGGATCTTGTACTTCGTTCAGAATTCGGTCGCGATTTCAGTGTTGGCGATCATCAGCATGCTGCTCGGCTTCACCTTTACGTCGGTCAATTACAAAGTCGGCGTGACGTTCGTGACGATGTATGTCGTTTTTATTTACGGCATGATTTCACCCAACGTGAACCAAGTGATCGAACTGCGCGTGCTCGATACCGTGATCGGAGCGGCTTTGGCGTTCATCGCGAATTATTTTTTGTGGCCATCGTGGGAATTTCTCAACGTGCCGTCTCACTTGAAGAAATCAATCGAAGCGAACCGAAATTACCTCAACGAAATCTCGGCGTTCTACAATAATAAAGGAGAAGTCACGACCTCGTACCGATTGGCGCGCAAAAACGCGTTCATCGAAACCGGGAACCTGATGGCGTCTTTCCAACGCATGTCGCAGGAACCGAAGTCGAAGCAGAAGCAGTTGCCGCAGATTTATAAGCTCGCGGTCTTGAACCACACGTTGTTGTCGGCGTCGGCGTCGCTAGGAACTTACATTCAGTCGCATCGCACGACGAAAGCTTCGAACGCATTCAATATCGTCGTGGAGACCGTCATCAAAAACCTTGAGAGTTCAATAACGTTACTGAACCTGCAGGATATCGGAGATGCCGAAAATTCGGTGAGCAAGGACGAACTCGCATTGCGTTTCACCGAACTCAAGAACATCCGAACGCGCGAATTGCAGGAAGGCCATTTAAGTGAATCCGATGAATTCCGACTCAAAATGGAGGAAGCGCAACTCGTCATCGAGCAACTTGTGAACTTGACGGGATTGTCGGAAAATATCTTGAAGACGACGAAAAAATTGCTGTCGGAAAACGCATGAACCGCTGTAAAATTTCAAGCACAGACGAATGACGCTCAAAGAAAAAATGGCCAAGTCGATGATCGCGATTTTCATTTCGGGAATAGCCGGATTGCTGCTTTACGGGTATTTGATCGAGAAGGACGCCGAGAAGAACGGCATTGTGACCGTCGGAAAATACGTTTCCCATAGTCGGTCGGGCAAACACGAAAGCAATTATTTCGACTATTATATTTCGGGTAAAAAATATCAGGCCGACGGCGGATTGATCACACCCGGATTCGAAAAAAATATCGGGAAATTCTATGAAATCAAGCGATCATCGCGATTCACACACATCGTCAACGCGAATTACGGCAATGAAATCCGTGATCAGGAGGTTATTTTAAGCGCAGGTTTCACAGTTCAGGAAATTGAACGATAGCCACGCTAGGAAACCAAGTGCAACGATTTCAACGTATCGATAACGCCGCTGTTGTTGTTGTCGAGCTTCGTCCGGAATTTCGACACGGCAAGGATTTCAGGGTGCGCGTTCGCCATGGCGTAACTGTTGTTCGCATATTCCATCATCTCGAAATCGTTCATGTAATCGCCGAATACGATGGTTTCGTCGTTTGAGATGCCTAGTTTTTTCTGCATTTCCTTGAGTGCTTTTCCTTTGTTCGCGGTCTTTGGCATCACGTCGAGCCAGATTTCACTCGAAACCGCGACGGTCGCGACGTCCTGAAACGGTTCGTAGGAATTGAAGCTGTATTTCGCGGGATTGTTGAAATCGCAAACCGTAAATTTCAACGTGTCGGGTTCGACTTTAGTTAGATCGTCCACGACTTCGATATGGTGGAAATAATGCCGGGCCTGGTTGAGGAAACGCTCGTCGGTGCTCTCGACATAGGCAGTTTCGACTCCGCACAAGATCAGGAAACAGTCGTTGAGTTCGCGCCCGATTTCGATGAATTTTCGAACGAGACTTTTGTCCAAGGCGTCGATCGAGATGATTTTCGAGTTGTGCACGACGATGGTTCCATTTTCGGCCATAAACAACATCTTGTCTTTCACGGGTTCGAAAATATCGGCCAAGGTTTGGTATTGACGCCCGCTGGCCACGGCAAAGAGAATGTCTTTCTTGTGAAGTTCGTCAATGACTTCGCAGATGTTTTCAGGCAAATTCCTGCCGTCGTCGAGCAACGTGCCGTCCATGTCGGTAACGATGAGTTTCGTCATTTAGTTTTCGAGTTTTAGGCTTTTGGCCGTGTCGCGTCTGATCTGCGCGAGCAATTCAGGATTGTCGTTGAGTTGTTTCCCGTACGACGGAATCATCGCGCGGAACTTGTCTTGCCAGTCCTTCGTGTTCGATTTGTCGAAAAAACAACGGTTAAGCAAGTCGACCATGATCGAAGCCGTAGTCGATGCGCCCGGAGATGCGCCGAGTAAAACGGCAAGCGAACCGTCGGCTTTGGTCACGACCTCGGTTCCGAATTCGAGCACGCCGCGACCTTCCTTGTCTTTTTTGATAACCTGGACGCGCTGTCCCGCGGTTTCCAAAACCCAATCTTCGTTTTTGGCGTCGGGAACGTATTCTCGGAGCGCTTCCATGCGATCATCGGGCGATTGTCGCACCTGATCGATGAGATATTTCGTGAGCGGCAAATTGTGGAAACCTGCCGAAAGCATCGGAATCACGTTGTTGGCTTTGATCGAAAGCGGCAAATCGAGATACGATCCGTTCTTTAGGAATTTGGTCGAGAATCCCGCGTAAGGCCCGAACAACAATTCCTTTTTGCCGTTGATCATGCGAGAATCGATATGTGGAACCGACATTGGCGGCGCTCCGACCGACGCTTTCCCGTAGACTTTCGCGAAGTGTTTTTCGATGACTTCCTCGTTCGTGCAGCGCAACCATTGGCCGCTGACCGGGAATCCGCCGAAACCGTCGCCTTCAGGAATGTGTGCTTTTTCGAGCAACGGCAACGAACCTCCGCCGGCGCCAATGAATACGAATGGCGTTCTCGTCACTGACTTTTCGCCATTGAATCTGTTTCGGACGGTAATTCTCCATTGCCCGTTTTTCTTTTGTTTGAGTCGCCGGACTTCGTGGTTGAAGAAAATCGAAACGCCTTCGAGTTGTTGCAGGTGTTTGAACATGGCGCGTGTGAGTTCGCCGAAATTTACGTCGGTACCGATTTTCATGAAGTTCGCTGCCGTTTGTTCCCAGGCGTCGCGGCCTTCCATGACGAGCGGCATCCATTTTCTCTGGACGTCGTGGTCTTCGCTGTATTCCATTTGGTTGAACAACGGATTCACGTGCAGCGCTTCGTAACGCTTGCGCAGGTATTCGACGTTTTCTGGCCCCCAAACGAAACTGATGTGCGGAATGCTTCTGATGAAATTCTCAGGATTTTCGATCAATCCTTTCTCGATCAAAAAACTCCAGAACTGCCGCGAAACCTCGAAAGATTCGGCGATTTTTATGGCTTTTGAGATATCGATGCTGCCGTCTTTGGTTTCAGGCGTGTAATTGAGTTCGCAAAAGGCGGCGTGTCCGGTTCCGGCGTTGTTCCAGGCATCGGAACTTTCGGCGGCGGCGTGGTCGAGCCTTTCAAAAATCTGTATGCGGATATCGGGTTGTAGTTCCTTGAGCATGATGCCCAGCGTGGCGCTCATGATTCCGGCGCCGATGAGCACGACGTCGGTGCCCGGTTGGATCGTTGTGTTGTCGTTGTGCATGCGAATTATTTATGCCGCACAAAGATACCCTGAAATCGCGGTATTGTCAAGCTATTTAGAACGATTTCACACAATATTTACGATAACGTTTTAGCATCAAATCATCTTTCTCGACAGGAAATCGCGCAGCATGATAGTGGCCGAAATCTCGTCGATCAATCCCTTGTCCTGACGCGCTTTTTTCTTGAGGCCCGAATCGATCATGGTTTGGAATGCGATTTTCGAAGTGAAACGTTCGTCGACGCGGATCACGGGCATTTCTGGGAATTCCGATTTGAATTTGGAAACGAATTTCTCGATGATTTCCGTGCTTTCGGACGGCGTTGCATCCATTTGCTTAGGTTCACCGATGACGACCTTGACGACGTTTTCTTTTGCGAAATAGTCCTTTAGGAACGCAATTGCCGTTTCAGACGCGACCGTCGTCAGGCCCGATGCTATGATCTGCATGTCGTCGGTGATCGCGATTCCCGTGCGCTTTTTGCCGTAATCGATGGCTAGGATTCTTCCCGGAGTGTTGAACATTTTCGTTTCTTTCGTGGATAAAAAAAGCCGAACGGATCGGCTTTCAAATATCGGGATAAATTTTTGTTTTTGTTTAGAGTTTAGGGTTTAGCGTTAGAAATCCCTCGACCCTCATTTGTTTCAGACAAATTCAAATTTCTCAATTTCAGATTTGACTTTCTCGAAAGCGTTTTCTGAAATACCTGGAACTTTGATGCCTTCCATGCGGAAGCTCGTGATGTCGGTCAGGCCCAGAAAACCTAAAATGCTTCTCAGATACGGTTCGGCGAAGTCCATATTTTTCATGGGTTCGACCGAATAGATTCCGGCCGAAGCATAAGCCAAGTACACTTTTTTGTTTTGCAGTAAGCCTATCGGCCCGGTTTCGCCGTAGCTGAACGTCACGCCTGCCCTCGTGATTTGGTCGATCCAGGATTTCAGCGTTCCGGGAATCGTGAAGTTGTAGAATGGGACGGCGATTACGATGGCGTCGGCATTTTTGATTTCAGCAATCGCGGTATCGGAATGGAAAATGTTCGACTCGTAGTGGTCCGGCAGATTGTCAGAAGCATAGAAAGCCTCCAAATGCGCGGCTTCAAGATGCGGCAACGGTGTTTTCGCGAGGTCTTTCACGAGAATGCTCGCGTCGGGATACTTTTGGAGGATTTTGTCATTGATTGCATCTACGACTTTTTTGGAATTGGATGCTTCGCCGTTTATGCTTGACAGGATGTTCAGGATTTTCATAAGGATAAAATTTGTTTTACGATACAAACCTACTTACATTTGCTATCTATTGTATAGTAATATCCTTTTGTATAGTGCTTTCGTTGAGGGAAGCGAGTTACTTATTATGTTGCGGCTTTGTTTAACAATTTTGGGGTGAAATGTGCAATGGGGAAAAATATTTTCGTGGTAAGTTTAACCCTTTAAGAGTTTGAAACTCTTAAAGGGTTGAGACCAAAAAACAACAAAAAATAAAAAATGGCCTTCAAAACCCTCCCAAGCCAAGCGCTTTCACATACGCAATGCAACCAGGCACTACTACATGTTCGCGACGCCCTCGAAGTGCTTAATGGCAAATGGAAATTGCCAATCCTGATCGCGCTCGCGTCGGGACCGAAACGATTCCGGGAAATCTCGAAAGAAGTGCCGAACATCACCGACAAAATGCTTTCAAAAGAACTAAAGGATTTGGAAATCAACCTCCTGATTACGAGAACTGTCCACGACACGTTTCCGCCAACCGTGATCTATGAAAGAACGGAACACAGCAATTCATTGGGCGAAGTTATTTCAGCGTTGCGTGAATGGGGCGTTTTGCATCGGCAGAAAGTATTTGGAATTCCTGAATCGGTCTAACGATCGGGTGTTTCGAAGACAATGTCAACATCCATGACAAAGCTCCCCGTTTCGACGTCATCTGAACTTTGCACGATACTTTGGCTCAAATTTACGCGCCCATCGTAAACCTTTCGCCGGTCGCTTTCAAGCAGCGTCGCTTTCGTGCCGACGACGCGATATATTTTATACTCGACATAATTAACGAGGCGAGCATCCTTTGCGTCCGAGGAATTGATCACGTTGAACGACATGAAATAATTCGGGGCAAATTCAATTATGCCCGAGTTATACAAATTGAGTTTTCTTTTGATCGTCGTTTTGGGCGATTTTACTTTGTTGACTTCAAAAACGTTCACTTTTACCGAATACGCACTTCCTAAAACGATTTGTTTCGCCACCGGAAGTTCCGCAATCGTTTCATCGATCCCTTCCCTGAACTCCTCAAGACCTGATTTTGTAAGCGGCAAACGAAACGAAAGTTCCGAATACATCCCGAATGTATTTTCAAAATCAATTGTCGGACAAAAGAAAAAACGCTGCCTGATGAATTCGGCTAAATTTTCAAGATTTTTAATTTCAAATGATTCGTCGTCGGCAGTATGTGAATCCTGAAATAAGGCAACATTCTCAATTACGCCGCTTTCCGAGAACTTCAACTTGACCATGACCATATCGTGATTCGCCTTGTTGCGCAGCTGTACGAGATTTTCTGAGATGTAATCGAGGATCTTTAATCGATTGGCATTGAGGTTACAATCGGAAATTTGAGCGCTCGAAATCCAAACGAAAAACACCGAAACAAATAGCAAAAAGTATTTCATCCTATCTTAACTTCAGTTTTCAATCCCAAAAAATCCCCGAAACGTTCCGCTTGCTTTTCGACCTCTTTATGTCGGCTTTTCGGAATTTTGATGATCATGTCGACTTCAATAAAAACGGTTTCCTTTTTTACCGACCTTTTCCATATCCCGCAAACCTGACCATCGACGACCAAGATCGGCTTGAAGATCCCGTTCATCGTGAAGGTGTGTTTTTGGTGCAGTGGATCGACCGAGGGCGAACGGTCTTTATACGCGATCAGGAATTCATCGAAAGCTGGAAGCAAATGCAGCGAGTTTTCAGGTTTCGATTTGACTTCTAACGAAAAATAATATGAATTTCCATTGATGTCGATTTGCTGCAACTTCTTCTCATTCGCGGCGATTCCTTTCTTGCAATCGGTCTGGTTCAAGCCGCTCCACCATTGAAAATCCTTGATTGTCGCCGGACCGTGGCTCGTGAAATATATTTTGGCGAGTTCCGACAGTGCTTCTTCCCTATTGAATTTCTTACGGTTTTTGACGCGTTCCTCGAGCAACGCATACGAATGTTCCTTGCCTTTTCGCTTTCCGCTGATGACGAGACCTTCAAGTTCCGCGGCCGCCATGATGTGTCCGCTTCTATATTCTTAGGTATTGATTCCTGAAAATTCGAGGATTTCCATGAGTTCCGGCCGCGTCAAGTGTTCGTCTCGCAACGCTTTCTCTATGAGTTTGAAACTCTTTTTGTAGACGGTTTCGTCGAGCCCGAGTTTCTTGTCGTTCGACGCGAATTGGCGTCGGATATTCTTGGCCGTAAGTTCGAGCATCCAATGGATATCTTCAGCCGCGACGAAATGCCAGGTCGGACGCAACACATGTGTCCGCACGATTTTTCCCGAATCGATCGCGGCGTCCACATCGGCATCCAAAATGCCCGGAATTCGTGCGCCTATCGCACATTTTGCCATCGCATAATCCTGGGATTGGATCGCGCCGAAGTGAGACACGAGTTTCTCAATGTCTTTGAAATCGGGTTCGAAAAGCTGTTGGTTTTGGAGGCGTTGATGCGAGATATCGGTAAAATCCATCACGGTTTCGGTTGGGCGACTGCTTCAAATTTAAGCAAGTTCACACCGCCTTTTCGAAATTGCAGCACTTTTTCATTTGCGACGAAATTGTCAGCCGTTTCCAAGTTTTTCTTTAGATCCTCTTCGGTTTTCATGTCGGCGCAGGCCATCATCGTCGAAATAATATTGAACATTCGCACTTTACTGCCTTTGAATTCATATTTTCCACCCATTCGGTTGCAGCCCGCGAAAGCACCGAAACTTCCGTCTTTATTCAGTTGGATAAAATAGTCGCGATCGCCCGACTGTTTGACGACTTTGCCGTTTATTTCCGATAGTTTCCAATGGATTCCCGTGAGTTTGGGAGGAAGCTTGTCTTGTGGCGACTCGTCGGATTTAACAACCTGTGCGTCCGAAAGTTTTGCCATTTTATATTTTTCAGTCTGCGCCAACGTCAGCGATTTTCCGTCGCGGTCGGTTTTTGGAACCAATGAATTTTCATTGACCGTGAATTCGTTCGGGAAAACGGTTTTGTTCGAAAGCTCGATCGTGTGCCCGTCCGAATCCCATTTGAAGGTTCCCATGGTTTCGGACTTTCGGCCTTTTCCGACCGTATCGATGAATTGCAACGTATAATTGAATTCCTCCGACAATTCGAGCGTAACCTGCGTACCGGGATAACCTTTAAGCGGAAATTTGCCTTTGTACATTCCCAAATAATTGAGCGAATTCTTTGCCGTGTGATTCGTGTCGGCTAGAATCGTATCGGGAATCTCGGTGGGCGCCGGTTCGGGATCTTTCGCTTTCTTGGGCGTGCACGAGGCGAACGCCACAATCACTATCAGCAGGAACAACTTTTTCATAAATCAGAATTTCGTGAATGGGCGGCCTATGCGCAACAACAACGGGAATGTGACCTTCATGTTCGTCGTGGGCCAAACCAACGACAGTTCATGCCTAATCAAATCGACGGGATTGATGCCGGTTTTCTTTTTGTAATGCTGTGTCGCCGACCATGTCTCGAGATAACCCGTCAATTGCTCGAACGTCCAGACGAAACTCTCACTCCAATCCACGGTCTCGATTTCCTTGAACGGGAATGGGATCGTGCGATAACGCGCGTCTATGTGTTTTCGCTCGGCATCCCAATACGGGCCGACGATGTCGTAATAATAATGACGCAGGATTTTATCGGTGCGCTCGTTCGTCGAGAACAGTCCGTAGCCGAGCGCAGCAAACACACCGTCGGGTTTCAATATTCGGTACGCCTCTTTGTAAAACACCGAGAAGTCGAACCAATGCACGGCTTGCGCGACGGTTATCAAGTTAAATGTATTGTCTTCAAAAGACGTATGTTCGGCGGGTTCTTTTTTGTAAACGATGTTGTCGGCCTGGGCGGCGTTCTCGAGTTGTTTCTCGCTGATGTCGGTGGCAAATACCTTTTTGAAATGTGGCGCTAATTTCTTGGCGACCTGTCCGTTTCCTGTCGCGAGGTCAAGCGCGATGTCTTTTTCAGGAACAAATGAAGTGATATAATCGATTAGCGCATCGGGATAACCCGGCCTGAATTGAGCGTAAGATACCGCTTGCGCTGAGAAATTGTCTTTCATAATGGTGAGTGTTCCTTCAAAAATACGAAAAACGAATTCGTATTGATTTCACAATTCGCATGCGGAATTACAACTTTAACAATCGGAAAATAAAATACTTTGAAAAAAAGTTCGTTATTACCAAACCCAAACGAACCTAAATGACCACCAGACATGTATTGACGCTGTTCGCAGTGTTTGCCGCGATTGCAGTTGAGGCGCAATCGAAGGAACTTTCATTTACCGGCTACAAGACAGGAAATTCGAACCTGCAGTGGAACAAACCGCAGCGCGTGAATTTGCGCAAGGCGTATTTCTCTGACGAAAAGATCGAATTCCATATCGACCGCGTCTACAAGCTGTCGGTCGTCAAAAAAACAGATCTGCCCAACAATGGCGTCGTCTACATCTGTAAAGACCAGATGCAGCAAGAGGTTACGGTCACGCTCATCTCGAACCAACGCATGTTTTTGTACTGCGAAGGCAAACGTTTCGAAGTCGATTTCAATTCGCCTTTGATCCCGAAGACGCGTGAAATGTACGCCGATGTCGATTGATCCGAAAATTCCCTAAAACGGATTCGCGAAAGCGCGTGGCTTTTCATCTTACTATTATGAATTCCCCAACAACTTAGCAGTAATTGCGTGCTGGCTGCGGTCCGTTTTTTTATTATCTATTTTTATTTTTATTGTTATTTTTCGTTAGACCGATGTTCGCGTAAAATGTTAGACTCTTAGAAATTCGTTTCTATTGCCGTTGTCCGCCGTTTGCGATGTGAGCTTTGAGACCGGGTAATTTTTTTTTCGGTTAACGTGGGTAATAATTGGAAATTGGGTGGGAACGAAAATAGATGCTTTGGTTAAACAGGACTGAAAATAGATGTAAACCATTAATTTACAAATGGTTAATCGATACCCTGTCAGGGTCTTTTTTATAGGATTTCGAATCACGTCGTAACTTCGAAAAAGCCCCAAATTACATCCCCGGCCAGTACAACACATTAAACTTATGTCCGTCAGGATCGGCGAAACCGAACGTATAGCCTTTTTCAAAAACTTCAGGCTCGGCGTAGATTGTTGCTCCGACTCTTTTCACTTCTTGGTAATATCCATCGACTTCTTCCTTACTGTCGGCCGAAAGACTGAATAAAATCTCATTCTCCTTACTCGCATCAACGGCTTTTATGTGATTGTTGTTTTCGAATTTATCGTTGAGGAAAAAATTGATTACGAAATTGTCTTTGCCGAAATAGAAACTCGTCAATCCGCCCGCCGTTTGCTTGCCTTGGAATTCGAATCCCAAATCGGTGTAGAATTTCGTGGTTCGATCGATGTCTTTGATGGCGAGGTTCGCCCAGATCATTTTTGGTTTCATGATGGTTGATTTAAAACTGAACTTTAAAAATAGCGATTTGTCTGACGGTGATCGTTTTATGACTTTGGGTAAACGTTGTATTTTAAGGAACGCAGATTGGTCGGAAAGGCGCTGATTTTTGCCGATTTCTAAATTCCGATTTGACCGACGAGAAAGATTTTACGTCGAAAAAATTGCTGCTGAACAGAAAATTTTCCGTTTCGTATGAAAAGAAAACGGATGCAGGCATAATTCAAAGCATCAGGATAAATTGACATTCCAAACTAAAATCTTCCGAATCCGCGCCTTTCCGCCCAGTCGGCATTCCTAAAAATTGCCCGCATTTCCTATCTTCCCAAATTGCCACTATATTTGTAAAAAACAAACACGAATGAACCATTTGCGCGAAACCATCGAAAAAGCCTGGGAAGACCGTTCCCTTTTACAACAACCTGAAACCCTTGCCGCGATTAGAAAAGTAGTCGATTTGCTCGACGAAGGAACGTTGCGCGTCGCCGAACCAACACTCGATGGCTGGCAAGTAAACGAATGGGTCAAAAAAGGCGTCGTGTTGTATTTCCCGATCCAAAAAATGGAAACGCTCGAAGCCGGAATCTTCGAATACCATGATAAAATCCCGTTGAAACGCAATTACGCCGAGAAAGGAATCCGTGTCGTTCCGAATGCGGTCGCGCGTCACGGTTGTTATATTTCAAAAGGTGTGATCCTAATGCCGAGCTATGTGAACATCGGCGCCTATGTAGACGAAGGCACGATGGTCGACACCTGGGCAACCGTCGGAAGCTGCGCGCAAATCGGAAAGAATGTCCATTTGAGCGGCGGCGTCGGGATCGGTGGCGTTCTCGAACCATTGCAGGCATCGCCCGTGATCATCGAGGATGGCGCATTTATCGGGTCGCGTTGCATCGTCGTCGAAGGCGTGCGCGTGGAAACCGAAGCTGTTTTGGGTGCAAACGTCTGCCTGACCGCATCGACCAAAATCATCGACGTCACAGGAGATTTCCCTGTCGAGATGAAAGGGATCGTACCGGCTCGTTCGGTCGTGATTCCGGGGAGTTACACGAAAAAATTCGCGGCTGGGGAATTCCAGGTGCCTTGCGCACTTATCATCGGGAAACGCAAACCGTCGACCGATTTGAAGACGAGTTTGAATGAGGCGTTGCGGGAGTATGATGTTGCGGTTTAATTGATAATTATTAATGAATAGTGAATAATGAGTAATGAATAATGAATAATGAATAATGAATAATTACTCTAAAATTTGTTAATCGAATCGTTATCCCCGTTTCAACCCACTTGTGAATTATTCATTATTCATTATTAATTATTAATTAAATGACGTCAACGCTACCCGTAGTAATCGTGATTGCCGCTTTGCTCACGTTGGTTTTCGTCTATCGGAAGTCGATCGCAAAACACCTCGATCGTGAAATCGAGAAAAATCAGGAGTTGAATGAGACCGACGACGAGAAGGAATATCTGCGGCAGTTGTATTCGAGTTTATCATCGGACGAATTGATCGCGATGAAAAACTCAGGACATTTGCCTGAGAAAGAAGTCGCCGCCATCGAGCGCGTGCTGATCGAACGCCAAATGCCGCCGCCTTTACCTTGAAAAAAATTCTTGTCATACAGCAAAAAATGATCGGCGACGTTTTGGCCTCGTCGATCATCTGCAACAATTTGCGCACGATCTATCCCGAGGCGCAGATCGATTACTTGATCTATCCGTTCACGCGGCCGGTCGTCGAAGGCAATCCGAATATCGACAACTTGATCTTGTTTAAAGACGAATTCCGAAAGAGCAAAAAAACGTTCTTGAAGTTTTTGGTTTCGATCCGAAAAACGAAATACGATTTGGTCATCGACGCTTATGGAAAACTCGAAAGCAATCTCGTAGTCGGAGTTTCGGGCGCGAAAACCAAGATCGGATTCCATAAATCGTACACCAGATTCGTGTACGATGAAACGATTCGCGAAAAGTCGAAACCCGATACGAATGCGGGCTTGGCGATCGAAAACCGATTGTTGCTTTTGAAATCCTTGACCGACAAACCGCTCGACAACCGACCAAAAATCTGGCTCACCGACAAAGAAATTATTGACGGAAAGTCGTTGCTCGAAAGCCACAACATAGATTTGTCGAAGAAATTATACATGATCGGCGTGCTCGGAAGCGGAGACAACAAAACGTATCCGTTCGCGTATATGGCGAAACTGCTCGACGAGATCGTGGCGAAGACAAATGCAACTTTGCTATTCAATTACATTCCGATACAGGAAAAACAGGCGCGCGAAATTTTCGATCTGTGCAAACCTGAAACGCAGGAAAATATAAAATTCCATATCGTTCCGGGCAGTATTCGCGAGTTTCTGGCATTGACATATCATTGCGATGCGCTCATCGGGAATGAAGGCGGAGCGGTGAATATGGCGAAAGCTTTGGGTAAACCGACGTTTACGATTTTTTCGACGTGGATTAAAAAGGAAGCCTGGAACGCGTTTGATGATGGCGTTCACAACGTTTCGGTTCATTTGAAGGATTTCAAGCCGGAACTTTACGGGAATAAATCGGCGAAGGAAATGAAGGAAAAGGCGATGGATTTGTATGGGGAATTTGGGCCGGAGTTGGTATTGCCGGAGCTAAAAAATTATCTTGATAATAACTGAAATACTTGCCGCTGATTTTTTTAGCCACAGATTCACAGATTTTTGATGCTTCGCTTCTTTGATTTAGAGGATTTTTTTTACTTTTTTCAAACTACAAACCTGTGAAAGCGCATACGAAATAAGTTTTAGCGGCAAAGTAAGTAAATCTATGAAAATTCTTAAGCGAAGTTAATTTTTAGCGCCGCAGTGAGAAAATCTGTGACCCGAGCGTAGCGATCTGGCGAAGCAATCTGTGGCTTAATAAAAAGGCGCAGCTCTGAGTAATTAAACCTTGCGATTAAAAATCTTGCAAAAGTAGCGTGTCACAAACTTATCCGTGAAAATCCGTGCATCCGTGGCTAAAAAATCAAGTCTAATCTAGGACATAAAAAATCCGCTGCAAAAAAGAGAAATCTCAGTCAGTTATTAGAGTCAATCCCAACCGGCGTTTTAACGACCTTGTTCTTCCTCGTATTCTCCCGAATCCCAAAGTTCTTCTTCCAAGTCGCCTCATTCACATAACCTCTCGCGTGATCCAAGTGAACCACGATTGCCGAATAGCGAATCTGTTTCGCCTTCAAGCCTTTGTTGAATAAGCGTTCCCCGAGTTCACGATCCTGTCCGCCGTACTGCATTTCCTGGTTGAAACCGTTGATTGCGACCAGATCCTCTTTCCAACCTGAAGCGTTGTGTCCGTTCCAGGTCGCTTTCGTCGGCGTTACAAAATTCAGGAACGACGCCCACGCGCCTTTCGCGGTGAGTTTGTTGTTCTTGAACGACTTTGGCAAACCTTCCGATAAAAGCCACTTGATATCGAAGCAATTCTGGAACAAAATATCGTCTTTCGAAATCGCTTTTGAAATATTCATCGGCAACATAAAATAGCCGCCTGAAAGGAAATAACCTTTCTCACGGAACTTCAAATGCGTTTCCACGAAGTCTTTTCTCGGAATGCAATCGCCGTCGGTGAAAATCAAATAATCGGTGCTCGCCGCGACAATCGCCTTGTTCAGTATCTGCGATTTCTGGAAACCGTTGTCTTCCTGCCAAACGTGGATGAGCGGCATCGAGATCTTCGTGCGAAGCAAATCGAGCAATTCCTTGGTTTTGGGTTTCGAACCGTCGTCGGCGATGATGATTTCGAAGTCGAGTTCGCTCTGCACGCTGAATCCCCAAATGACCTTTTCAAGCCATTCCTCAGAATTGTACGTGCTCATGATTACCGATGCCTTCATTTTCTAAGCAATAACATTTTCTTGATGCGGCGTTTGCGCAAGAAGCGGTTGCGGTGCAATTCCGTTTGGCGCAGCATGAGTTTGAGAATTTCGTCGTGCGATTTTCCGTAAAGTTTCGCATATTCGTCGCTCATCACATCAATCATTTCACGTTTCGAGGTGAGTTTCGAAAGGTTGTTGATGCGTTGGTCGAGCGACATGGATTTGTGGAATGTCATTCGGTTCAAATCGACGAGGAAGAACTCGTATCTGCCGTCGTCGATCTTCTTGATGAGCGTGTTTCCTGGTGTGTGATCCAAAAATTCGATGCCGTTCTCGTGCAGGTTATAACTGAACTGTACGAATTGGCGCAAGATGATGTCGTGTTCGGGATAGTCGGGATCGGTGATCAATTCGCGGAACGTCAGATCGCACTGCAGATGTTCACTTATATAGTAACTGTCCGACAACAACAAATTCTCGAAATTCTCGAAATAGCCGACAGGTTGCGGCGTTCCGATGCCTTTTTCAAGCAGTCGGTTCGCGAATTCGTACGAACGTTCGGCCTTTGATCGTCGGAAAAAATTATAGACGATTCGGTTCACCAAATTCGGCACCTGGAACGATTTCACGTTTATCGTGCGTCCGTCGAGGTCGAAAAGCTTGATGGTGTTGCGCTTTCCGTCGCCAAACAACGTCCCGTTTTTCGCAAACCCGCCGATGATTTTCTCGATCGCGGCCGATTTGCTTTGGAATTCGGGGTGAATGACGTGCTTCATTTAAATTGGTGTATTGCCTCACAAAAGTAACCAATTGCATTTTAGGGTTCAAATATTATGGTTTACTTTTGACGAAATTTGAATGGCGAAGAATTTGACGAAAGACGAATGACGAACGATGAAGGACTTGAATCCGTTAAATTTCGCGCTTCGGTCATTAGTTTTAGTGCTCATCAAAAGTTCACCGTTTGTCATTCATCGTTTGTCATTCGTCAAAGATTTGGGCGTTGCGCCGGCGGGAAATCGTAAGTTTAAATGATGAAACGGTTCGCCGTCGCCGGGCTACCGTTCCAAGCTTTTTACCATACCTACAAGGTTTTGAAAACCTTGCAGGACGCTAAAAAGGATTTCCACTTGTATCCCTAACGCGGATTCGACGTTCAACAATCGGTAATTTTGGTTCGTTATACTAGATTGAATGGCAAATTTTGAATCGGAAATTATTATTATGATTTTTGAATGTCGAACAACGAATTTCGAACGACGCAAACGTCCAACGGAAGACACCGATTCAAATAAACACCCGAGGCGCAGCCGAACAGTATGGAGCGCAGCGAAATAAAATAAACAATTAAACGATTAAACAAAAAATGCGCATCAACGAATCGTATTATGGTTTTAATGTCGAATGACGATTAACGAACAACGAATTTCGAACGACGCAAACGTCCAACGGAAGACAACGACTCAAATAAACACCCGAGGCGCAGCCGAACAGTATGGAGCGCAGCGAAATAAAATAAACGCATCAACGCATCAACCAAAAATGGGCATCACGAACTTCCTCCAATCTACCTTCTCCCACTTCAACCGTTCGGCCCGAAAAAAGGAAGTCATCTCGCGCATTTTAAAATCGCCTGTCCAAAACAATATTGACGTCGTGAATCTGCATCGGTACGATCCCACGAACATCGGGGATTATTATTGCGGCGTGCATCATTATTTCGATAATTTGACCGGGAAATATCTCGACATTTTCGATTACAAGCGCGAAGACAAGGAAATTCGCGACATTTGGTTTGAGAAGATCACGCAGAATTCGCTGATTATCGGTGGCGGCGGATTGCTCAATCGCGAAGGTTTCGATCTGCAGATGAAATTGTTTGAAGAACTCGGCGCAAAAGGCAAGAAAACCGTGCTTTGGGGTTTGGGCCACAATGCTAAAAGCCCGTCGACGTTCGGAAAAATAAAAAGTTATAATGTCGACACATCCAAATTCGGACTTGTCGGCGTGCGCGATTACGGCATGAAGGAAGAATGGGTGCCGTGCGCGAGTTGCATGCATCCGATCTTCGATAAAACGTGGGAAGTCGAGAACGAAATCGGCATCATCTTCCACAAGAAAACCTTGACCGACGCCAAAGTCCAGAAGCAGTTTGAAGCCTTTCCGTCTACGGCGAACAACGCGGTTTTCGAGGATGTCGTGCGTTTCATCGGCCAAACCGACACCGTGCTAACCGATTCCTATCACGCGATGTATTGGAGTTTGATGCTTGGCAAAAAAGTGCTCGTAATCCCGAATTCATCCAAATTTTACGATTTTAAATACCAACCCGTGATCTCGAGTTTCGCGAATTGGCAAAACGATATCAAAAAAGTGCAATCGTATTCGGGCGTGCTTGACGATTGCAGGCAAACAAACCTTACCTTTGCCAAAAAAGCATTTGATTATTTGAATGTCTGATCAATTCGACCATTATTTAATTACGCGATTCAACCTTCGCAATCCGGAATGGGCCGTTACCAAAAACAACGAAAGCCTGCTCACGGACGAATGGATGCACGATCGTTTGTGGTTGTTCCGCAACTTTTGCTTTCCATCGGTAGCCGCGCAATCGACCAAAAATTTCAAGTGGCTGCTTTATTTCGACGTCACTACTCCTCAAAATTACAAGACGGAAATCGCCGAGCTCGTAAATGGTCACGACAATATTTTCGTGTTTTATATCGACGGGATGGGCGCTTTCTACCCGGAAATCCAAACGTACATTTCGCAACATTCACAGTCGAAACCGTATTTGATCACGTCGCGCATCGACAATGACGATACGATCCACAAGGATTTTATTTCGGAGATACAAAAGCAGTTCAAACAGCAGGAATATCGCGTGATCGATGTCATAAAAGGCTATTCGCTCCAAGTCAAACCGACTGTCATGCTCGGTAAAAAGGAGCATATTTTCAATCCGTTCATCAGCCTGATCGAGAAGAACGACAACCCGCAGACCATCTGGTCGAACGACCACAACATCTGGAAAAAAGAACGTCGGATCACGCAGGTCACGCACAAACGCCTTTGGATCGCGGTGATCCATGAGAAGAACAAAGTCAATAATTTCAACGGGTACGACAATGTGAAATGGGAGAAATTGAAGTCGGACTTTATCGTTTCCGATGAAATTTCGAAGTTTATTTCCGAAAATCTGCTCCCGCATCGCGAATGGCTCAAACTTTCACTCAAAAATAAATGGATCGTGAAGTACAAAGTGCTTAGCAAAACGATCAAAAAAGCTCTCGGCATCTATAATTTCAAGTAATGGAAGATATCGCAAAAGAAGTCCACAACGCATTTGAAGTGATCCAAAATGGCGGCATTATTTTATATCCGACCGACACGGTTTGGGGAATCGGGTGCGACGCGACGAATGTTGAAGCCGTTTCTAAAATATACAAGCTGAAACAGCGAGAGGAAAGCAAAAGCATGATCGTGTTGATGAACGGCGACCGCATGTTATACAACGTGTTCAAGGAAGTTCCTGAAGTCGCGTTCCAAATCCTCGACCTTTCTGAAAAGCCGACGACGCTGATTTTGGACAACCCGCGAAACGTGGCGAAAAACCTGATCGCCGAAGATAATTCGCTCGGGATGCGCATCGTGACCGAGCCGTTTTGTTTTAAGTTGATGGAACGCATGAAAAAGCCGCTGGTGTCGACTTCGGCGAATATTTCGGGACAGCCGACGCCGATGTCGTTTAAAGAAATCAGTAAGGAAATTGTTGGTAGCGTGGACTATGTCGTAAATTTGAACCGCGAAAAAACGGGCGGCCGTTCGTCGACTATCATTAAGTTGGGGAGTGATTTGCAGGTAAAGATTATAAGGAAATAGTTTTGGCCGCGGATTTGACGCTTCGCTTCTTTTTTTTGGCCACGGATACACGGATTTTCACGGATTGCACGGATTTCGTCCTTCGGACGTTTTCTTAGTTTAATTTTACATATTATACGCCAAATACTTTTTTATATGCCATTAGTTTACGAGGAAGAAACTTACAGGATTCGAGGAATTTTGTTTGAAGTCTATAACAATTTGGGAAGTGGTTTTTCGGAAGTCGTTTACAAAGACGCTATTGAACACGAACTGACTTTACAACAAATTGATTTTGAACGCGAAAGAGAATATGTTGTCGACTATAAAGGTCAGGTTTTAAAACATAAGTTTTATGCGGATTTTGTGTTGTTCGGCAAAATTGTCCTCGAAATTAAATCCTGCGACAAAATCAGTGCTGCCCACAAAGCGCAATGCATAAATTATCTGAAAGTTTCTAAAAACAAGTTAGCCTTGCTCGCAAATTTTAGTAGAGAAAATCTAGAACTCGAAAGAATAATTTATTGATGAAGTCATCTTGAAGATAAAAATATAAATAAAAAAAGCGAAGCTTTAAATCTGCGTCATCCGTGAAAATCCGTGTATCCGTGGCCAAAAAAACGCAAGCGCTAAAAATCTGTGAATCTGTGGCAAAATAAAACACCGCTCCAGCAAAATAAATCTCTGTGGCAAACACCAACTACATCCAAGCCCTGACCCATAAAATCTTCCCGATCGTATCCAAAGCGTCGGCCGAACTCGGCATTGAAAGCTACGTCATCGGCGGTTTCGTCAGGGATTTTCTGCTCAAACGCGATTTCAAAAAAGACATCGACATCGTCGCCATCGGTTCCGGAATCGATTTGGCGTTAAAGGTTTCAGAATTACTTCCCAATAAACCCAAAGTCCAAATCTTCAAAAACTTCGGAACCGCGATGCTTCGTTTCGACGACACCGAAATCGAGTTCGTCGGCGCGCGCAAAGAATCGTACACCGAGGACAGCCGCAAACCGTCGGTCGAAAACGGCACGCTCGAAGACGACCAAAACCGACGCGATTTCACGATAAACGCGCTAGCTTTGTCGCTCAATGAAAAAACCTACGGCGAGTTACTCGATCCGTTCGACGGCCTGCGCGATCTCGAAAATCGCATCATTAAAACGCCTTTGAATCCTGATATCACCTATTCCGACGATCCGCTGCGAATGTTGCGCGGCATCCGTTTCGCGGCCCAACTTGGGTTCGACATCGAAAAGGAATCATTGGATGCGATTTCGAGAAACAAGGAACGCATCAACATCATTTCAGGCGAACGCATCGTCGAGGAATTGAACAAGATTTTGATGACGAAGAGACCATCGGTGGGTTTTTTATTGCTGCACCATACCGGATTGTTGCATATCATTTTGCCCGAATTGACTGCGCTTCAAGGCGTCGACGAATCCGAAGGGCAAACACACAAGGACAATTTTTATCACACGCTCGAAGTCGTCGACAACATTGTCCCGAATACGAGCGACGTTTGGCTGCGTTGGAGCGCGTTGTTGCACGACATCGGGAAAGCGCCCACGAAACGCCACCATAAGAAGAATGGCTGGTCGTTCCACGGACACGAATTCGTAGGTGGAAAAATGGTTAAGAAGCTGTTTGAACGCCTTCACATGCCGCTCAACCACAAGATGAAATTCGTGCAGAAAATGGTTTCGATGAGTTCGCGCCCGATCGTTTTATCGGAAGATATCGTCACCGATTCGGCCGTTCGACGCTTGATTTTCGACGCCGGAGAAGATGTCGAAAACCTCATGACGCTTTGCGAGGCCGACATCACGACCAAAAACCCGAGAAAATTCAAGAAATACCACGACAATTTCACGATCGTCCGACAAAAAATCGTCGAAGTCGAGGAACGCGACCACGTGCGACAGTTCCAACCGCCGATATCGGGAGAGGAAATCATGGAGATCTTCAACATCAAGCCGTCTCGCGAGATCGGGGTTTTGAAGGAAGCCGTGAAAGAGGCGATTCTGGAAGGAGAAATTCCGAACGAATACGATGCCGCCTTGGCGTTCGTGCTTAAAAAAGCGGAAGGTTTGGGACTTAAAAAAGCGTAATATGGGAATCGAATGGATTTTTCTCGGAACGATAGTCGCGGTTTTCGCGTTTTGCATGTTTCGTTGGATTTCATTCGGATTTCGATTCGGCGGTAATAAAATCCTGCCTTTTTTACTCGGATTGTTGCTATTTACCGTTTCATTCTTTTTATTCGGTGGGCTGCATTTTTTGCTGATGGAAACGCCTTTCGTCAGTAGGTTTTATCACGACACGGATTTGCAGTTGGCTAACGTGATTTTCGTTTCGGTCACGATGGGATTTGCGATCATCGCCGTTTCGGAATCAATCCGCAATCGTAAAAAGGCTAAAAATTTGAAAAGCCGACATTTCGAAATCGATCTCATCGGCTCAGAAAACAACGATCAATGACTGACAAGCAGCTCGATATTCTCGCAGTGATCCTGATGATCTTGACACTCGCAGCCTGTGTGTGGCGATGGCATCTCACGTCGAAACGGTATGTCGTAAGCGCTTCGAGATTTCGTTGGTTCGGATTTTTCGCGAGCTTTGGCGGCCTTGTGCTCGCATTTGGGATTTTGGCCGTGCTGTTCGCCGCCCCTTACAACGAATCGATATTTCGGCATATCGCACATAGCCAAATCCTTCTTTCAGCAACGCTGACGATATTTGTCATGTTTTTAATGCTGATTTCATCGGAAATTTGCAGGATAATCGCCATTCGTAAACTATCTAAAATCTCGTCTGACGAAGAAATCAACGACATCGGAAACCCAACATTACCATGAAACACTATTTTCTTCCCATTGCGAAAACAAGTTTAGTTCTCGTTTATCTAGTAATTATTGCGGGCGCGCTCGTTCGCATGACGGGTTCCGGAATGGGCTGTCCCGATTGGCCGAAATGCTTCGGATACTATATTCCCCCGACTGATCAGGAACAATTGACCTGGCGACCCAATAAGTCGTTCGAGGCCGGGCAAGTCATCATAAAGGACGAAGGGCTTTGGGTCGCGAAATCAGACGTCATGACATCTGAAACGTATAATCCCGACAATTTCCGCGCGTACACCAAACACGATTACGCGATTTTTAACCCGACGCACACATGGATCGAATACATCAACCGATTGTGTGGCGCGCTTGCGGGAATCTTCGTGTTTGCGATGGCGGTGTTGTCGTTCGGATATCGAAAAGAAAAACCGTCGGTCGTGTGGCTGTCGTGGCTTACCGTATTCTTGATGGGATTTCAGGCGTGGCTTGGCGCTACCGTCGTGTATTCGGTATTGAACCCGATAAAGATCACGGTTCACATGGTCGTGGCTTTGGTGATCGTGGCGATTATTTTGTTTATCATCCGAAAGGCCAAAACCATGTTCACGTTCCGAAAACACGATTCATATTTTGGAAACCTGTTGGCCTTCGCTCTCGTCCTTACTTTGGTCCAGGTCGTGCTCGGAACTCAGGTCAGGCAATTCGTGGACGAACAGGTAAGATCGGTCGGGCATGAAAATATGGTGGCCGTTCTGGACAATCCGACGATGTCATTTTATTTCCACCGTTCGTTTTCGATCGTCGTTTTATTTGTCAATCTGTTTCTTTACCTGCGAAATAAAAACCGGGTATTGGGATTCGAAAAAATGAAATGGGTGATGGGATTGCTCGTCGTCGAAATTTTGTCGGGTATGGCGATGGCGTATTTCGGATTTCCGTTCGGGTCGCAAACGGTTCACCTGGTGATCGCTTCATTGTTGTTCGGAACGCAATTTTACATGTTGATGGAACATCGGTTTTTGAGGAAAATGACTGAAAAATCAGTATAGTAAATATCTATACCAAATAATTAATACATTGCAATCTAATTATTTGAGCCAATTTATTTAAACAATTTAATTAGATATTATTTCGCAATTCAAATTTTAATCCTGCAATCGAATCGCCAAATCCTGTAACATAAAAACGGTTATGAATTCGCAATTTTACAAGACAAATAATTGTAAAACTTAAATTCTACATCATGCCGAATTCAACTGAAATAAAAGGAAACTGGAACGAGCTAAAAGGTAAGATCAAACAAAAATACGCCGAGCTTACTGACGACGATTTGACCTACGAAGAAGGAAAAGACGATGAAATGTGGGGAAGATTGCAGCAAAAAGTCGGTAAAACGAAGAAGGAAATCATGTCGCTTTTCGAATAGATTTCCGATAATTCAGTCACCAAAAACACCTGTCCCGGATTCCGAGAATAACGCTCGGCTTCGGGACAGTTCTTTTTCAAAAGGTTTGAAATGCTTAATTTTGCGCCATGAAAAAGCATTATCCCATCATTTTCACGTTGCTGTTTTTACCACTACTATCAGTCGGACAAAGCGATAAGACCGGCGCCTGGTATATTTATTTCGGAAACATACAGCCGAAAGATTCGAAGTTTTCGCTTGATATTGAAGGCCAATACCGCAACCACGATCTCGGAGGCGATATGCAACAACTGCTGTTGCGATCGGGTGTGAAATATGCATTTGCCGACAATTTCAACATGACCGCAGGATACGCTTTCGTACAGTCCGAAGCGATCGCCGAACCCGATTCGCCTGTGCGCGAAAACCGCATCTACGAGGAGGCGATCTTATCACAAAATGTTTGGAGATTGTTCTTTCGCCATCGATTTAGGTACGAACAGCGCTTCGTCGAGGGTCGGGATTTCAACACACGCTACCGTTACTGCCTTTTTCTCGACATTCCGATAAATCATACGACCGTAACAAAAAACACGGCTTACATCGCGTTATACAACGAGATTTTCATAAACGGCATGCAGACGAGCGACACGCGAAACGTATTCGATCGCGACCGAATCTACCTTGGCGCGGGATTCCGATTCAGCAAAAGCCTTGCGATCCAAGCGGGCTGGATGAACCAGATGCTTGAGAATTCGAACAAGTCGCAAGTGATGTTGTCGATCCATCACAAACTCGCTTTTTAGGCAAGCCATTGCTTGAAATCATTGACTTTTTCACGACTCACGATCACCTCATCGTCTTTGTACGTCGGCGGAATTATCTTTAGACGCGAATTGCTGTATACGGTGATCTCGCGGCTTGCGTGAAGGGAAACGATGAACTTTCGACTCACACGGAAGAATTGTTTTGGGTCGAGCTCCTGCTCTATAACTTCGAGCGTCGGGTCGATCAGGTAGTCGCGACCATCGGACGTATGAAGATACGTTCCCTTGTTTTCACTGAAGAAACACTCGATCTCGTTCACGGGAATCACTTTTAAATGCTGGCCGATCTTTACCGTGAAACGCTGTTTGTAACTTTTATCGAACGGATTGCCGAGCATTTTCCGGATCTGTTCGAAATCGAATCCCGCAGGCTCCGACTTGGGCAAACGCGCCTTGAATTTGTTCACGGCTGTTTCTAAATCATCTTCATCAATCGGTTTAAGTAAATAATCTATGCTATTTAATTTAAATGCTTTAAGTGCATATTCGTCGTAAGCTGTAGTGAAAATTACCGCACTTTTTATCTCGACGGTTTCGAAGATTTCGAACGACAATCCGTCCGACAACTGGATGTCCAGAAATATCAGATCGGGATGTTCGTTCGATGAAAACCACTCGACGGCATCGGCGACCGAATGCAGCATCACGTCGGTAGGGATGCCGAGTTTTTCAAGTTTGCGCTGCAGCAATCTCGCAGCCGGTTTTTCATCTTCTATGATTATCGTTTTCATATTCAGTATTCTGAAATAAAATAATTTGAGTTACATAACTTAAACCAATAGTACAAATTGATCATTCCCACTTTTTCCCTTTTTCGCGCTCCATGATTTCATTGATTTTGCGTTCTTCCCAATTCTGGCCCATGAATGCGTTCGGCCCGAATGTACTCAACGCGTGAACCAATAGTCCGAAACCCCAAAAGAACGCGACCGAAAAGTTGTCGAACGTCAGGAACGCTTCATTCGGTTTCAAATCGAAATACGTCTCCGACAAGATAAACAGGTTCACGAGAATGTAAGTCGCGAGGTGTTTGTAAAAGCCGCTAACCTGCTTCACGCGTTTTCGGGCGCGTTCGTAACGCATGTGATCCAACGGGTCTTGTAACTGATTTTCCATGATGATTTAGTTTTGATTGTGTTTGTTCTGTTTGGCTTTCTCTTCTTCGATGAATTGCTGGATTTTCCTGTCTTCCCAATTTCGGCCAAGAAACGGCGTGTATTTGTAGACCGTCATGGCATGAAACAATAATCCGGTTCCCCATCCGAACATCGAGAACGGAAACCAATAGAAATCGGGCACAAAAATGAGGTTGATGGCTATCAGTATCGGGATGACGAGGCAATACATCATCACGTGGATGTAAAATCCTTTTATTTCACGCGCTTGTTTACGCGCCTTGCGATACTCGATCGACTTTTCAAATTTAGGCGTTTCCATGACTATTCCCATTTATTGTTTTTCTCTTTGTCCATGATCTCGCGGATCTTTTTCTCTTCCCAATCGTTACCCAAAAACGGCATGTAATTGAATACTTTCATGCCGTGGAAGGCGACGCCCAATCCCCAACCTATCGCAGGCCAAAGGAACCAGAAATACTCGGGCGACGTTATCAGGTTCAGGGCCATCAATCCGCCCATGAAGATGATGTACGACGCGAGGTTACCGTAGAAACCCTTGATTTCCTCGACCCTTTTTTGCGCCTTGTAATACATTGTCTGTTCTTCGTTTACTTGTGTTTCCATAATGGTTATCTGTTTGGTCAGGATCGGAATCTTGACGGTGAATGTTTTTTCGTTTTCTTCGACGAGCACGTGGCGGCGCGTCATGATGGCGTATCGGCTAACGATGTTCTGAAGCCCGACGCCTTTTCGATCCTGCAGCACGTCTTTCTTTTGCAGGTCGTTCTGTATGCATAAATAATCGTCCTCTACATAAATCCTGATGTGCAGCGGCCGCTTCTCGCTCACGACATTGTGTTTCACCGTATTCTCGAGCAGCAGTTGCAACGACAACGGAACGACCTTCAAGTCGCCGTCGGGAAGTGTTGGCGGAAGCTCATAGAACAAGCTGTTTTCGAATCGCATCTTGAGCAAATTCATGTATGTTTTCGCGAACGACAACTCTTCTTCAACGCTTACAAGTTCTTTATCCTTTTGTTCAAGTACATATCGGTACACTTTTGAAAGTGAAGTCGTAAACTTCTGGGCGCTTTCAGGATTTTCTTCGATAAGCGAACTCAGGACGTTTAAGCTGTTGAACAGGAAATGCGGATCGATCTGGTTCTTTAAACTTTCGAATTGGGCCGACGCCGTACCCGCGATTATCTTCTGCTGTTTGACCTGGTTTTCCTTGTACGCCTTGTAAAATCCGACGGCATAACCCACAAGCGTAATAAAGAACGTAATGACGATCGCGAAGATGTAATTTCCCGGTTTTTCATTCGCAATGTAGTTCGCGAACGACTGTCTCTCGATTACGACATCCTCGAAAATTCGGAGAAGGAAAATTACAAGCAACGAAGCCGTGAACGAACCGATGAATCCCAACACGATGCGCTTGGCCGAAAACCTGTTGTCAGCAAACCGCTTGTCGAGATATTTGAAAACCGCCGCATTCGCGAAGTACAGGCATAACGTGTAAAGCAATGTGAAAAGCAAGGCGAACATGGAACTCAGGCCGAAGGTCATCGGCGATCCGAGCGCCCAATTAAGGCAGACGATGATGAAAAAGATTCCCACGCCCAGCGCGATAAGTCTTGGAATGACTGACAAATTTGTTTTCATTTTTACTTGCTTTACGTAACCGCTACTTTATTTTTTTCCGCATTCCAACAAGGCGGCCATTGCCCTGTCCTGTCCCCATTTCGGGTGGAACGCGCTTTCAGGTTTGAAGTCCTCGAACATTTTGATCGAACGTTGAATTTCCTGGCACATCGGAGTCGTGTCGCTTCCGAAATATTTCGCACCTCCGATTTCGAATTCGGCTTTCCCGAACACCGCACGCGGATTCTTCGGATCGAGCTTCTGCGCCTTTTCATACAAATCCATGATCTGGGCCGAATATTTCATCGCGTTCGTCATCGGGTCCGACGCTACGTAAGCCGTGTAGATCATCGCCTGCATGACCGCGATCTCAGAATTGTCGGTCGCCTTGTCGTATTCCTTATCAAGCGCTTTCTGGGCTTTGTCAAGCAAGGCCGCGATCTGGGTCTTGTCCTGCGTTTGAAAAGCCGATACCGTGTTCACCAAAGCGATGTAGTAATTCGGGAGCCATTGGCTTTTCTCGGCGGCTGCGATGCGTTCGAACATTGCCGTTGCCTCGACCGGTTTTCCTTCGCCCCAAAGCTGGAGGCCTTTCTGCATTCCTTCTTCATATTTCGATTGCCCGATCGCAAAGGAGAACATAAAAAGTGCGAGTGTCGTAAGTGTCTTTACCATGATTTCTTGTTTTAACTGGTTGTGTTTAAATGTGATTGATCAACTGTTCGTATTTGATGATCCAAAAGTAGGATGATTGAAACGGTTTGAAAATTTTATGTGGATGAATTGTTGAATTTTGGGGATGGATTGGGTTGTGAGTGCAAGGCGCAAAGTGCAAGGTGCAAAGTTTCGCTTTCATCCCAAATTGATTACTCTTTTCTTTTGCACATATCGCTTTGCACTTTGCGCCGTGCACTTTGCACTCCCCTACAAATTATTCAACTGATTACTCTTCCTATCCTGACTAATCGTCCAAAAGAACCCAACGAAGAAAAAGCGGTCGGCGGTCGGGGTGATTTCGCGTCGTTCGAAAACGCCGTTCGCGTTGGCTGTGTTCGCATATTCGTAGTTGTAGACGTTTTGTGTTCCGAGTACGTTGCTCACTGAAAAGTACAAAATCTTCTGCTGGCTCAGCAAATACGCCCAACTCAAACTCAGGCTGTTGTACCCTTTCGTCTTGCCTTGCAGGAATCCCGGTTGGTTTGGATTCGTGTACGGTCGGCCCGTGGCGAACGAATTCGTCGCGCTGACTTGTGAACGCCAGCTTTCGATCCAGTATTTTCCGACGACCGAAAGGCTGTGGTCGGCGACGAACTGCGGCTGGGCTTTTATCGGATAGTTGCGATAATCGCGCTCGGTGTCGATGTACGAATACGAAACCCAATATTCGAAGTTCCTGAACGAGCGTCCGTCGCGCCAAAAAACGTCGAGACCTTGCGCATAACCGGATCCGTTGTTGCTATAGTTTGAATTGAACATGGCCGTTTCAGTATCGTATTTCACCAAATCGCGATAATCTTTGTAATAGGCTTCGATGCGCAACGTCTGGCGTTCACGGTTCCATTGGTAGTTCAGGATGTAGTGCGTGGCTTTCTCGTTGTCGAATTTATGGAATTCCGAAAACTTCACGTAGCCTTGGCCCGGAGCTTGTTGGAAATCACCGTAGGCTAATGAAAACTGTCCTCGTTTGCTGACTTTGTATGCGGCCGAAATGCGAGGCGAAACCGCCGATTCCTCAAGCAGGTCGTTGTAAGCGGCGCGCATCCCGAGTTTCACGGCGAATTTCTTCGAGAAGAAAACGTCGGCTTCGGCATACGTCGCGCCGATTCCCGAATTGTAGTCGACGCCCAACGTCTGGTTCTCGAAAACATCGTACGATTCATCGAAATCCGTGAGAAAATAATCGGCGCCGACCGACAATTTCACGCGGTCGGAAAAACGCTTGCTCAACTTGAGTTTCAAATGCATGGCGTTCTCGGTATTTTCGACATTGTCCTGATTCAATCCGATGTCGTTCTTGCCCAAACCGTAACCCAAACCGGCCGTGATCTGCCACGTCCTGCCCAAATCGCCTTTGTACGAAGCGTTCACATACAAGTTGTTGTTTTGCACGGCGACGCGCGTCGGAACCTCGGTATTGATGCTTTCCTGGTTGATGTCGAAGCGAGACGAATCGAAAGCCGCGTAAATCTTGAGCAGGCCGTTCTCGAAGTGTTTCCGATAGACCGCTTCGCCCGCAAAAGTCTGGTACGCGCGGTTCCAGCTCACGTTTTGCGGAATCGCCCATTGGTAAGGCGCGAGGTCGATGTAGCTCGCGTTCAGGCTCAACGACGACTTTTCCCATTTTTTGGTATGCCCGAGTCCAAGCCCGACGGTCATTAGCGAAATATCGGTCTTGTTCTGGTCAGGATCGTCCTGCGTATTGAGTAACAGCACACTCGACAACGCTTCCCCGTATTCGGCCGAATAACCGCCCGTCGAAAAACTGATGCCGCTGAACAGAAAAGGTGAAAAACGGCCGCGCGTCGGCAAATTGTTCGTCGTCGATCCGTACGGTTGTGCGACCCGGATGCCGTCGACGAAGGTCTGGGTTTCATCGGCCTCGCCACCTCGTACGAAGAGACGTCCGTCCTCGCCTACCGTATTCGTTCCGGGCAACGTCTGCAATGCGGCTACGATATCGCCCGACGAACCCGCCGTAGTCACGATATCAAGCGGTTTCAATACCGAAACGCGTGCCTTGTCTCCGGCCTCAAAAGTTCCTGCAGTAACGACGACCGCGTCCAACGTCGTGACGCTTTCGCGCAGTTTGAAGGTTTGCGGTTGATAGGTCGCGATGTCGATCGTCGTATTCGTGGTTTCGAACGAAAGGAACGAGATCACGAGTTGCCGGGTTCCGGTTTCGGTTGTCGTGAAAACGAAAGTGCCGTCTTCGATGGTCGTGCCTCCGTCGTATGAACCTTCGATGAATACGTTCGCTCCCGGAATCGGCTCGCCTTTCGGATCGGTGACTTTCCCTTTGATTTCGGTTTGGGCAAACGCGGCGATCGGGAAAAGTAAAATTGCAAGTGCGAAGATTGTTTTCATTGTGGCTGTTTTGATTACGAGGCAAAGTTGAGCAAGCTTAGTCGGATGTGAAAACAAAACCTACCGAGTTGTCGATTTTGGAGGATGAATCGCAAATGTTCTCTTTCCATAAAAACCGAATGTAAAAATGTGGAAAAAATCAATGGGATAAAAATCGCATGTTGCAATGTTCGATTAAATTCATAGATTGCTTATTATTTCCTTCTAAAAAAAACCAAAACACCGATGAAAAACTTTTTTGTGTGTGTCGCGATTCTCGTCGCGTCAATTTCTTTTGCCCAAATCCGATTCGAACCCGGTTATTACCTCAACGCGCAAAATGCGAAAGTTGAAGGTCTGATCCGTAATGTCGACTGGCAACAAAACCCGAAATCAATCGAATTCAGGGCGAATGAGCAAGCCGACATCGAGAAGATTTCAGAGAATGACCTACAAGGATTCTCGGTCGGAGAAACAATCTATACAAAATTTACGGTCGATGTGGATCAGTCATCGCGTGACAACGATCGGCTCAGCGTTAATAAAAATCCGGAATGGAAATCAGAAACGATCCTGCTAAAGGTATTGGTAACGGGAGATCTGGCGTTGTATTCGTACGTCGTTGGCAACGAGTACCGTTTTTTCATGAGTGTCGCGCCTCACGTCAAACCCGAACAGCTTGTTTATAAACAATACTTGAGCGACAATAATACTATCGCGAAGAATACGTTTTTCCGACCGCAGCTATTTACTGCGATGCGTGCCAAAAATTATCCGAGCTCCACGTTTGAAAAACTGGACTATTCCCAACAAGACCTCTTGCCGCTATTTCAAAAATACAATGGCGTGGAAATCGCCTCGGAAAAACAGAAAAAAGCAAAAGGCAGCCTTAACCTAAAAGTTGTCGCGGGCGCTTACCTGTCGAAATTGAGCGCACGGTATAAATTTTTTACCGTGGAAGACATGGATTTCGGTAATAAGACGGTTCCCGTATTCGGCATCGAAGGCGAGTATGTGCTGCCGTTCAACAAAAACAAGTGGTCGTTTTTCGCAGCACCGACTTTTCAATCGTACAAAGGCGAGACAACAGTTGGCGACGATAAAGCCACGGCAGAATATAGATTCATTGAGATTCCAATCGGAGTCCGACATTACTTTTATCTGACCGACAATTCCCGATTGTTCCTAAACGTCGGTTTTTCGTTTTCGACGCAGTTAAGCGGTTCTGAAATTGTTTACCCGCAGCAATTCAGCGACCAAAGCGTTCCGCTCACACGTGCATCGAGCGTGCTTGCAGGGATTGGATTCAGCGCCAAACGATTGAGCGTCGAATTCCGTTTGAATACGAAGCGCGATCTGGTAAATTTTTTAAATTGGTCCGGCGATTACACGTCGTACGGCGTGCTGTTGAGTTATAAAATATTGTAAACTTATGCGTTAGGCTCGCCATTGCACGAATCGAATTAATTGTTATATTTGAAAATAAAAACTCAACTAAACCATGAAACACATCAAAACTTTAGCTGTAATCGCATTCTTTTTCGTCGTGAATATGACGTTCGCGCAATCATCGGCGAAAAATTGGCCAAAACTCAAGGACGTTAAGGAAGTTACCGCTCGTATCAACATGAACATCGAGAACAACAATCAGAACGCCTTCGCATTCGCCGAAACGCTCAAAGGACAGACACAACAACTCGCCACAAGCGAAATTCCTGCCGAATTCAACAACAAGAAGACTCAGGAAAACGTAAAACTCATCGCTGCCAAAGCCGAGGAATTGAATAAGAAAGCCCTTGCAAAAGCACCATTCGCTGAACTTAAGGCGCAATTCAACGAGATACAGACGCTGATCAATTCGCTAACTGAAGTGAAAAGCACAAAATAATTAAAAGCCCGTTTGTCGGGCTTTTTTTTCGCATATAAGTCACTCTTTTTCATTATCTTGTAACCACTTTTCCAAAAAGCAATCCAATCGTTGGGCTCATAATGCATAACGGTTATTGGTAAACCCATTCTCGCGATTTACGAATAACCATTAAATATCGCTATTATGAAAAAAGCAATGATTACCATGGCGCTTTTGGCGCTTTTTTCTTGTTCCGACGAGGATTTTTTAAAAGACACCGAACCGTCAAAAAAAGAATCCCCGACTGCAAGGGAACTCCGGCTTCTCGAGTTTGATTCGAAATGCATCACGTTGTCCACTTTTGGCAACGATCCGTCGGGAAGCAATCGTGAGTGCCTCCAAAATCAAATCAATTTAGCGAAAGCAAATGGATACGACGGTTTACACATCGGTGCAATCGACTTTTATGTGAATGTGACTTTTGCGACGGACAAGAGCCTGAAAATCCCTTCAGATTTTGCGCTGATAATGGAACCGGCCACGACTTTACGCGTCACGCCAAACAGCGCCGCAGGATATGCACTAATGGATATCGGTGGACTATATGAAAATGGCGCCGACATTCACGACGTCGAAGTTTCGGGCGGACAACTGATCGGCGATCGCATATTGCATAACAACCCTGTAATCAACGGCCATCTGGTCAGGATCAGAAGCGCTCACTTCGTAAAAATGGAGGGCGTGACAATGCGGGAGGCCAACTGCGACGGGCTTTACGTAACTGGTAATGTCATTTCAAACCAACCTAATTATACCCAGCCGTCAAATATCGCGATTCACAACTGCACATTCGACAGCAACAGGCGTTCGAACATTTCCATCACCGACGGTTATGCCATCGAAATCACAAGTTCCACCTTCAAGAACGCCGGCGTGAACATGGGGACTTCGGCGGGCGCTTCGCCAAAAATGCAGGTAAATATCGAAGGCGACCGTTATTGGGCCGATCCCGAGCATACGCAGTTGGTCTGGCTAAAACATCCGCACGATATAAAAATCTCTAATAACGTCGCTTCCGGCGGCGCGGGAGCTTCTTTTTACGCCTCGCTTACCGATCATGTGCTGATCCAGAATAATTCGGCCGACACGCCTATCGGCTACACGTATGGAGACAACATTTCCATCCTCGGAAATACAGTGGTCAACCCTGGCGGAACGGGTATCGCCGCCGGGTTCAATTCAGCGACGAGCACTGTAAATCATGATAACCTTATCGATGGAAACTCGATTATTGATTGCAACATCGGCCTGGTGCTGAACAACCAAAAAACGATCGTGTCCAACAACAAATTCAAGGATTGTGCGAGCTATGCAATTAGCTTCGGACACTCGAAGGACAACCAGATCATCGGAAATAACATATCCAGCACGGTGCCGAACAGTTCGGGCATTAAAGTTACCAATCCGACGATGGCAGACAATCTTGAAATCCGGAAAAACACGATTTTCATCGACGGCGGAACCACCTCGTCTGGTATTTCACTAAAGAACCTCAACACGGCGGCAGGACAGGAAAATTTCAAGCTATACATCATGAGTAATACCGTCAGCACGACCGGATTGTGCCTATTAACGTCGGTGACGGGAGCCGAGGTCATCGACAACCAATTTATTACCATGAATGCTTTTACCATATCATCGGCGAGAAACCTAATAATGAAAAGCAATTCACTGCTCAACAATGCCCCGACGGCAAACGTCAATACTTTGTTACTTAAAGACAACGTCGAGACCAATACAATCGCGTTGAACAATATTGAGAACATCTCGACGAACGCCAACGCCCATGCGACACAGATCATGGATTGTGCAAATCTCAATTTCTCTGGCAACACGTTGAAGCACAACATGACGCGAACGTTGCACATGACAAACCTTACCGATTGCACAATTGCCGAAAACAATGGTGACATCGACACCGTTTCATTATTCTTATTCGGCACCAACATGACCAACTGCCTCATACTAAACAACAAGGCGGTGCTCACTCCCCACACGCGGGAATCGATAAACGGCGTCGTCATAATACAATAAGATTTACAGAAAAGCCGCGAAATGAGATCGCGGCTTTTTTTGTTGATTACTTTTTCACCAAACACTCTTTTTGTGTTTTATCTTTGCGTTCTCTAATTTTTGAATCATGGTTTACAAATTCAGGGCGATCCTTGATGCCGAAGAAGATATTTTCAGGGACATCGCCATACAGAGCGACGATACGCTCGAAGACCTGCACAACGCATTGGTGAACGCATTTGGTTTTGACGGGTCTGAAATGGCTTCGTTTTATACGTGCGACGACAAGTGGAACCAGGAAGAGGAAATTCCTTTGTTCGATACGGGCGACGTCGCGGGGGAGCAAATGGTCATGGCCGATTATCAACTGTCGGGCATACTTGACGAAGACAATACGAAAATCATTTACGTATACGATTTTCTCAACATGTGGACGTTCCTGATCGAACTCGCCGCAATCGAGGAAGCACAAGCCGGCGAAACCTATCCTGCCATGCTTTTCGCCCACGGCATCATGCCAGCCGAAGCCGGCGAAAAGGAATTCGAATCAGAAAACGCCATGGATTTCGAGGAAGAAGACGGTTATGATGACGATGACCTTGACGAGTTCGGCGATCATGATTCGAGTTTTGAGGATTATGGGTTTGAGGAGAATTGGAATTAGGCGCGAAGCGCTGTACAGAGTGCAAAGTGCAGAGTACAAAGTGCAGAGCGCAAAGTACAAAGCGCAGAGTACGAAGACTTAATTGAATGTTCTGAATAAACTATAGATATATGCCTTTATTAAAAAATACACGCCAAAATGACAACTTACAGAGATTTAAAAATATGGCAAAAAGCCATTGAACTTGTTACGGATATTTACGACATCACAAAATCGTTTCCCAAAGATGAAGTCTTCGGATTGACCTCTCAGCTTAGAAGAAGTGCTATCAGCGTTCCTTCGAATATTTCGGAGGGATACGGCCGATTCAGCAACAACGAGTTTAGAAGATTTTTGCTGATTTCAAGAGGTTCGTTATTCGAATGCCAAACCCAGATCGAAATTGCACGTCGATTAACCTACCTGTCAGAGGAAAAATTCAAATTTATATACAATAATAGCCAAGAACTTGATGCCATGTTAACTGCTTTTACAAAGAAACTTCAGAAGAACATTTCTTAAGCAAAACTTTGCGCCTTGCACTTTGCGCCTTGCACTCAAAAAATGATAAACCTATTCAATACCCAAATCGACACCCTTTCCCTACATCGCGTCGGGAACAAAAGCCGTAACGAAGGCGCGTTCATGTCAGAACAGCCGTTCCACCCGAACGATGAGCTTACGATTCTGCTCAAGGAATTTTTCTTCAAGCCGTTCCGCGACAAGGAGGAAAATTATTATCAGTTTGCGCACGAGGTCGATTTGGAATACAACGATTTGTACAAGTTGGCGAATGAGATATTCGACAATCCACAGAACGCCCACGAGATTTCGAAGAAAATCACGCAGCATCTGTACGACCAATCGGGGCATCCGCACATCAAGAACGGGGAAGTTTACGTGACATACCTGACAAACATTTCCATCGACAACAACAAGGTCGACGCCATCGGAATCTTCAAAAGTGAGATCCAGGCCGACTATCTGCAGTTCGACGAGAAAGGCCAGAACCTTGAAATGCGTCTCGAGCACGGCATCAGTTTGAACAAGCTCGACAAAGGCTGCTTGATCTTCAACTACAAAAAAGAAGAAGGTTTCAAAATCTTATCGATCGACGCCAACCGATATGACGCGCGTTATTGGCTTGAGCATTTCCTCAACGTCGACGCGTTCGAAGATGAAAACTTCATGACCAAAAAATACCTTAAGTTCTGCCAAAGCTTCGCGAAAGACGTCGTGCTTCCAGCCGAGGACAAGAAAGAAGAAGTCATGTTCATGAACCGATCGGTGAATTATTTCGCCAAGAACGACCAGTTCGAAGAAACCAATTTCCTGAACGAAGTCCTTGACAATCCCGACTTGATTCCCGAATTCAAGAACTACAAAGTCGACAAGGGCGAAAAATTCAGCATCGAGGATGTTTCGACATTCCCGATTTCGAACTCGGCCGTGTCGGACGCGAGAAAATCAATCAAGAACGTGATCCATCTCGACACGAACATCCAGATCAAGCTGGACTTCGTGAACCCGGAAAGCGCCGAGAAATTCGTGGAAAAAGGCTGGGATGAGGAAAAGCAGATGTATTATTATTTGGTGTATTTCAATAAGGAGCAGAAGTCGTAGTTGCTGTCGGCAATAGGCTTTTGTGAGTAATATAAGGCGGCTTTCGGTTTAACTGGAAGCTGTTTTTTTTTGGCTGTAGGCTTTAAGCTTTAGGCAGTATGCTTTCGTATCGTCGGAGATAACGACTTTGCTTCAATTGAAAATGAATCGTCCGTTCTACCGCGAGCGAAACCTAAAGCGTTTTATTGCCTTAAGCTGTAAGCTATAGGCCGTATGCTTTTGTATTGTCGGAGATAACGATTTTGCTTCAATTGAAAATGAATCGTCCGTTCTACCGCGAGCGAAGCCTAAAGCGATTTTATTGCTGAAAGCTGTAAGCTGTAGGCTATAGGCAGTATGCTTTCGTATCGTCGGAGATGACGACTCTGTTTTAATTGAAAACAAATCGTCCGTTCTACCGCGAAGGAAGCCTAAAGCATACAGCTTAAAGCCTAAAGCGTTTTATTGCTGTAAGCTGTAAGCTATAGGCAGTATGCTTTTGTATCGTCGGAGATGACGATTTTGTCTCAATTGAAAACAAATCGTCCGTTCTACCGCGAGCGAAGCCTAAAGCGTTTTTATTGCTGTAAGCTGTAGGCAGTATGCTTTCATATGGTCGGAGATGACGACTCTGCTTCAATTGAAAACAAATCGTCTGTTCTACCGCGAAGGAAGCCTAAAGCATACAGCTTAAAGCCTAAAGCGTTTTATTGCCATAAGCTGTAAACTATAGGCAGTATGCTTTCGTATCGTCGGAAATGACGATTTTGTCTCAATTGAAAATGAATCGTCCGTCCTATCGCGAGCAAAGCCTAAAGCTTACAGCTTACAGCCTAAAGCCTAAAAGCCCAGACGCAACCTTTTCACAACCAGCGCATCTCTCTCCTATCAATCAAAGCAATTATGAAATCAAAAATTACCTTACTTCTATTTACCGTTTTCGCTTTTGCAGCCTGCACGAGTGACAACAATGTGACCGAACCCGTTGACAACGATCCGATCACGGGAAACAAAATGCTCATGCTGAAAGTCGATTACCTGACCAACGCGTTCGAAGGCGGGACCGAACTTAGCTTCGAAGAAACCGACGCGACCACGTTCACGATCGAAACCGAATACCAAACGCCCGGCGATTTCGGTTGGGTAAAGATGTATTACGCCGAAGTCGACACCAAATTCTTCGACGGTGAAATCCACTGGATGGGTTTGGGAACGCTGCATTGTCCCGAGAATTTCGACCCGGCAAGTTCGTTTGACCATGTACTTACTGAAGATTTCGTCACGCCTCAAGGTGGATTCGACAATATTTTCAATCCATCGGAACAGGAATACGATTACCAGATTCCCTGGTCGCACGTGCAAGGACTTGTCAAAGTGCGTCAATATCTGGCGAGCAATCCAACGGCAAGCGCGAAAATTTTCCTGTACACGCCGAGTGTCGGCGTAGGAAATCCATCGGATTGGGATTGGATCGTGATTTTGAAGAATTAGGATTTTATATTTTACGATAAGGGTTAGTTTAGTTTTACGGCGTCTTACGGTTGTAAGGCGCTTTTTTGTTGCCGAAATTTTTATCTTTAAAACCGGTAACAAACTTGCCGCTGTTTCGTTTACAACCAAAACCAACACAAAACTATTGGAAACAATCCTCTCCATCAGCAACCTCAACAAGCGATTCGGCCGCGTCCATGCGGTAAACAACCTGTCGCTCGAGATACAAAAAGGCAATGTCTACGGGATTTTAGGACCGAACGGTTCCGGAAAATCGACAACCCTTGGCATCGTGCTCAACGTCGTAAACAAAACATCGGGCGAATATGCCTGGTTCGACGGCAAACTCCAGACACATGAAGCCTTGAAGAAAGTGGGCGCCATCATCGAGCGTCCGAACTTCTATCCGTACATGACGGCGGCCGAAAACTTGCAGCTCGTGTGCAAAATCAAAAGCATCCCATACGAAAAAGTCACCGAAAAACTCGAACTCGTCGGGCTTTTGGATAGGAAAGACAGTAAGTTCCGAACGTTTTCCCTCGGGATGAAACAACGTTTGGCGATCGCGTCGGCGTTGCTCAACGATCCTGAAATCCTGATCCTTGACGAACCGACGAACGGTTTGGATCCGCAGGGAATCCACCAAATCCGCGATATCATCAAGAAAATCGCTTCTCAGGGAACGACTATTTTGCTGGCTTCGCATTTGTTGGACGAGGTCGAAAAAGTATGTTCGCATGTGATGGTCTTGCGAAAAGGACAGGTTTTGTATTCGGGTCGCGTCGATGGCATGTCGTCCAAGGAAGGTTTCTTCGAATTACAGGGCGACGACGCGTCGGCATTGAAAAATGCGCTTTCGTCCTATGACGCGGTCGAAAAAGTCGTCGAGGACGCCGACGGAAAATTCACCGTTTACACCAAACAACCCATTTCAGCGTCAGATCTGAACCGCTATCTGTTCTCAAAAAACGTGAGCCTGAGCCATCTCGTGAAACGCAAGAACACGCTCGAAGAACAATTCCTTGAACTCACCAACAAACAATCAAACACGAAATGAAACGTCTTTTATCAATAGAACTGCAAAAAATCTGGAAGAACAGGGCGAGCCGCGTGCTCACGATCAGTTATTTCATATTGTTGTCGTTTATCGCACTTATCGCTTCCATCAAATTCGAGATCGGAAATTTCAATCTGCACCTGGCCGACATGGGAATCTTCAATTTCCCTTACATCTGGCATTTCAATACTTACATCGCCGACTTCCTGAATTTCTTCCTCGCCATCGTGATCGTTTCGATGGTCGCGAACGAATATTCGTACGGAACGCTCAAGCAGAATCTCATCGACGGCATGAGCAAACAGGAATTGATTACTTCAAAATTCCTGACTGTCACGATGTTCGCCGCGATGACAACGGTTTATATTTTCGTGATGAGCCTGATCTTGGGTTACAGCTTCTCATCATACACGGAGCTTGACATCGTATTTTCGGAACTCGAATACCTTGCGGCGTTTTTCGTGAAGCTCGTCGGCTTTTTCTCGATGTGTCTTTTCCTTGGCATATTGGTGAAACGCTCGGCATTCGCGATCGGATTCTTGTTGTTGCTCTATATTTTTGAAGGAATTTTGTACGGACTTTTACGCTTCAACATCAACGCAAAAGTCGCCGATACCGTCATGGGATTCTTTCCCGTCACGGCCATGTCGAACCTTATCGTGGAACCTTTCAGCCGATTGGCCGTCGTGAAATCGATCGGGGCGCAAATCGGCGTGAAGGATATCAAGGATTATGATGTGCATTTCACCAACGTGCTTATCGTAATTGTTTGGATCGGATTGTTCATGTTTATGTCGTATAAACTTCTCAAAAAACGCGATTTGTAGTATCTTTGCCGGGCTAAGATTGCCATGAAGAAGATACTTGCCCTTTGCCTTTTTGCCGTGTTTGCGTCAGCGAATGCACAATATATTACCGTCGACGAAAATTTCACATCAGACCAACTCGTCAATGACGTACTGATCAACAATCCGTGCGCCACAGCCCAAAACATCGCGATTACGAGCTGGAATTTCGGAAGCGGAAACTCGTTCGGATATTTCGAATCGAACGGAAGCGGATTTCCATTCAACAACGGCATCGTGCTCACGACGGGACGCGCGGCTTCGGCCATCGGACCGAACACATCCATACTAAGCGAAGGCCCGACGGGTTGGTCAGGCGACGCCGATCTCGCAGCGGCTTTGGGCGTTTCGAATACGATAAACGCGACGGTTTTGGAATTCGACTTTATTCCGCTGAGCAATCGTTTCAGTTTCGACTACATTTTCTCGTCGGAACAATACTTGTCGAACCCGTCGCAAAACCAATGCGGTTACACCGACGGCTTCGCGTTTCTCATAAAAAAAGTCGGGTCCGGATTGCCGTATGAGAATCTGGCCGTGCTTCCGGGATCGGGAACGCCCGTTTCAGTGAATACGGTTCGCGGACCGGGAACGATCTGTCCGGTTGCGAACCCCGCGTATTTCGATGCGTTCAACGGCTCGCAACATCCCACGAACTACAATGGGCAGACGAAGGTCATGACGGCTTACGGAAACGTCGATCCGAACCAATTGTACCACATCAAGCTCGTGATCGCCGATCAGGGAAACAACTTGTACGATTCGGCGATTTTCCTAGGTGGCGGGAGTTTCAACCTCAACAAGGATTTCGGCCCCGATTTGCTCGTATCGAACGGATTGGCGCTCTGCGACGGTTCGACCCAACTTCTCGATGCGACCGAGGCCGGCGCTTCAAACTACCAATGGTTCGAAAACAATTCGCCGATTCCCGGGGAGACGAATCCGACGTATTTGGTTGACCACGCTGGCGATTACCGCGTCGAATTCCAGCTTTCGCCGAGCTGCATCGCATTCGGGGAAATCAAGATCGAATACATCACGCCGCCCGCAATCAATAACAATGTCACGCTCGTGCAATGCGATCCTGAGAATAACGGTTCGACTGTGTTCAATTTGTTGCACGCGCTCCCATTGATCGCGAATGGAAATCCTGATTTGACATCGGCTACATTCTTCACGAGTCTGGCGCCGGGCTCCGCTCCTATCAACGACCCTATAAATTATCAATCGGGTGGTTCGGCCCAGATCTATGCAGTGCTTACGGGAACTTCGTGTCCGTTGAGCGCGGTCGTGAATTTGGTGATCAGCAACACCTCGGCCAGCGACAGGACGATTACGCTGTGCGCGCCGGCATCGGGTTCGACGACAATCGATTTGTCGACACAAGTCACGCCAGTCGTCACGCAGGGATTGCCTTCAGGACTTGTCGTGAATTATTACACGACGGTGAACAATGCGCTTGCAGAAAACGGCCAGTTTCCGAATCTTTACGACGTTTCGGGTCCAAGCCAGACGTTTTATGCGCGGATCGTAAACGGACCCGATTGTTACGCGATCATTAAAGTCACGATTACTTTGGAAGTTTTCGATCCGGGTTTTGAGGACGAAACGCTGTTCATCTGCGACGGCGCGTCGGCGACACTGTCGGTTCCAGGTGGATTTTCATCGTATTCGTGGTCAAACGGAGATGTTGATAATGAAACGGTCGTAACTGCTGCGGGAACCTATTCGGTCACAGTCACGAACGCCAACGGTTGTGAAGCGATCAAGCAATTCGACGTCCAGAACACGACGCCTCCGGGATTCCTGGATGCGCAGGTGAACGAATTCGACGGAAACGGTAATTCGATCACTATCGTTTACAGCGGAACCGGCGACTATGAATTTTCGATCGACGGGCAATTTTTCCAGTCAAGCCCCGTTTTCAACAACGTCGCAGCCGGAGATTACACGATTTTCATCCGAGACACGTCGGGTTGTTATGTTGACGGACCACATTTGGTTTCGGTTTCGGACTTCCCGAGGTTTTTCACACCGAACGGCGACGGCATCCACGATGTCTGGCTCCCGAAGTTATCGGCGTCACAGATCGGCTCTCGCGTCTTGATTTTCGACCGATACGGAAAACTGCTCAAAACGGTTGACGCGGCCACAGGTTGGGATGGTATGCTGAATTCGGCCCAACTCCCGTCATCCGACTACTGGTTTGTGCTTGAATTGCAGGACGGCCGGCGTATAAAAGGCCACTTTTCGTTGAAAAGATAATCGCAAATTCGCTACATTTAGCACATGAAAAAGATTTTACTGTATCTATTAACGGCGTTCTCGCTGAACTGTGTCGCGCAGTTTAGTAAAACACACTATATTCCGCCGCTGGCAGCTTCAAGCATCGTCGCCGCAGAGGAGCAATATTTATACATTTCGACGCCCAACCTCGCCCCTGTCAATTTCAAGATAATCAACATCGGTGGCGCAACCATAAATGCGACCGTCTCGCGCGATGCACCTTATGTCTACAGCATCGGCATCGGAAATACCACGCGGTTGATGGTCAATTCCAACGCGGTGCACGACGTCTACAACAACAAAGGCTACATCATCGAAGCTGACGATCTGGTTTATGTCACGGTTCGGTTAATTGCAGGAAATGGCAACCAGGCAGGAGAAATCGTATCCAAAGGTCTGGCGGCATTGGGAACCCAGTTTCGTATCGGCGCCTTGCAGAACGGATTGGTTTCCGAATACAACGGCAATCACCTGACGTTCGTCTCGGTCCTGGCTACTGAAAACAATACCACGGTAAATTTCAGCGACATGACGCCCGGTGTCACACTTATTAACGACGAGCTTAACGAAGGTGCGCCGTTCAGCGTGACACTCAACAACGGTCAAAGTTTCGTGATGGCCGTTCAGGGTCCGAGCGTGCTGAATCGCGACGGTTTGATTGGAATGCTCGTCGCTTCAGACAAACCCATTGCGGTCAATTGCGGCTCTTTTGCGGGAACGAATGGAGAAATGGCAAACATCGACCTTGGTTTTGATCAAATCGTTTCGGCAGAAAGGACAGGAACCGATTATATCTTCATAAAAAGTACAGGTCTTTCCAATGTTGAAACAGTACAAATCATAGCACATGAGGACGACACCGATGTCTTCGTGAACGGAAACGCAACGCCGATCGCCAATTTGGATGCCGGCGAGTACATATCAATGAATGGGACTTCATTCGGGGCGAACGGGAATATGTCGGTACACACGTCGAAAAATGTATTCGCCTACCAAAGCATTGGTGACAACGGCCGATCGGACCAAGCTAACCAAGAGCTGTTTTTCGTACCGCCTTTGAGTTGCGAAACACCTAAAATCATTGACAATATCCCGTTTATCGACGAGATCGGAGTAAGGGTTTTTAGCGGTCGGATCACGTTGGTGACTGAAACGGGATCCACAGTCAACTTCGTAATCAATGCCATTCCGCGCACACTCGCCGAATTAGCTTTGGTCGGGGCGAATGTCGTCGGGCCGTTAACCGTTCCCGGAAATCCCGGTTTTGAAACATACACGATCACAGGACTGAGTGGGAACGTGTCGGTATATTCGACGACCCAACTCTATCTGGCCTCGTACGGATCCAGCGATGCCGCGACTTTTGGCGGATATTACTCAGGATTCACGTTCAAGCCCGAGATCACTTTCGAGCAAATCGATCTCACGCTCGAAGATTGTCTTCCCAATATCCAGCTCGCGGTAAACGCAATTTTGGGCTTCGATGAATTCCAATGGTTTTATAATGACGCTCCGATCCCAGGCGCAAACCAGGCCAGTTATACGCCTACGCAGCCCGGTTATTACCATGTGAAAGCCGGTATTTCGGCTTGCGACACCGAACTTGAGTCCGACCACATTCCCGTAAGTATCTGCGCACCTGACTCCGACGGCGATCACGTGAACGACAACGTGGATATCGACCTCGACAACGATGGCATCGTCAACTGTACCGAATCGTATGGCGATGTACCCGTGAATCTTACGAATCCTTTGGCGGGTAGCGTATCAGCAGGAAACGGCGCTTATACGAATTCATTTACAGGCGCTTTTCCACCGGCTTCGGGATTGCCTGCTTCGGCGCCTTTCACCGGAAATGCCGACGGTACGTTCACATCGGTAGTGACCGAAGGTAAAGGGAATTCCATGATCTACACGATTGATTTTACGCAACCGCTCAGTTTCTTATTGCAGTACACACAAAATACGGGTAATCTGGACCTGCTGAATGCGTACGGGCAATTTGTCGTCAGCGTGCCTTATAACCGCACCATAACCGTATTGAACCCAAATAATCAGTTGCTTATCGATACGAATTTCGACGGGATTTATGAAAGTGGCATCACCGAGTTTTCATCGTTCGAGATCCGATTCATGAGAAACGGAGGACCGCTTTTACCGGGTACGGGAGCATTCAGCTTCAGATGCCATCTGGCCGACAGCGTGACGTTCACGCACATAAATCTTTTGGATACGTCGTCGAACAGGGTTTCGTTCCGAATCATGGCGAGTTGTGTCCCCAAAGATTCCGATAACGACGGCACTCCCGATTCTCAGGATCTTGACAGCGACAATGACGCCGTACCCGATGTATACGAATCGCAAGGGTTGAACTACGTCCCGCTTTCGAATCTTGACTTCAACCAAGATGGGCTCGACAATATCTTTCCCGCAAATCTGGTTCTCGCCGATACCGACAACGATTCGATTCCTGATTATCTCGATCTCGACAGCGACAACAACGGCATCTACGATTTGGTCGAATCCGGAAGCGGCGCGGCCGATGCGAACAACAACGGCATCATCGATGGAAACCCTGCAAGTTTTGGCAGCAACGGGCTTTCGAACAGCATTGAGACTTCAGCGAACAGCGGCCTGCTTAACTTTACTCTGACCGATTCTGATGCCGACGGTGTCTACGATTTTGCCGAAAGCGACAACGACAACGACGGTTGTAGCGATGTACGCGAAGCCGGATTTGCCGACGCCAACAATGACGGTTATCTCGGTAACGCCTCGCCTGTGGTCGTAAACCCGAACGGCCTGGTAACGGGCGCTCCGAACGGTTACACGACACCGAACGCGAACTACGTCACCGCCGCACCGATTACGATCAATGCGCAACCCGCCGTTAATCCGACGGTCTTGTGCGAACAAAAAGACGCCGTAATTTTCATCGACACCAACCCCGAAGTGACGTTCCAATGGCAGGTTTCTACTGATGGTACCAATTTCACGAATATTGGCGAAACCGTCCAATATGAAGGTACGACCACGAACACGCTCACGATCCACAACGTCACGTTTGCGATGGACGGGTATTTTTACCGCGCGTTGTTGAACCGAACCGGAAATATCTGCGGCGCGATTTCGGCGTCGGCACAATTAGACATCAATCCTATTCCTGCGGTCGTCGCCCGAACGTTGGTGCAATGCGATACGGGAACGGCTCCTGACGGGATCACTATTTTCAATTTGTCGGAAGCCAACCAAAGTTTTACGAATGGCGACAGCAACTTATCGATCGCCTATTATTTGAATGCATCCGATGCCGACAACAACGTGGGCGCACTCGGCAACGACTACACGAATACCGTTAATTCTCAAGTTCTTACCGTAAAAGTCAGCAATAATACGACGGGTTGCTACAGTTTGAGTACGCTTACCCTATCGGTCAATCTGTTGCCGAACGTGACGATCGATCTTCCCGGTATTTGCGATGAATTGGCGTCAGAAGATGGTTTTACGGAATTCGATCTTACCACGGCAAACATTCCGACTGCGGGCAACCAATCGGTTCGCTATTACGAAAACATAAACGACGCGTTGCTCGAACAGAACGAATTGGCCGATCCTGAAAATTACACCAATCTGCAATCATATACGCCCCAGATCTTGTACGCGCGACTGGAATCAGACAATACGAACAGTTGTTCGCGCCTGTATCTTATAAATATCGAAGTGTACCGACTGCCCGACATCGACATCAATGACGATCTGACGCCTCACGTAGTCTGCGTGAACCAGCCAAATTTCACGACGGTCATCGACGCTTCGATCGAGGACGGCTCGCCAACGACCGACTATACGTATCAATGGTACGTGAACGGAGCGCCGCTCGGAGGTGAAACCAGTTACACGCTAACGGTGGCCGCCGAAGGTTTGTACAGCGTCGTCGTCAAGAATGCGAATGGCTGTACCAAGACGCGGCAGATTCCGGTCATCCATTCAAGCCAGGCGATCATCTCGAACGTCGAAACGGTCGATTTCGTAGAACTCAACACGATTACGGTGACGCTTGATGCGAACAGTTACGGCGATTACGTTTACGCGCTCGACGAACAATACGCGTGGCAACCGTCTAACGTATTCACCGATGTTTTGCCCGGCGTCCACATCATTTATGTAAAGGATAAAAACGGTTGCGACTTGGCTTCGTGGGAAGTTTCGGTCATGGGAGTTCCGAAATATTTCACGCCGAACGGAGACGGCTATCACGAAACCTGGAATTTGAAAGGAGCGACCGCCACGCGCAATTCGAAATCGGTCATCAGGATTTTTGATCGCTATGGAAAAATAATCAAACAGATTTCACCTTTGGGCGAAGGTTGGGACGGAACTTACAACGGACGCGCGATGCCATCGGACGATTACTGGTACAGTATCGAACTCGAGGACGGACGTTCGGCCAAAGGACATTTTACTTTAAAACGATAATTCAACACTATGCATTCTAGGATTTCAATCGCTTTTTTATGCCTTTTCAGTGCGCTTTCGTTTGCGCAGCCAAAAGTTGCCTCGGGCAGCCTAAAACATTTTGAGAATTTCGAATCGAAGTTCGTGACACCACGCACGGTCGACATCTGGACGCCCGACGGTTACAACGACAAAGAAAAATATTCGGTCATTTACATGCACGACGGCCAAATGCTGTTCGACGGCGACCAGACCTGGAACAAGCAAGCCTGGGAAGCCGACGATACGGCCGCGAAGTTGATCGCCGCGCGCGAAACCAAAAAGTTCATCATCGTCGCGATCTATAACATCGGAGAATACCGCATGAGCGATTATTTCCCGCAAAAACCGTTCGAGGCGTTGACGCAGAAATCCCGCGATTCCATTTACGATTTGTATATGGGCGAAAAACCGATGTGGTCGGCGAAAGTAAGTTCGGACAACTACTTGAAATTCATCGTGACGGAACTGAAACCATTCATTGACAAAACGTATTCGGTCAACACCGACGCGGCCAACACGTTCATCGCAGGTTCGAGCATGGGCGGCTTGATTTCGTTGTACGCCATTTGCGAATATCCGCAGGTTTTTGGCGGCGCGGCTTGTCTGTCGACACATTGGACAGGCGTTTTCGGGACCGCACAGAATCCGGTTCCGGCGCAATTCATAAGCTATCTCAAGAAAAAATTGCCGGCTCCCGCGACGCATAAAATCTACTTCGACCTGGGCAGCGAAGGTATCGACGCGAACTACGGCACGACCCAAAAGAAAGTCGATGCGATCATGACGCAAAAGGGCTACACGACCAAAAACTGGATGACCAAGGAATTTCCCGGAGACGACCATTCCGAGAAATCGTGGGCCGCGCGATTGGCTCAACCGCTAATCTTTTTGATGGGCGATCCAAGCAAGCCGCAAACACCGACGCTCGTCAAAGCCGCCGACGACAAGCCGAAGGACATGTCGAAACAACGACCGGTAAAGAAAGAGGAACCGAAGAAATAAACATAAAAAAACCATCAGTTAAAGCTGATGGTTTTTTATTTGTGTATGCTTGAAAACTTATGCGATCTTAAAACGCTTTCTGTCGGTTTCGCTCAAGTAGATCTTGCGCAGACGCAATGATTTTGGCGTTACTTCGACGTACTCGTCTTTTTGGATGTATTCCAACGCTTCTTCCAAAGAGAATTTGATCGCCGGGATGATGCGCGCTTTGTCGTCGGCACCCGATGAACGAACGTTTGAAAGTTTCTTGGTCTTGGTAACGTTCACGGTCATATCATCTGAACGTGTGTTTTCACCGATGACCTGGCCTTCGTAGATTTCCTCGTTCGGATCGACGAAGAATTTACCGCGATCCTGCAATTTGTCGATCGAATAAGGAATCGCCTTTCCATTTTCCATAGAGATCAACGATCCGTTGTTACGTTCCGGAATTCCGCCTTTGAATGGTTCATATCCGATAAAACGGTGCGACATGATCGCCTCACCCGCCGTAGCGGTAAGCAATTGGTTACGCAATCCGATGATTCCGCGTGACGGGATGTTGAATTTCACGATCATACGGTCGCCTTTTCCTTCCATCGAAAGCATTTCGCCTTTACGGATGGTTACGAATTCCACGGCACGACCTGAAAGGTGTTCCGGTAAATCGATCGTCAATTCTTCGATCGGTTCGCATTTCTCGCCGTCGATTTCCTTGATGATTACTTGTGGTTGACCAATCTGGAGTTCGTATCCTTCGCGACGCATCGTCTCGATAAGTACCGACAAGTGAAGTACACCGCGTCCGAACACCATGAATTTATCGGCTGAATCCGTCTCCCCGACTTTCATCGCAAGGTTTTTCTCAAGCTCTTTTGTCAAACGGTCACGGATGTGGCGAGACGTTACGAACTTTCCTTCTTTCCCGAAGAAAGGTGAATCGTTGATCGTAAACAACATGCTCATCGTCGGCTCGTCGATCGCGATGGTCTGCAATGCTTCAGGATTTTCGAAGTCGGCAACCGTGTCCCCGATTTCGAATCCTTCGATTCCTACGATCGCACAAATGTCTCCGGCGATAACCTCGGTAACTTTTTTACGACCAAGACCTTCAAAAGTATGAAGTTCCTTGATACGTGTCTTTATGACTTTCCCGTCGCGCTTCACAAGCGAGATCGGCATGTTTTCTTTCAATACACCACGCTCCAGACGTCCGATGGCGATACGGCCCGTGAACGATGAGAAGTCAAGTGATGTGATCAACATTTGCGGCGTTCCTTCAGAAACTTTTGGAGCCGGAACGTTTTTGATGACCATGTCGAGAAGCGGTTCGATGTTGTCCGTTTGGTTGCGGAAATCGTCGCTCATCCAGTTGTTTTTCGCCGATCCGTAAACCGTCGGGAAATCCAATTGTTCTTCAGTCGCTCCCAATTCGAACATAAGGTCGAATACTTTTTCGTGAACTTCCTCAGGCGTACAGTTTTCCTTGTCGACTTTGTTGATGACCACGCATGGTTTCAATCCAAGGTCAAGCGCTTTTTGAAGTACGAAACGCGTTTGCGGCATCGGGCCTTCAAAAGCATCCACGAGCAGACAAACACCGTCGGCCATGTTCAATACACGTTCTACTTCCCCACCGAAATCGGCGTGACCCGGTGTATCGATGATGTTGATTTTTGTTCCTTTATATGTAACCGAAACGTTCTTCGACGTGATCGTGATCCCGCGCTCACGCTCGAGGTCATTGTTGTCGAGAATAAGGTCGCCTGTGTTTTCGTTTTCACGGAAAAGCTGGCAGTGGTACATGATTTTGTCCACCAAGGTTGTTTTTCCGTGGTCGACGTGGGCGATAATCGCGATATTCCTAATAGATTCCATATCCTTTTTTTGAAGCGGCAAAGGTACATTTTATTTCTGGATAAAAAACCTTTTTTGAAATCGGCTTAACGTATTCATAATAAGTGGCTAAACGCGAATCGACTTTGAATGGAACGCAACATTTTAACATCGGGTATTGAAGCGGGAAACTTAAATTGCTTTTATATTTACGCAAACAATCGCATGAAGCGCACTTCTACCCAGATCATACTTATTTATCTTTTCGTCGGAATCCTGTGGATTTTGGTGAGCGATTGGATTTTTACGATTGTCGGATATCCTGAAAACCCTGTTTACCAGACGATTAAAGGATGCGGATTCATCGTCATTTCAGGCATCGGATTCCTGCACATGTTGCGCAAGTACGAAGATCGAAACCGGCGTTACCTCAAGAAACTCAAAGCCCTGAACCGACGTCTCGAGGAACACGCGGCCGAACTTACGGCTTCAAATTCGGAACTCGAGCAATTTGCTTACATCGCATCCCACGATTTACAGGAACCGTTGCGCATGGTCACGGGATTCCTGGGGCAGATCGAAAAGAAATACGCTCAAAATTTAGATGACAAGGGAAAAGAGTACATTCATTTCGCGGTCGATGGTGCGGCTCGGATGCGCCACATGATCATGGACCTGCTGCAGTATTCGCGACTGGGAAAACGCGATTTCAGTCATGAGAGTTTTGACGTGTCGGAATTGGTGCACGAGATCATCACGCTAAACAAACCCTTGATCGACGAGACGAAAGCCGTGATCGAATTCGCAGATTTACCCACGATCTCGGCCGGCCGAACGCTGATCGCGCAGGTGTTCCAAAACCTCATTTTGAATGCCGTAAAATATCGAAAACCCGATGTAACGCCTCGCATTGCAATCGGTTATAGAGAGTCGGGGGAATTTTGGGAATTTTGGGTTTCCGACAACGGAATCGGAATCAAGGAAGATCAAATCGACCACATTTTCACGCTATTCCGAAGGCTGCATTCGCGAGATGAATATTCGGGCAGCGGCATAGGATTGGCGATTTGTAAAAAGATTGTCGAGAACCATTCGGGCCGAATTTGGGCGCTGTCAAAAGAAGGTGAAGGAAGCACGTTTTATTTTTCGATTAAAAAATAGTTTTCGCTATATTTGCTTTGTTCCGGACCTTTAAAAATCCCTATAT
>NZ_SEBS01000025.1 GCF_004211145.1 Flavobacterium sp. | reverse complement strand
AAAAAATGGCAAGCGACCTGCGTCGCACCGCTACAACCATATACCTTTGCTATGTTCCCATCCTGGAGGATTCTACAGGAGCTGGTCGCGCAGGACTTGCCGTTGCAAATATACAATCTTTTCGTATTTTCGCAAGGCGCAGGTCGAGAAATGACAGTGTTTGCGCACAAATCAAAAAATGTTTTCATTCATGAAATATAACTTGTTAGCCGCCACGTTTTTAGCGTTGGCGATAAATAGCTGCGGAGGCGATTCGGACGGCAAAAATCTTTTCACTTTCAACGATTCGAACTTCAAGACGCTGTATAAAAACGGCGATTCGGTAGCGCTTGAGGTGCTGAATCCTGAAAAAAAAGCAATCGACAGCATCGCGTATTTCGCAAACGACAAGCGCATAACGTCAGTAAAAGGCGGCGGCAAAACCGACTTCGTGATCAAAGATGCGAAATTCGGATACCAAAACTTAAAAGCAGTCGTGTATTTCGACGGAGAGACAAACGGCCAGGAAATCACGGGCCGCGTTGAAGTCGTTTCGAGTGTCGAGCCCAAAGTCTTCAGCTACAAATTACTCAACACGTTTCCTCACGACACGACAACGTTTACTGAAGGTTTGGAATTCTATCGCGACACCTTGCTCGAGAGTTCGGGCCAGAACGGGAATTCGTACATCCGAAAAATCGACTATAAGACCGGGAAAGTCTACAAACAAACCGATTTGGAACAACAGTATTTCGGAGAAGGAATCACCGTGTTGAACAACAAGATTTATTTCCTGACCTATCAATCCAACGTCGGCTTCATCTACAACGCCGATACGTTCAAACGCGAAAAGACGTTCAGCTACGACAAGAAGATCGAAGGTTGGGGCATGACGAACGACGGCACGAACATCTTTCAAAGCGACGGAACCGAAAAGATCTGGACGATGGACGCCGCGACCCAAAAAATGAAGGATTTCGTAAATGTCTATTCGAACACGAGCAAGATCAAGAGCGTGAACGAACTCGAATACATCGACGGAAAAATCTACGGCAACATCTGGCAAAAAGACGCGATCGCGATTGTCGACCCGAAAACCGGAGCCGTCGAAGGCATCGTGAACCTGGTCGAGTTGAGAAAAGAACTCAAGAATCCGGCGTCGGAAGTACTTAACGGAATCGCCTACAACCCAAAGACAAAAACGCTTTTCGTCACGGGAAAAAACTGGGACAAATTATTCGAGATCAGGATTTCCCAATAAAAAATAAGAATAGAAATAGTAATAAAAGCAGGTTAACGTCCTGCTTTTTTTATACGCAAAACCGTAACTTTTCGTTATAACCTGAACTATGAAAAACTACATCTCCATAATTTTGTTCGCGCTTTTGTTCGCGACGAGCTGCAATTCGACCGACGACAACCAAAACGATGTCGAAAACCTGCCCGCGTCCGATTTACTGAACGTTTCGTACGGCACCGACTCCCAACAAAAAATGGACGTCTATTTGCCCGCGAACCGAACGTCCCAAACCAAAGTATTCATCCTGATCCACGGCGGCGGCTGGAGCGGCGGATCGCGCGCCGACATGACGTCGACCGTTCCCGTACTCAAATCGCAATTCCCGAACCACGCGATCGTGAATATCGATTACAGGCTCGCAACGCAACAGAGTCCAGGATTTCCGAAACAAATCGAAGACATCGAGAAAGTCATCGATTACCTCAAGTCGGCCGACTACCAGATCGACAACAAATACGGCCTTATCGGAGCGAGCGCGGGCGCACATTTGTCCATGCTTTACGGTTATAAATACGATCCGGATCATGAAGTCGAGGCGATTTGCAGTCTCGTCGGTCCGACTGATTTCACCGATCCGTCGTACACGGAAAATCCAATTTTCATGAATATGCTGGGAAGTTTGGTCGGAAATGAGAATTACGAGGACAATCCCGAAATCTTTGCCGAAGTCAGCCCGCGAACCCATGTTTCAGCAACTTCTCCGGCGACAATCCAGTTCGCCGGCGGGCAAGATCCGTTGATTCCCGTTAGCCAGGGCACGCGACTCAAACAACGACTCGATGAAAACGGCGTTTACAACGAATATTACCTGTATCCGAACGGCGGCCACGGTGATTGGGATGCCGCAACGTGGATCGATTTCCAGATTAAGATGGTCGCGTTCTTCCAATCGAGATTTTAATTCGGACAGCTTCCAACCTTTTCACGTAGCCTCGCATCTTAATGAAAAAGGCTTGCATGAAAAGTTCACCTTATATTTCTATTCCGAAACCTTGTCATGAAGACTGGAACGCGATGACGGCGGTCGATAAAGGCCGTTTCTGCTCATCGTGCCAAAAGAAAGTCCATGACTTCACACAAGCGCCCGACACGGCAATTCTTGAGATAATCCGCAAGTCTCAGGATGTCTGCGGGCGCTTTCATATTTCACAGCTCGACCGAAAATTAGTCGAGCCATCCCAAAAATCGTCGGTTTGGACGGCGGCGGCTTCGGGCGTTTTGGGCTTGCTTTCGATGGCATCGGCAGAAGCGCAACATAGCGAAAAACAGGGCACCATTGTCGTTCTTGGCGAATACGTCAAATCGGATAATCCCGAAAAATTCATTCAGGGCGATACGATCGTCACCACAAAAAATAAATGGATTGAAGGAACGGTCTCAGACAATGCCGGACCGTTGCCGGGCGCAACCATTAGCACTACTTCCCGGCCGGACGTCATGACCGACATCGACGGAAAGTTTCGTATCAAAGCGACTGTCGGCGACACGCTCAAAGTCGAATTTCCGGGATTTCACACCTTGGCGATCCAAGTTACCGAAGATGTCAATTACAAGATTATAATGCCATTTCCGAATAATATAAGTGATGAAATTGTCGTCACTGGAAGGTTGGTGCGCCCAAATTTTTTTAAACGTCTGTATTATCGTGTAAAAAACTGGTTCCGATGAAAATGCAAATCAACATTCCGACGCCTTGCCACGAAGACTGGCAGCAAATGACGCACGTCGAAAAAGGCAGGTTTTGCGGCTCGTGCCAAAAGACGGTTTATGATTTCACGCATTCGTCCGATGCCGAAATCATCGCGAAGCTAAAGACTTCGACCGACGCTTGTGGACGTTTCCAACATAGCCAACTCCAACGCGAATTATACGTTCCTGAAAAGAAGTCGCCGTTGTGGCTCGCGGCGGCAAGCGGAGTTCTCGGTTTCATGATAATTGGCGGGAACGAATCATATTCGCAAGTAAAACAAGGAGAAGTCATCCAAACTGATATACAACCCCAAATAGACATAAGAGGTAAAATTGCGATAACACAAACTCCAGTCGTTTCGGGGAAGGTCGTCGACAGTTCCGGAGTTGCACTTCCGGGCGTGAATATCTATTTAAAGGACGACATCCAGCGGCAAACAACGTCTGACTTGAATGGAAATTTCATTATTGATGCACAATTTTCAGAATTACTGCGTTTTAGCTTCATCGGGTTTGATGAAAAGGAATTGTCGGCTTCGGACGTCATCAGCCAAAAAACGATCACGCTTACCGAGCGCTATTACACGGTTGGCATCATAGTAAGCGCAAAAAAACCGAATATTTTCAAACGCGCGTACTACAAAGTGCGCAATTGGTTTCGCTAAACACAACAGATATGAAATACTTTTTGACATTTTTAATTGCGACATTTGCGGGATATGAATCGATCGCCCAGCAGGATCTGAACATCGAATACAAATTACGCGGCCATGTTTACGCGGCGTCATCGGTTAAGGATACGACCGCACTCGGCGGATTTGGTGGATCCGACAATTTCCCGAAGCCGACGCTGCAGAAATTTTCAGACAACGGATTTTTCCTGAAGATCGACACGACGCAAACCGTGTCACTGTCCAAAAAGTTCAATGGGTACAAATTGTACATCGTCAATGCGTCGGATAAGATTGTTGAACTTGAAGCCTCGGACAGCCGACTTCCCGCAGTCGCGCAGGTTTTCCTGAACAACAAATGGCAGGACATCGAATATTTGCCGAGCAGCTGGTGCGGAAACAGCTACCACAAAGTCTTCATCGAGCCGAATCAATATTGGGAATTCGAAGTGCCGAAGTTCAGCGGCAAACTGCAAACGAAATTGCGGTACAAACTCGAAATAAGCGAAGGCAAATTCATCTATTCGAATGAGATCAAGGCGTCTGTGAACAAGAAACAACTCACGGCAAAAGAAGGACACGAACCTCAGGGTTTGATGGACCCGTACAACGATTAACTAGCTCGATTGCCGGAATTCACGGTCTTTATGGTCGTGAATTCCTTTTAAAAAATTAGCCGCAAATTATCCGAATTTCACTATTTGGTTTCATTAGTGATATTCAAATGACTCGCGGCTTTTCTTATTTAAATGCGCTTTGCACTTTGCACTTCACACTACTTCTTCGCCACAAACTTCTTCTTAGCCGCATCGTAAACCAACTTCGTCTGCGTCGATTTATTTTTTAGGACGACGCTTCCGTCGGCCGCGACTGAGCATTCCATGCCTTCTCTCCTCACCTTTTCCTGGGTTTCGGACACGTATTTGTCGGCGCTCAAATATACCTTCTCGGTAATATGGTTCGCACTTTCTATGTTTTCAAGCACTTTCGCTTTGGTCGCCACGTCGACGATCATCGTGTGTTTTTGCGTGATGTCTTCGAGTTTGGTCTTCGCATCGCCTGACTTTTTCTTCTCAGTCCACGTCACGTGATACAGCGTGTTGCCGCTGCACGTTATGGGTTTGATCGTGACTTCGGTCGGTTCGCTAAGCCCGTTCCTGCGCAGGCTGACCGTATCTTTTACGGCGCCGTTTATCGTGAGGAACAATTCGTTTTTTGCGTAGTCGACTGAGAGATTGTCGGATTTCGCGAGCGACTTCGGACCGGCGACGGCCGTGGTTTTTGCCTTTGTCGACTTTTTCTTTTTTGACGTTTGCGCGTGTCCGCCGATGCAGATTAACAACATGGACAGAAGTAGGAGCGATTTTTTCATAGATTTCGGATTGGATACAATTTATGGGAAACAAGATACAAAACGCGTTCCTTCCCAAAATAGTATTTTTTGCCAAAAGTCAAAGTTTAACGATTGTCCATAAAAAAACCGGACTGTTTCCAATCCGGTTTCCAGTATCAATTGTCAATTGTCAATTGTCCATTGTCAATTATCCATTGTCAATTATTTCACTTCTTCATAATCCACATCCTGAACATTATCGCCTTGGTTTTCACCTTGTGGCGCGTCCTGTTGTGGTTGGCCTTGAGCCGCTTCACCTTGCTTGTACATTTCCTCGGAAGCGTTTTTCCACACTTCGTTGATCTTGTCGAGAGCCGGTTGGATCACGTCTACGTCTTTAGTTTCGTAAGCCGCTTTCAATTCGGTCAAAGCGCTTTCGAGAGCGGTTTTGTTACCTTCTGAAAGTTTATCCCCGAGTTCCTTCAACTGAGATTCCGTTTGGAAGATCATGCTGTCAGCCTCGTTGACTTTCTCGGCTTTTTCACGAGCTTTCTTGTCAGCATCGGCGTTGGCTTCGGCGTCTTTACGCATTGCTTCGATTTCCTCGGCAGTCAAACCTGAAGACGCTTCGATACGGATATCGTGCGATTTCCCTGAACCTTTATCGGTTGCTGAAACCTTGATGATACCATTGGCATCGATGTCAAACGTAACTTCTACTTGAGGAACGCCACGCGGAGCCGGCGGAATGCCGTCAAGGTGGAAACGTCCGATCGTCTTGTTGTCAGCAGCCATCGCTCTTTCTCCTTGCAACACGTGGATTTCAACACTTGGTTGATTGTCGGCCGCGGTAGAGAAAACCTGCGATTTTTTAGTTGGGATCGTCGTGTTCGATTCGATAAGTTTCGTCAAGACGCCGCCCATTGTTTCGATACCCAAAGAAAGCGGGGTAACGTCCAAAAGCAACACGTCTTTCACGTCTCCGCTCAAAACTCCACCTTGGATCGCAGCACCGATCGCTACGACTTCGTCAGGATTCACACCTTTCGATGGTTTTTTCCCGAAGAATTTCTCAACTTCTTCCTGGATTTTCGGGATTCTTGTAGAACCTCCAACCAAGATCACTTCATCAATGTCCGATTTTGACAAACCTGCATCTTTCAACGCTTTTGCAACCGGTTCCATTGAACGACGTACCAAACTGTCGGCCAATTGCTCGAATTTCGCGCGAGTCAAGGTTTTCACCAAGTGCTTCGGTCCTGAAGCCGTTGCCGTAACGTATGGCAAGTTGATTTCGGTTTGGGCCGATGACGACAATTCGATTTTCGCTTTTTCAGCCGCTTCTTTCAAACGTTGCAATGACATCGGATCCTGGCGCAAGTCAACGCCTTCTTCTGATTTGAATTCGTCGGCCAACCAATCGATGATTACCTGGTCGAAATCGTCACCACCTAAGTGCGTATCTCCATTCGTAGACAATACTTCGAAAACGCCGTCGCCCAATTCAAGGATAGAGATATCGAAAGTACCACCACCCAAATCATAGACCGCGATTTTCTGGTCGATCGATTTTTTGTCAAGTCCGTATGCCAAAGCGGCTGCAGTCGGCTCGTTGATGATACGCATAACTTTCAAACCTGCGATCTCGCCCGCTTCTTTCGTAGCCTGGCGTTGCGCATCGTTGAAGTAAGCCGGAACGGTGATGACCGCCTCGGTGACCGTTTGCCCAAGATAATCTTCGGCTGTCTTTTTCATTTTTTGAAGCGTCATCGCGCTCAATTCCTGTGGCGTGTACATTCTGCCATCGATGTCGACACGAGCCGTGTCATTGTCACCTTTTACAACACTGTAAGGAACGCGTTCAGCCTCGTTTTTCGACTCTGAATATTTGTTCCCCATAAATCTTTTTACCGACGCAACCGTCTTTGTAGGATTGGTTACAGCCTGGCGTTTCGCAGGATCGCCGACTTTGATTTCGCCGCCTTCAACGAAAGCGATTACTGATGGTGTCGTGCGTTTTCCTTCTGAATTCGGGATTACCACTGGCTCGCTACCTTCCATTACGGCAACGCAGGAGTTAGTCGTACCCAAGTCAATTCCGATTATTTTTCCCATGATTTTGTGTATTATATTTTTTGTGTGAAATTAATTACTCGACGCCCATTAGTCAATTGTTGTGCCAGTAGCGCCAATGACGGGAAATGTCAGTATTTTTGAATTGACATGGTGACAATTTGACATCAAAAGAAAATTCGCAGTTTAGTTCTGTCTCGAAAATAATTGACTATCATTACATTATCGAAAAACAAAGTATATGAAGCGCAAAATAAAAATCCTGATTCTATCTGTTCTTAAATATGGATTTTTAAAAGGTTGCGGAATAAGTCTAAAATTTTGGCTCGGCACTACCAAATCGATTTCGATACCGGGTATAAAACATCCGTTCGAATTGCGCAATCATCTTTCAGACGTCCCTACGTTCGTCCAGGTATTTCTCGAAAATTCGTATGAAATGCCCATTCCAAAGGCAACGCGGACGATCATCGACGCAGGCGCAAACGTCGGTTTGTTCGCAATTCGGATGGCAAACCAATTTCCCGACGCGACGATAATCTGTATCGAACCCGATCCTGAAAATTTCGAACTGCTCAAGAAAAACCTGTCGCCGTATCCGAATGTCCATTTTGAAAACGCGGGTCTTTGGGATAAGGATACGAAACTGCGTGTCTATGACAAATACGATTCGGGGAAATGGGGAATGGTCGTCGAGGAATCGTTGGAGATCGGGACCATTGCGGCTATTTCGGTCCCGACACTCATCGAGAAATATAATCGTGCAACCATCGACCTGTTCAAGATTGACATCGAAACCAGCGAAAAGCAACTTTTTTCCGATAATTACCAATCGTGGATGCGAAAAATCAAAATGATTACCATCGAATTGCACGACTGGATGGAAGACGGCTGCGCCCAACCATTTTTCCATGCGGTTCATGAAAGCTACGCGAAATATAAGTTTTTGATTCAGATGGAAAACGTCGTAGTTTACAATCAAGTCACGCCGGATAATTGATTCGCCAGAAATCAGAAAATCCTGCCCTAGGAAGTTTATGACATCCGGTTGAAATCGAACGACAATCTATTTTCGTCTAAACATCGCCACAACGGCGCAATAATTTCCATGTCGACGACCTGACTTTTGCGCAATCCCCAAAATTGACTTTTTATTTACCGCCAATTCGCAAAAACGAAATCGTTTTAGTTTGTTTCGTTATTATATTTGCACAAATTACCTACTAATGGAAGAATGCATCTCTGTTTTCGACATGCTCAAGATCGGCGTCGGACCGTCGAGTTCGCACACACTCGGGCCTTGGCGCGCGGCTGAGCGTTTCCTTGCCGAACTTCGGTCTGAAAATCTACTCCACAAAACCGAACGCGTCAAAGTCGATCTCTACGGATCACTTTCCCTGACCGGCAAAGGCCACGCGACCGATCTCGCCGTCATGCTTGGACTGTCGGGCCAGGATCCTGAATATATTCCCGTCGAAAATATCTCGGGCATCATAAAAAAGATTGAAGAAACGCGCGAAATCAAGCTCGGAAACGAAATCGTAATTCCATTTTCATTTTTCGCCGACATCGTCTTCCACAAGGATTTCCTGCCATTCCACGCAAATGGATTGAAATTCACGGCGTATTTCGAGAACCACGAATATGAATCGACGTTCTATTCCATCGGCGGCGGATTCGTCGTCAAGGAAGACCGACCGAACGCCAAGATGAAAGAGCAGATAAAATGCGCTTTCCCCTATCCGATCCAAAAAGCCAACGAGCTTCTCGTTTATTGCACCGACCTCGATAAAAGCATTTCTGAAATCGTGTACGAAAACGAGAAATCGATGCGCGCCGAACAGGACATCCACGACGAATTGATGCGCATTTGGAACACCATGCTCGAATGCATGTACATCGGTTGTCACTCTGAAGGCATTCTTCCGGGCGGATTGAACGTGAGGCGTCGCGCGTTCGACATGCACCAAAACCTGATCGGACTCGCGAACTATAGCAATCCTCAGGAATGGCTCGAATCGATCCGAAAAACCGAAGTCAAGTTCCGACAGATATTGAAATGGGTAAGCTGTTTCGCGCTTGCCGTGAACGAAGTCAATGCGTCGCTAGGCCGCGTCGTCACTGCGCCGACAAATGGTAGTGCCGGCGTAATTCCCGCCGTTTTGATGTATTACATGGTCATCGAAAACCACACGGCTACCAATGAGCACGTCAAGAAATTCCTGATGGTCGCCGGTGAAATCGGGAGTATTTTCAAGAAAGGTTCGACGATATCAGCTGCAATGGGCGGATGTCAGGCTGAAATCGGAGTTTCGTCGGCGATGGCAGCCGCGGCGCTTACGGAACTGCTCGGTGGAACGCCCGACCAAGTCTTGATGGCGGCCGAAATCGCGATGGAACATCACCTTGGACTGACGTGTGACCCGATTGGCGGATTGGTTCAGATTCCGTGCATCGAACGCAATACGATGGGCGCGATCAAAGCCATAAACGCAGCCGAACTCGCACTCGAAACCGATGCCAAAAACGCGAAAGTGCCACTCGACAAAGTCGTCGACACGATGTGGAAAACGGCCCAGGACATGAATGCGAAATACAAGGAAACGTCTGAAGGCGGGCTCGCAATCGCAGTCAATATGGCCGACTGTTAATTGGCAATCCGACGAAGATAACCGACAACCTAATTTCGTAACTTAACGGTATGATTTTGCGCTCCTTTCGCAAAATCGTTTTTCTGAAATCAACCAAAAACCACCGTATCATGTTCAGTATAGTCGTTGTCATCCTGCTATTGCCTGTCGCAAGCCAACTCATTTTAGGAAGTTTCAGCATCGCCGGTCGCGTCAAAACACCATATGCCGCAATCACCAGAGTTAATGCGATTTTCGAGATTGCGTTGCTCGTCGCGGCGCCGAAAATGCTCGACGTCGAAGCCAAGATCGAACACGTGCGAAGCCTAATGCCGCACACCACTTTTTTCACGCTTGCCATTTTCCTGTTCCTCACGTTTTTGGGAATCGTCGCGTGCCAATTGGTTTGGAAAAAGGGTGAAAAACGCCGATTGAAAAAGCAGCGTCAATCAAATTAAAGATTTGGAATGCTCATATTCCAACCAGGATTTGATTCTCCCGGTATACATTTTCAAGTAGTTTTCAGAAAGGAAAATATTCGACCAATCGAATCGGCTCGCCTGCATTCCCAGGTAATAGATGAAAATCGCGGCGCCTGATTCGGGGATTTTCGACAATTCCTGTTGCGATAATCTCCGATGTTTTTCATAACCGACTAAAAAACTCTTCACCTTGCGTTCGTACACTTCTTTATCGGTTTCAATGTGAAACAACTGCTTGCAAAAGTACGCGACATCAAGCATCAATGCTCCGTTTCCGCAATTGTCGAAATCAAAAATCGTAATGTCATTTTGACTTTTGACATTCATGTTGTCGTACCAAATGTCGAGATGAACGATTCCATTGGGAAGATTTGAAAATTTGTCCGACACTAAAACATCGGAAATTTCCATCACCTTTTCTTTCACGTAATTCATCTCGGGCAATTCCCCAGGAAATATCGTTTTGATTTTTTCATAAGCCGAAAGCAAAAGCGCATTTTCGTCAAAATCGATTCGCTTCACTTTCTCGCCGATCGTAACATTGTGCATTTTCGCCATCGTTGAACCGATCGTCGTGCAAGTCGCATCATCCAAAAACCGGATCTTTTCGCCTTCTCCGAATGTAAAAAGCACCGCGAATCGAAGTCCTTCGGGCGCATTTATCGCTTGGATAAAATTTCCGAAAGTATCCGAAACAGGAATCGAAACGCCGATTCCATGCGCATCGAGCATCCGCAACAAATCCAGTTCCTCCGAAATCTCCAACTCTGATTTCCAATCCAGAAAATAAACGCGCAATACGTATTTTACCGAATCATTCGAAAGCATATACGTGTGGTTGATTCCCGTTCGGAACAATTTGCATTTCGTGTTTTTATCAAGGTTATATTTTCCGATGGCAAATGCTTCGAGTTCGGTTTCGGATAAAGTTGAAGTCGTTGCGGAAATCGTCGGGAATTGATTTTTCATGTGCGGGAATTGGCTGCGAAGATAAGTTTTTGTCAGAATCAAATGTTTGCGAAAAATGACAACCAAATTATCTGTTGCACATTTTGATAAAAAAATAAAATGCAACAGATTTGTGACAAAAAAATCGAAAAAATAAAAATGTTACGAAATCCGTTGCAAAAAAAAATAAGATGAAAAACTGAAACAATCTATTTGGACTGTCAACCAAACGCCGTTAACCATTTAATAACTTTCCCATCACGCCCAAAAAAACACATCGCCTTACCTTTCCAAAAAAAAGCGATGACACTTTTGCTTCGATTCTTACCGCCATTCCTGCGCAACTGGCTTGTCCGCAAAGCCATGCAATCTTCATTCATGCATTGATCGGTCGATGCGATTGAACCGATCAGACTTTGGTGAAAATTTCCATTGGGGAGTTTCCACGGCCGCATTCCAAATCGAGGGCGCCCACGACGCCGACGGCAAAGGCAGCTCCATTTGGGACGAATTCACGACCTCGAACAAAAACATAAAAGACGCCCATTTTTCAAGGACGGCCTGCGATTTCTATTCGAATCCGAACCGCGACATCGACCTGATAAACCAGATGAATATCCCGAACTATCGGTTTTCATTGAGTTGGCCGCGAATCTATCCGAGCGGCACGCGTCCCGTGAATCCAAAGGGAATCGCGTTCTACGACAGGCTTATCGATTCGCTGCTCGAGAAGAACATCGATCCGTGGGTTACGCTGTATCATTGGGATTTGCCTCTTGAACTCGAGATGAAAGGCGGCTGGACGAACCGCGACATCGTAAATTGGTTTTCCGATTACGCGGCTATTTGCGCACGGCATTTCGGCGACCGCGTGAAAAATTGGATGGTGATGAACGAACCGTCGGTGTTTACGGGCGGAGGCTATTTCCTGGGAATCCACGCTCCAGGAAAACGCGGCCTGACGAACTTTTTGAAAGCGATGCATCACGCGACGTTGGCAACGGCATCGGCGGGAACCGTATTTCGAAAAGAATTGCCCGGCGCCAACATAGGAACCACGTTTTCGTGTACGCATATCGAACCGAATTCTCAAATCCGGAGAGACATACTTGCCGCCGAACGCGTCGATACGTTACTCAATCGCGCCTTCATCGAACCGTTGTTGGGTCTGGGTTATCCGACGGATGACTTGCCGATCCTCAACAAGATCAACGCCTTCGCACATCCCGACGACGCAAAAAACATGGCGTTCGATTTCGACTTCATCGGACTACAATGTTACACGCGCGAAATCGTAAAACACTCGCTGTTCACGCCATATATGAAGGCAAAATTGATTCCCGCCGCCAAACGCAATGTGTCGTTTACCGAAATGGGCTGGGAAGTCTTTCCCGATTCGATGTATCGTCTGCTCAAGAAATTCTCATCGTACGAAAACATTCCGCGAATTATCGTTACTGAAAACGGCGCGGCATTCCAGGACGTGATCGTCAACGGAAAGATTTACGATTTCGACCGGGAGCGTTACATCAAGGATCACATCGAACAATTGCATCGCGCGAAAACCGAAGGCGTCGACGTGAACGGTTACTTCGTTTGGACATTGACCGACAATTTCGAATGGGCCGAAGGTTGCCGACCGAAGTTCGGGCTCGTCCATGTCGATTTCGAAACCCAGCGTCGCATCGTCAAGAATTCAGGCCATTGGTACGCCGACTTCCTGTCGCGATAACGCACAAAAAAACGGAACTCTTTTCAGAATCCCGTTTTTCCATCTATTTGCAATCAGGTTATTTCTTCTTTCTGTCGTCGATTACGGCTCCTGTCCCGGCACCGACCGCGGCACCACCAAGTGTCCCGACGATTATGCCCTCAGGCCCTTTCTTGTCGACTAGCGCTCCCGTAATCGCTCCGGCTCCCGCTCCGATCAAGGCTCCTTTTGCGGCTCCGCTCATCCCCTTTTTCTTTTGTTCGGCGGCTGCGGCAGGTGACGCGGCTGCGGCGTTGTTGTTTGCGGCCACACGTCTGGCTTCGGCTTCACGGGCTGCGGCGATCGCGTTCATCGAATCAATTGTCCGTTGTTGCTGCGCCTGCTGTTCCATCACCAATTTCAACGAATCGAGTTCTTGTTGCTGATCCATTCTCGCTTGCTCAGCGGCTGTGTCCTTACACGAAACGAATGATATGGCGGCTATCAAAATTATGGCTATCCTTTTCATCTTATATGCTTTTTATGGTTATGAAGCAAAGTTATGGGATGCGGAAAGCGCGGTTGTTATATAATTTCGGTTAAGTTTTGTAAACGAGTTTTTGCTTTATGCTTTAGGCTGTAAGCTTTAGGCTTGGTTTGAGGTCGGTTGGACGAATCGTTTTTTGATGACATTATGTGTGCTTGCTTGAGCGAAGGATTTTGTTGGCGACGTGACGTCCGCTTTGGAGTGCGGCTTCGACGGTCGCGTTATCGCCTTTCGGTTCGAGCGCCTCTCCCGCAAAATAGATCGTGGAGTCGATGCCGCGGTTGAGTTTGGCGACTGCCGATCTGCTCTTGGTCGTGAACCACGAATAGCCGCCTTTCGTTGGGGATTTCTTTGTGAACCGAAATACTTTCCCCACGCGAAAAGAATCCCGGGCGATGTTTCCGAACGTCTTTTCCAATTCCGAAACCGATCGTTCGATCATTTCCTCGTCGGCAATCGAGTCGTAACTTGAAGCGTCGGCGTTTCCGATCCATGCGATGAGCAACGGTTTATGCTGCGACAATTGCGTCCAGAACGTGAATCCCGCTTCGGTAAACAAAAATCCCAGATCGGCGTATTTCTCCTCCCAGAACATCGTGTCGAACTCGAGCGCGATCTTGATGACTTCCCCGAACCCGATGTCGTCGAAAAGTTTCAATTGCGGTATTTCCGGAGAGAATTCCATCTCGTTATTATGGTAGACTGAAATCGGAACGGTAACGACAATCGCGTCGGCAATGAAAACGTCTGTCGCCGTGATCGCTTTCACGAATCCTCGCTGCCATTCGATTCGCGACACCTTCTCGTTGAAGTGAAGTTGGCGTTTCCCGAGATCCGAATCGTTGCTGATGAATTCCAAAAGCGGCGCGTAACCTGAAACCGGACGATATTGCATTTCTTGGGACGTCCATTCTTCTCGCACATTGAAAAGCGACAACTTCCCGGGCTCGCCCAAATCGAGTCCTTGCGCCATGTCGATCGCCTCGTTGCGCAACGTCGCATATTTTTTCGCCGAAAATCTAAGGTCGAGCAATTCCTGAAGCGAACAATCTCTTTTCAAATCAAAAAGCGCTTCGTAAAATTCGCTCCACGCTTTCGAATTCCCGAAGTTCGAATCTATTTTATCGTTTTTCGATCGGTACATTTTTCCGGTTGCGGGAACGACTTCGAGTTTCGCCTTCTTCATCAGTTGCAACGTGAGCGGCAATTTCCCGTGGATGAATTCGGCGGCGGCCTCGACGTGGTTCGAAAATCCCGGAGGCGTCAACGTATGGATTCGTCCGCCGATACGATCGCCGGCCTCGAGCAAAACGACATCGCAGCCTTTTTTGGACAATATGTTTGCCGACATCAAACCTGCGGCTCCCGCGCCGACGACGATTACTCTCATGGAAATGCTTTCCCCGAAGTTACGATTTTGTGACAAATACGCACACCAATCAACGAATTCGAATCACTCAAAAACGTATCTTAGTGATTGTCAATTTCGTCCGATGAAACAAAGCGCAGGAATTCTATTGTACCAAAAATCACCGTTGCGGTTCTTCCTCGTACATCCCGGCGGACCGTTTTGGAAAAACAAGGATTTGGGCGCGTGGTCGATCCCGAAAGGAGAATTCACGAGCGACGAAGATCCGTTGCTCGCCGCTATCCGGGAATTCTTCGAGGAAACGGGACACAAACTCGACCCTGACGACGCGTTTTTCGAACTTCGAGCCGTGACCTTAAAATCGGGCAAGAAAGTTTGGGCTTGGGCGCTGGAAAAATTCGTCGACAGCGAAAACATAACGAGCAACGAATTCGAAATCGAATGGCCGCCAAGAACCGGCAGGAAACTCATGATTCCCGAAGTCGACAAGGCGGCGTGGCTCGAAACAGGACCGGCGCTCGAAAAAATAAACGAAGCCCAACGCGACTTCATCGAACAGATAAGACAATCGTTATGAAGCATCGTCGCCTTTCATTTTACACGCCGGGTTTGATCAGCCTTGTCCTGCTGCCTTTATTGGCAATTTTATTCATGTACCAGCGAAAGGCGTTCGTGAATTACAATTCGATGGATTTAAGTCTCATCGGCGACACCGAATTTGACAACCAGATACGCAAGGATTGGGAAACGCGTACGAAAAGCATAACCTTCACGCACATTTATCTCACGGGAAACGACGCCGCCGATTCGCTTGAATGCCGAAAAGCTCACATAACCGTGCGCAACTTCAAAGCGTCAAAAGATATGTCGAGCGGCTTGAAATTCCATTTTTCGGACAAGGCAAAATATTGGACGTTCATACGAGTGCTCGATATTTTCGCGATAGAGGACATTCCCATTTATCTCGTGGACGGCAGCGAGATCACCGTCGTCAACCCCAGGCCGCGCCCCCAAGTGAAACACGAATATGTCCGAACGCTTGGTTGTGGCGGTTTTTCATTCGGGAATGATGTGGTCGAAATACAACCTTCGCAGGATTGGGCGTCGGAGATCAAAAATTTCATTTCCATTTATTTTCCCGTGGTCATCGCGTATTTGCTGTTGCTTTTTTTTGCGATCCGACAGATCAGGAAGGATGCAATTCGAAACCGAGTTTTTTTTGTAGAGTGAACGCTTTTCGTCTAAGCATCAAATCGTTTCAAGCTAAAATAGAAACTGCTTCCCATGCCAAGCTGGCTTTCCACGCCTACCGATCCGCCTTGCGCCTCAATGAATTCCTTGCTTATCGCCAAACCCAATCCAGTACCCGTTTTATGGCTTCCCGGAACTTGGAAATATTTGTCAAAAATCTTCGGGACGTAGCGCTTATCGATGCCTTTGCCCGAATCGATGACCTCGAATCTTACGTCGTCGTCCACCTGATTTACCGAAATCTTTATTTCGCTTCCATCCAGTGAATAACGAATGGCGTTCGTAAGGAAATTGATCAAAACCCATGATGTTTTTTCAGCGTCGGCCTTGATTTTGGGAAGATTGTCTTGCGCTTCCGAAAAAAGCCGTATTTGCTTTTGGTCCGATTGGATTTTTACCGCATCGACCGCATATTCGATGATTCCATAAGGATCGCTTTCCCGTATATCGAGCTGTATCTTTCCGGTTTCAACCTGCGAAAGTTCCAAAAGTTCACTTGTAATCCTAAGCAATCGTTGGGCGTCGTCCTTAATGCTGTGGATGAGTTGTCGCTGATCTTCGTTTATTTCGCCAGTGTCGGGATTTTCAAGAAGATTCAGGCTGAGTTTTACCGAGGCTATCGGCGTTTTGAGCTCGTGTGAAACCGTCGCGATAAAATTCGTCTTCGCAAAATCGAGTTCCTTGAATATCGTCACGTTCCGAAGTATCAACACGTCGCCTATCTTAACCGGATTTTCTTCTCCCGTTGGAACGATCGTGATCCCGAAAGCTTCTTTTTCAAAATAACTTTCCTTTCCGTCGGCGAAAATCTTCATGAGTTTCGACTCCGATTGGGAGTTTTGAAAAATATCGCGCATTAGGTCGTTACTCGACGAAACGTCATGGGCCGATTTCCCGATAACGTCCTCTTTTCCCAATCCCGAAATCTTCAAAGCCTCGTTATTGGCGAACAAAATGCGGCCGTTATTGTCCAATCCGATCACGGGATCGTGCATGTTGTCGATCAACGTTTCCAAGCGTTTTTTCTCGAGCGAAAGTTTAAATAGATTGCTGTTGTTGTATTCTTCGAGTTTTTCGGCCATGGTGTTGAACGAGCGCGCCAGTTCGCCGAATTCATTCTGATTTTCAAAATGCACGCGTTCCGAATAGTTCTTATTGGCGATCGCCTTGATACTTTCAGTCAATTCGAGGATCGGATTCGCGATATTGTTCGGAAGGTTGACGAGCAGATTGAAAGCGATCAAAAAACACAGGCAACCCGTGATCGAAATCCAAAGATTCCCTGTTTCTGCAGTCGTATTCGCGATTTCGCTTTTACCCTTGATCGCATTCATGTTCAACTTCATGATCTCGAAAATATCCTGACGGATTTCGGCGCGTATCACGACATCCTGCGGTCTGGCCTTCAGGTCGATGAATTTTTTTTGGATGTCGTTCGTGACCAAATCCTCGCCCGCTTCGGTGATATTCTTCACTTGTTTGGACAGATTTTCCTCGAAATCATCAACAGCCGAATCGCCTCCATTTCCCATTTTATCGAGCGCCAACAGCATATTTCGTGAATATTCGAGCGTATTGTAGTTCGCCGTCAATATGTTTTGGGTGTCCTTTTTGATCGAAAAAACATAGAATGAACTCACGATGGTGAGCACCAATATCGATAAACACAAAAGCCCGACGCCTAAGTTCAGTTTGGTTTTGATTTTCATATCAAGAAAGGATTACGAGGTCGATGTTCGATGAGGACAAATTCGTCAACAGCGAATTGAAAACAGTCGTCGACCAAATTATCTTGAGCAAATTTAAGTGAGGTTTCCCGATGCACACCGTCGTGATGCCTTTTTCTTTGGTCGCCTCGAGGATGCCGTCGGTAATTCGATCTTTTTTGACGCGGATGACTTCGGCCCCGAGTTCGACGGCCAACTTGAAATTATTGATCAAATGGCGTTGTTTGTCGAGAGCGATCCTGTCAGAACTTTCCTTTGGCGTTTCCACATACAAAACGTACCATTTGCTGTTGTAATAACTCGACAAACGCGCAGTCTTGCGGATCACGATCTTGGCGGTCTTATCATTGCTCGAGATACAGGCGAGCAACTTTTCCTGCCGATGCGACGCCAATTGCGGCAACTCGTTTTCGACCTTTCGCACGACTTGGCTCGCAACTTCCTTGAGCGCCAATTCACGCAATTGCAGGATTTGTTCCGATTTGAAGAAATTATTGAGCGCCGATGGGATTTTGTCGGGCGTGTAAATTTTGCCTTCCTTCAAACGGTCGATGAGCTCGCTTGACGTCAGATCGATGTTCACGACTTCATCGGCCAACCGCAGCACGTTGTCAGGAATGCGTTCCTTGACTTCAATTCCCGTAATCTGTTTCACATCTTCGTTGAGGCTTTCCAAGTGCTGGATGTTCACGGCCGAAATCACATTGATTCCCGCATCCAGAATTTCCAAGACGTCCTGCCACCGCTTCTCATTCTTGCTGCCTTCGATGTTCGTGTGCGCGAGTTCATCAACAATCACGACTTCTGGCCGCAAATTGATGATCGCCTGCAAATCCAGTTCTTCGAGTTCCTTGCCCTTATAAAATAATTTCCGACGCGGAATTACCGGAAGCCCTGCTAGCAATTCGTGCGTTTCCTTTCGATGATGCGTCTCGATATACCCGATTTTCACATCGATACCATTCCGCAGCAACGTGTGCGCTTCCTGGAGCATGCGAAACGTCTTGCCTACGCCGGCGCTCATACCGATGTAGACCTTAAATTTCCCGCGTCGGGATTTTTGGATCAGGTCAAGGAAATGCTTGACGTTTTGCTCTTTATCACTCATTAAAACGAAATAGCCAAAGCTGTCGTGAGGAACACATTATTGTTTGTAGAATTGTCGTTTTGCAGGAAAATGTCGTCTTTGCCGTTCAACGTTCGAGCTTCAAATCGCAACATTACGTTACTTGCGGGCAGGTAATCGAAGTTGGCTGAAAATCCCCAGGTCTTGAAACCGTTCTCGGTTCCGGTCGCGATGATCACGCCTTGTTTGTCCTGGTAATATTCGGCGCGCGCGGCCAGTTGGATTTTTTCGGTCGGCTTGAATTGGGCGATGAAAACGGGCGAATACCAAATGTCGTAATCGCCGCTTCCGTATTCCGATTGCTGGGCACCGATGTCGAAACCTGCCGTCAGGTTCACCTTTTCGGAAACTTTGAACTGTCCGTAGAAATTGTTGAAATAACGCCATTTTCGGATCGTATCCGGTTGTTCATTCCCGATGTACGTGCTCCAGTTCAATACTGTTTTCGCATTCGGTTTGAATGTAATTTGAGTTCCGAACGCTGGCGTCTGGTTACCGTCGATTTTCCGGATTCTCTGCCAACCGTTCAAATACATCGCGGCCAGATACCATTTCTCGCTTTTCGAGGTATAACCGATTTTCACTCCGGCTTCATAATACGGCGAATTGTCGGCCAGAATACTGCGCGTCAACGTTTGGCAATCTTTGCCGATCGCGCTTTCAAAACCAATGTGGGACGGCATGATTCCAGCATCGACCCAAAGATTGTGGTTTCTGGAAAGTTTTACGCCGACATTGGCTTCGAAGACGTGTTGCAGCAAATCCTGTTCGGCGGCGAGATTGTATTCGGCGTACGTTCCTGCCATGATCGCAAGGTTCCCACGCACATTGTTTTTAGTGTAGTTGGCCTTCAGGAATCCGATATTCAGGTTCGCCTCGTTATGCCGGTTATGACTGTAAATGAAACCGGGACGCGTATGATTGTCGGGTTCTCCGAAATCATAGCTGTAATACGCTTCGAGATAACCTGAAAACGTGAAAGGGTTCGGTGCTGCTTTGGTTTCGGTTTCCTGGGCCGATGTCGAAAGGATTCCGGCAGTCAAAAACGTGCCGATGATCAATTTTTTCATGATGTAATGTATGAAGTATTTTTTGGATTATTTCAATTCGTCGAGCGCCAGATTCAGTTCGAGCACGTTTACTTTTACAGTTCCCAAAACGGGTTTGTAGATTTTCGATTCGACGAGGCGGCGCACTTTCGCTTCGTCTATTTTTCGGACATCAGCCACGCGTTTTACCTGGATTAACGCGCCTTGGGCCGAAATATCAGGATCGAGCCCGCTGCCCGAAGCCGTGACCATGTCCGATGGGATTTCGGACTTCTTCAAATACGGATGCACGACCAAAAACGTATCGATGCGCTTTTGAACGACGGCAAGATATTCCTCGTTGCCCGGGCCTTTGTTGCTTCCGGCGCTGCTGGCCGCGTTGTAATCGACAGCCGACGGTCGGCTCCAGAAATACTGCGATTGGTCAAATTTCTGGCCGATTAATTTATAACCGACGACTTTCCCGTTCCTGGAAACCGTTTCCCCTTTGCCGTTATTCGGCGCCATTTGCGCGATCCCGTAAATCGCAAGTGGATAGATCGCCGCGAAAAGCACAATGCACACGAGCGATAATTTGATGATGGATGCTATATTTTTCATTTTGTGATTTTAAAAGAATAAGGAAACCAGTAAATCAATGACCTTGATTCCAATGAACGGGATAATGATCCCGCCAAGCCCGTAGATCAACAGGTTGCGTTTCAGGATCGCGCTCGCCCCTATCGGTTTGTAATCGACGCCGCGCAACGCCAGCGGAATCAAGATCGGGATAATGATCGCGTTGAAGATCACCGCCGAAAGGATCGCGCTTTCGGGCGAATGCAACCGCATGATATTCAAACCTTGCAACGCCGGGATTGCCGTGATGAAAAGCGCGGGAACGATGGCAAAATATTTGGCGACATCGTTCGCTATCGAAAATGTGGTAAGCGTTCCTCGCGTCATCAATAACTGTTTCCCGATTTCGACGATCTCGATGAGCTTGGTCGGGTCGTTGTCGAGATCGACCATATTTCCGGCTTCTTTGGCGGCTTGGGTTCCCGAGTTCATCGCTACGCCGACATCGGCCTGGGCCAAAGCGGGCGCGTCGTTCGTTCCGTCGCCCATCATCGCGACGAGCTTGCCGCCTTGTTGCTCGGCTTTTATGTAGTTCATCTTGTCTTCGGGTTTTGCCTCGGCTATGAAATCGTCGACGCCTGCTTTCTCGGCGATGAATTTCGCAGTCAGCGGGTTGTCGCCCGTAACCATCACGGTTTTTACGCCCATTTTGCGAAGTCGGTCGAAGCGTTCCTTCATGCCCGGTTTGATGATATCCTGCAATTCGATCACACCCAAAACTTTTTTGTTTTTGAGCACGACCAAAGGCGTTCCACCGTTCGAAGAAATTTCGATGACTTTGGCCGATGTGTCTTCAGGAAAGTCATTTCCGGCCGAGGCAGCGATGTTACGCGCCGCATCCTGTGCGCCTTTCCGGATGTCGGTCTTATCCAATAAGATCACGCCGCTCGTCCTCGTTTCAGCCGTGAATTTGATAATTTCAGAAATGGTTTGCGTAAGTTTTGCCAAATCGATATTGACGTCGTCTTTCATGGTTTCCGACAATTCGAGGATCGATTTTCCTTCGGGCGTGTCGTCGGCCAACGAACTCAATACCGCGGCTTCGACGAAATCGTGGAACGAAACGCCATTCGTCGGATAAAAATTCGTGGCTTTCCTGTTCCCAATCGTGATCGTTCCCGTTTTATCGAGCAACAACACGTCGATGTCGCCCGCGGTTTCAACCGCTTTTCCCGATTTTGTGATTACGTTCGCCCGAAGTGCGCGATCCATTCCCGCGATTCCGATTGCCGAAAGCAAACCGCCGATCGTCGTCGGGATCAGGCATACGAAAAGCGAGATGAAGGCCGCGATCGTGATCGGTGTTCGGGCGTAATCGGCGAACGGTTTGAGCGTAATGCATACGATAACGAAAATGATCGTGAACGCGGCAAGTAAAATCGTCAAAGCGATCTCGTTCGGGGTTTTTTGACGGCTCGCACCTTCGACGAGTGCAATCATCTTATCGAGAAAACTTTCGCCCGGTTCCGATGTGACCATGACTTTTATCTTGTCCGACAATACTTTCGTCCCGCCCGTAACCGATGACTTGTCGCCTCCGGCCTCGCGGATAACGGGCGCGCTTTCGCCGGTGATCGCGCTTTCGTCGATCGTAGCCAGACCTTCTATGATTTCGCCGTCGGTCGCGATCAGATCACCCGATTCGCAAACGAAAACATCGCCTTTTTTGAGCGCCGATGAACTTACTGATTTAATTTCGCCGTTTTGCAAAACCTGTCTAGCAGGCGTTTCCTCACGCGTTTTGCGCAAACTGTCGGCTTGGGCTTTTCCGCGCGCTTCGGCGATGGCCTCGGCAAAATTCGCGAACAACAGCGTGGCGAAAAGAATCAGGAATATTAAAATGTTGTAGCCGAGACTGCCTTGATCCTGGGCGCCGAGTAAAATCGATACGCAAACTATGAGCATGATCACGGTTCCGATCTCGACGGTAAACATTACCGGGTTTTTATACATCTGTCTCGGGTTGAGCTTGACGAAAGATTGCACGAGTGCTTCCTTCACTTGCTTCGGTTCGAACAACGATGCTGATTTTGTAGTATTCATTTTTGGTTATTTAAGGGTGAAATATTCCGCCAAAGGGCCAAGTGCCAAAGCCGGGAAGAACGACAATGCCGCGATGATCGCGATGACGGCGAAGGTCATGATGCCGAAAATCGTCGTGTCAGTTTTTAATGTGCCTGCGCTTTCGGGAATGTACTTTTTGTTGGCTAGCAAACCGGCGATCGCGAGCGGCCCGATGATTGGGATAAACCGCGAAAGCAACAGAATTATGCCTGTTGAAACGTTCCAGAACGGATTGTTGTCGCCCAAACCTTCGAAACCCGAACCGTTATTGGCGGCGCTCGAGGTGTATTCGTACAGCATTTCGGAAAAGCCATGATGCCCCGGATTATTGAGCCAACCCGTCGCGTTTCCGCTGAACCAATAACCCATCGCGGTGTCGTTCGCGCAGAAGTACGCCGACAAGGCCGTTCCCGACAAAATCAACAGCGGATGTAAAATCGCAATAAACGCCGCGATCTTGACTTCGCGAGCTTCGATCTTCTTGCCTAAAAATTCAGGAGTTCGCCCGACCATCAAGCCTGAAATGAAAACCGCGAGAATGATGAAAATATAAAAGTTCAAAAACCCGACGCCGCAGCCGCCATAGAAACAATTGACCATCATCGCCAGGAGTTGCATCGCGCCTGAAAGCGGCATGGTCGAATCGTGCATTCCGTTTACCGAACCCGTGGAGATCACCGTCGTGGCGATGCTCCAGAAGCCCGTCATAGGCGTTCCGAAACGCACTTCCTTGCCTTCCATCGCTCCGTCGGCCTGGGCGATTCCCATGCGTTCGATGGCTGGATTTCCGTTTATTTCCGAAATCATAGTCGGAATTACCAAGAGCAGGAAACCGATCGTCATCACGCCGAAAATCACATACGACAAGCGTCTCTTTTTGAGATAATAGCCGAGTGCGAAAATCATCGCGAACGGAATGATGAGTTGCGCCCAAAGTTCGACGGCACTCGTCAAATACGTAGGATTTTCCAAAGGATGAGACGAATTGGCGCCGAAAAATCCGCCTCCGTTCGTACCTACGTGTTTGATTCCGATGAAAGCCGCTGCCGGCCCGCGCGACACTTCGACGCTTTCGCCTTGGACTGTCGTGATGTGGTCTTTGCCCTCGAACGTCATCGGAGTTCCTGAGAAGACAAGGATGATGGCTACAATTGCTGAAAGTGGCAACAAAATCCTCGTGCAACTTTTAAGCAGGTTGCTGAAGAAATTGCCGAGCGCATCGGTTGTTTTTTCCTTCATCGCGCGATATACCATGATGGCGACGGCGATTCCCGTGGCGGCCGACATGAATTGCAGGAACATGAGCATCAATTGCCCCAGATATGACAGTCCGGTCTCACCCGAATAGTGTTGCAGGTTGCAATTGACGACGAACGAAATCGCGGTGTTGAACGCCAGATCGGCTGTCATGTTCGGGTTTCCGTCGGGATTTAAAGGCAAAATGCCTTGAAAAAGCAACACGAAAAAGCACAGGAAAAACCACAGCGCATTGATGCCGAGCATGGCTTTTAGATATTGTTTCCAGTTCATTTCGGCGTTCGGATCTATACCCGAAATTTTGAACACGAGGTTTTCGATCGGATTGAAAATAGGGTCGAGAAGCGTTTTTTCGCCCCCGAAAACGTTGGCAATATATCGGCCAAGAGGAATCGCGAGCAGTATCGTCAGCACGAATATGCCGATGACACCAAGAATTTCTGAAGTCATTGATTTTTGTTGTTTTGGACGTTCATCCGATTAGAATTTTTCGGGTTTGATGAGTACGTAGACCAGATAGCCGAAAACCGCTATCGCCACAATGAAGAGTGCTGCCATATCAAATTTTTTCGAAGAATTCAACCGATTTGTAACAGATGGCAAAAAGCACGACGGCCAATGCCAGCAAAAGAATAGTGTCTATCATGAGATAAGGTTTAGTTCGTTAGATGCCCGAGGCGTTGACCTGACGGATGTAATCGGCTTTGAGCGCCGGTGGAAAGAGATTGGAAATGCTGCATTTTCGGACTTCCAAAAACAGGGAGACTGAAAATACATAGACGTTGCTGATCGCGTTTTGGGTTTCCTGGTTCCCGTCGACCAGAAGCTTTTCGGCGTACGCCAGAAGTTTTTTTGCCCTTGTTACGTTTCCGGTCATGATCGACCTTTTCGTGACGTCGGCGAAACGTTCGGCTTGCCTGTGGATGTCGGTGATTTGATTTCTCATTTTACTTTGATTTTCCGCGCTTATGCCAAACGGAATACCAAAATCCAAAATGAAACACAAAGACCTAAAAAACAGCAACCTACGTCGTTTACGGAATATAAGGCCATAAAAAAAGCCTATCAAAACGATAGGCTTTTCTCAAAATGATACGATTCGCTCATAAACCGAATTCCTCGACTTTGCGATATAAGGTTGCGATCCCGATCTCGAGAAGTCTTGCAGCTTCAGCTTTGTTGCCATTTGTGTAATTCAAGACTTTTTGAATATGAAGTTTTTCGATACTCGACATTGAAAACGCCGACATCGAGCCTGTGTTCGTTTGTACCGGATGCTGTAGTTCGATGGGTAGATCTTCAGGTTGCAAAATAGTCCCGTCGGCCAGGATCGCCGAACGTTCGACCACGTTCTTGAGCTCGCGTATGTTTCCCGGCCAGTTGTAATTTTCGAGTTTGCCGATGAATTCCGATGAAAGTTCCAAATTGGTTTTGTTCAACTTCAATCCGGCTTTCGCAACAAACAAATTTGCGAGCGCGCCGATATCTTTTTTTCGTTCGCGCAATGGCGGCAAATGGATTTCGAAGATGTTGAGTCGGAAATACAGATCGGCGCGGAAACGATGGTTGTCGCTTTCGGCTTTCAAATCGCGGTTCGTGGCGGCAATCAATCGGAAATCTGACTTTTTCGCGACGGTCGCGCCAACGGGAATATACTCGCTGGTTTCGAGCACGCGCAACATTTTGGCCTGGAGTTCTAGCGGCATCTCTCCGATCTCATCGAGGAAAAGCGTGCCGCCGTCAGCTTCTTCGAGAAATCCTTTCTTGTCTTTGTTCGCGCCCGTGAACGCGCCGGCCTTGTAGCCGAAAATTTCACTCTCCAATATATTTGGGCTGAACGCGCTACAGTTCAACGCGACGAACGATCTGTTTTTTCGGGTGCTGTTTTCGTGGATCGCCTGGGCAAAAACTTCTTTGCCGGTTCCGGTTTCGCCTGTCAATAAAACGGTCGAATCGGAAGGCGCGACTTTTTTGGCGAGTGTGATGGCCTGTTCAAACGCCTTTGATTTCCCGACGATCGTATCGAACGCGAATTTGTCGGAAATGCGCTTTTCGAGTTGGCCGATTTTTTTTTGGAGTTCGGCTTTTTCGATCGCCTTGTACAGCATCGGGATGATCTTGTCGTTGTCGTCGCCTTTGACGATGTAATCGAACGCGCCGTTCTTCATGGCTTGCACGCCGTCGGCAATTTTCCCGAAAGCGGTCAGCAATGCGATTTCAACCAACGGGAATGCGGTTTTTACCTTGGAAACGAAATCTACGCCGTTCCCGTCGGGAAGTTTTACGTCGCAGAGCACGACATCGATATCCAAAGATTCCAGTTTTTTGAAACCCGATTTTAAATCGCCGGCCTCAGAAATCTCAAAACCTTCTGACTTGATGATGCGTGCGAGCAGGCCGCGCAATTTTTCCTCGTCGTCTATTATCAGTATGTGTTTCAACTGCTGGATTTTAATGCAAAATTACGCAAGTATCGCTTTATTCGGCGCTTTTCGAACGGTCGTTCGGCTTGGTTTTAAGGTTGCGCAGTTTTCTGGACGGCTTTGGTTTTGCCGCGACGATTTCTCGCTTTACCATAGGATTCTGTTCGTTGTGCAAGACCGAATACGTCGGAAGGCTGCGGAACAATTGCGTGAGGCTTTTGAAACCGTAGGCGCGCGGGTCGAAACTCGGGTCGATTTTGCGAAGCGTAAGGCCGAGTTTTGAAATATAGACTTCTTCTTCGCCCTCGGTCGATGAAATGTCGAATGCCTTGTCGATGAACGCCAGATCGAGTTTTTCAGGTTTAAGGTCGCCTTCGATGACTTCAGGTTCGGCGGCGCCTTTAAGTTGTGGCACGTTGAGGATGTTTTCGCTGAACGTGAAGATTTCGCACGACTGCACGAATGCTTTCGGGGTTTTCTTTTGCCCGATTCCCATCATGAAAATGCCTTCCTCGCGGATGCGTTTGGCCAAACCCGTATAATCGCTGTCGCTTGAAACGATGCAGAAACCGTCGATGTTCTTGCCGTGAAGTATGTCCATGGCTTCGATGATGAGCGCGCTGTCAGTGGAATTCTTGCCCGACGTATATGCGAATTTCTGCACCGGATTGAACGAATATTCGTTTATGATTTCCTTCCAGCCGTTCATCTGCTGCATCGTCCAGTCGCCGTAGATGCGTCGGATCGTGGCTTTTCCGTATTTCGAGACTTCCTCGAGCATAGCGCCCAGAAGTTTGGGTTGGGCATTGTCGCCGTCGATGAGAACGGCTATATTGAAGTTGTTTTTTTCCATTGTGTTGTGCTTCATCCGAATCGCGTTTAGTCGCCGCGTGAAGGTACTCGTTTTTTTGAAAAGATCCGACTCAGGCACTCAGGCACTCCTTAAGGCAACCTGCGCGTATCGACACAATAAATGATCTTCCAGCCGTCAGCAGCCTTGAACAACGAAAACGAATTCACGCCTTTGTGGCTTAATTTTCCGTCGATGTAAAATTCGTAAGGCGTCCAGACATGCGCCATGCTTCCGTCCTGCTCTATCTTCCACGACAGCAATCGCTCTTCGAGTTTGACGTTGGCGGGCACCGATCCGATCGATTTCAAAAATCCCGAAACCGATTCGGTCGAAACTATCGCGCCTTCTTTCTTCTCTGCGATCGACTGCAGGACCAATTCTTTCGAGAACGTCTTTTTGAGTCCGATCGTGTCTTTCGCATGGAAGGCGACGAAGAAATCCTCTATCGTTTTCTTGATCGCGATATCTTGGGCGAATGTGGTTTGGGCAACGATGAGCGTGACTAGAATGAGTAGTTTTTTCATGTTTTTTTTGTTTGGCGTTTAGGGTTTCGAGTTAGCATGACAACGCTAGACCCGAAATCCGAAACTTTTTGAATATATAACTTAGTGCAAAAATACATCATTTGTTACACGTACGTACATTGGGAATCTGTCCGCGTTAGGGATTGAGGCAGTTGTTTGAGCTCGTTGCGCGCGAAGCATGAGCCGCAACAGCGAGTGCCGAAAGCCCGGCGCGGCGAGATAAATGCGATCAGCTTTTATCTCGCCGCGCAACGCCCAAATCAAATTCACAATTCATAATTCATAATTTATAATTCATAATTCCCTTACCTTTACATTCCTCTAAAAAAAACAAACCATGTCAGTTGCCAAAAAAGACTACAAACGCATTACAACCCAGTCGCTGATCGAGATGAAAGCGCACGGGGAAAAGATTTCAATGCTTACCGCTTATGATTTTACGATGGCCAAAATGGTCGATACGGCGGGCGTCGACGTGATTCTCGTAGGAGATTCGGCCTCGAACGTGATGGCCGGACACGAAACGACGTTGCCGATCACGCTTGACCAGATGATTTATCACGCGTCGTCAGTGGTTCGCGCCGTGGGTCGCGCTTTGGTCGTGGTCGATTTGCCGTTCGGGAGTTACCAATCAGACCCAAAGGAAGCGCTTCGTTCGGCTATCCGCGTCATGAAGGAAAGTGGCGCACACGCGTTGAAACTCGAAGGCGGCATCGAAATCAAGGAATCGATCAAGAAAATCCTGAACGCGGGAGTTCCCGTTATGGGACATTTGGGTTTGACGCCCCAGTCGATCTATAAATTCGGGACGTATACGGTTCGCGCCAAGGAAGAAGCCGAGGCCGAGCAACTCGTCGAGGATGCGAAAATGCTCGAAAAAATCGGTTGTTTCGCGGTCGTGCTCGAAAAGATTCCCGCGGCTCTCGCCAAAAAAGTGGCCGAGAGTATCTCAATTCCCGTGATCGGCATCGGGGCCGGCGGTGGCGTCGACGGACAGGTTTTGGTGATCCACGACATGCTTGGCATGAACAACGAATTCAGCCCGCGATTTTTGCGTCGTTATGCGAATTTGTGGGATATCATGACGGGTGCTTTGGCGCAATACCATGAGGACGTTAAGGCTGGGGATTTTCCGAATGAGAAGGAACAATATTAGATTTTTAGATTGACAGATTTCAGATTGACAGATTTCAGATTTTCAGATTTACAGATTGCAGATTTACAGATTTGAGATTATTGACGCCAGTTTAATACAAGCCATATACAATTTTAAACGCCTTTTACTATGCATAGATTTAGAGATTTACAGATTTGGAAACTCAGTCGAAAATTTTGTACTGATATTTATCGGACAACCCAATCATTTCCTGATGTCGAAAAATTCGGATTGATGAATCAGTTGCGAAGAGCGGCAGTTTCGATTCCGTCAAATATCGCCGAAGGTTCGTCCAGAAGTTCAAATAAGGACTTTTGTCGCTTTATCGAAATTTCGCTAGGTTCGGCTTATGAAGTCGAAACGCAGTTGCTGATTTGTCATGATTTGAATTACATTTCGGACTTAGAAATTCAATCTTTAACAACCAAACTTCGTGACATTATAAGAATGACTCACAAATTCAAAATGACACTCGTCAATTAATCGCCGATTCCAATCTGTCAATCTGAAATCTGTCAATCTGATATCCAAAAATGAAAACCCTCTCCACCGCCCAAAACCTCCAAATCCTCCACGAAGACAACCACATCATCGTCGTCAACAAGCGCGTAGGCGATATCGTACAAGGTGATAAAACCGGCGACAAACCGCTGTCGGAAGTGGTGAAGGAATATATCAAGGATAAATACGCAAAGCCCGGAGACGTTTTTTTGGGTGTCGTGCACCGATTGGATCGTCCGACGACGGGAATCGTGGTATTCGCGCGTACTTCAAAAGCGCTCGAAAGGCTTAACGAAATGTTCAAAAACCGTGAAACCGAGAAAACATATTGGGCGATCGTAAAGAACAAACCCGCTAAAAGTCAGGACAATCTCGTGCATTATTTGAAGCGCAATGAAAAATCAAATACCTCAAAAGCCTTTCCCAAAGAAGTTCCCGACAGCAAAATGGCGAGCCTCGACTATAAAGTAATAAAAGAACTCAACAATTATTATGCGTTGGAAATCAACTTGCACACGGGTCGACACCATCAGATCCGTTCGCAACTTTCGGCCATCGGTTCTCCGATAAAAGGCGATCTCAAATACGGTTTCGACCGAAGCAATCCTGACGGCGGAATTCATCTACACGCGCGGAAGTTGTCATTCATCCATCCCGTAAAAAAGGAGCCCATCGAAATTACCGCGCCCGTTCCTGAGGACGTTTTGTGGAAATCGGTTAGCGTCTGAGCGGAAATAGTGCGCTGATTCGATACTTCGTCCTATGCGATTCGCGTGGTCGGACAAGCGAAAAAGAAGTTTGTCCGGATTTTAGATTCGCCTGTTTTTCGGATTTCGATTTTGAAAGCCGTGTAATAAAAACGCGTAATTATGCAATCGCGCGCGGCAATACTGTAAAGCACATTTTCGTTTCATTTGGTAGCTTCAAACTAAAATCCGCCGCCTATGAAAACGATTGTCGCACTCTTTATCTTATCAAGTTGTTCCGTCGTTTTCGCGCAGCAACAATTCGCCGGGATGAACACGTCCCAACGCACGGGAATGATCCACGCAGGCATTAATCCGGCCGAATTCGCCAACTTCGACTCCAAATACGAAATCCAGGTTTTGGCCGTGAGTGCGAATGCTAACAACAACAAAATCGGATTCAATGATCTGTTCGGCAGCGAGAATTTCGAGGATTTGATTTTCAGGGGAACCGACGCCGTCAACCTGCGTTTCGACGGTGAAATCCTCGGCCCCGGATTCGCTTACAAAGTCGAGAAATGGACGTTCGCGTTGACGTCCCGTGCTTACGCGAAACTCGATCTGGTCGATGTCGATGTGAAAATCGGGGATGCGGTCTCCACGGCGACATTGAACGCCTTAATCAACGGTTCGACCACGATCGACAACAATTTCAACCAACGCGTCAATGGAACTACCTGGGGCGAGATCGGTCTTTCGGCCGCGAACAATTTCTATGACGACGGCACGCACAAATTCAGCGCGGGCGCGACGTTCAAATTGCTTTTCCCGGCATCGTATGCGAACATGGGCGCCGACCGATTCTCGGGTACGATCAACAACAATCTCGGCCAGGTCACGCTGACCGATGCGCAAGCGAATCTAAACATCGCATATTCAGGAAATTTAGGTGAGGATTTTACGAAATTCGGCGATTACACGAGTTCGCTTTTCGGACGGCTCGGCGGAGTCGCAGCCGATCTTGGCGTAAATTACCGTTGGGTCGATGAATCTGACCCAAGAAAATATAAAATCAACGCGGGGCTTTCGGTTCGAAACCTCGGCGCGATGAAATTCAAGTCGGCGAATAATTCCTCGACGAACTATGTCTTGTCGGTCCAAGGCGGACAGGCACTTGATTTGAACCAATTCCAAAACGTCGACAGCCTCGAGGAAATCGAGGATTTGTTGCTCGCGAGCGGTTACCTTGACCGAACTGAAAACTCCCAGACGGATTTCAAGGTCAAACTGCCAGCGGTTTTCTCAGCATACGCCGATGTCAAGATCGTGCCCAAATTCTTCGCGTCGATCTACATGCAACAGAAACTCAATGACGACGAGGCGAACGACCAGATCACATATCAAAACGTAATTTCGATCACGCCACGTTTCGCGCTGGAGAATTTCGAGGTCTGGTCATCGTGGGCGAGCAACGAGATTTCAGGAATCTCAGGCGGAATCGGCGTTCGCGCGTACGGATTCTATATCGGGTCGGGCTCGATCATCACGAATTTGGCGTCCGACAATAAACAGGCCGACGCATACATAGGCTATGGATTCCAACTCGATTAGTTCGCATTTTCTGACTATATTTGGGTATGAACCCAAAGACGACCGTCGGTCAACGCAAGGAAACACTTAAGAAATTACTGCACGTCCTGACCGTTCGCGAGGATGCGATCGTCAAGGCGCTTTACGATGATTTCAAAAAACCGGGATTCGAAGCCGTGCTCAGCGAGACGCATTTTGTGATGTCGGAATTGAAGCAAACGATCCGGAACATCAAATCCTGGTCGAGGACCGAAATGGTTTTTCCGTCGATCTTGAACTTTCCATCCATCGATCATCTGCTCAAGGAACCTTACGGAAACGTGCTCATCATTTCGCCTTGGAATTATCCGTTTCATTTGGCGATGTTGCCCACGATAGCTGCATACGCGGCCGGGAATTCCGTGATCTTGAAACCGTCGGAATTGACACCGAACACATCATCGCTCATTTCACAAATCGTCTCGGAAGTTTTCGATCCGACCGATGTCGAGGTTTTCCAGGGCGGTTCCGATGTAGCCGAAAAATTGCTTGAACGCCGTTGGGATTACATTTTCTTCACGGGAAGTGTTTCGGTCGGGAAAAAAGTCGCCCAAGCCGCGGCCAAAAACCTCACGCCCGTGACACTCGAACTCGGCGGCAAAAATCCATGCATCGTCGCGGCCTCGGCAAATCTGAAACTCGCCGCGAAACGCATCGTTTGGGGAAAATTCATAAACGCGGGGCAAACCTGCATCGCACCCGATTATGTTTTGGTCGAATCGTCGATTAAGACGAAATTCATCCAATTCTTAAAAGATGAAATCGTTCTGGCGTACGGCGAAAATCCGCAAGAATCGGCTGACCTGGCGCGCATCGTGAGTGAGAAACACTGGCAGCGTCTTGTCGATATGATCGAAAGCGAAAAAGTCGTCCACGGCGGACAATACGACAAGGAATCGCTTTACGTCTCGCCCACGATAATCGATGAAACCAACGGGAAAAGTGAGTTGATGAAAGACGAGATTTTCGGGCCGATACTTCCCGTTCTGGGTTACGATTCTGAAAGCGATCTGGACCGAATCATCACATTGTATGAAAAACCGCTGTCGCTTTACGTGTTTACCGACGATTCGGATTTCGCGAAACATATCGTCAAGAAATATCCGTTCGGCGGCGGTTGCATAAATGACGTCGTGATCCATTTCGCGAACAGCCGGTTGCCTTTTGGCGGCGTCGGACATTCGGGAATCGGCGCGTATCATGGAAGGCGCAGTTTCGACACTTTCACGCATAAAAAAGCGATTACGCGAAAAGCGACGTGGCTCGACATTCCGCTGCGATACGCGCCTTACGGAAACAAGGTCGAAATCCTTAGAAAATGGCTGAAATGGCTCTGAAACCGACGAAAAAAATCGTATAATTGCCGCCAAAACAACAGCACATGAAAACTACACTCGATCGCCTTGAGGAAATCAAATCGGAAGGCTACGAACTCGACTTCGGGAATACGTTCAACGACGCCTTTGAAGTGTATAAACGCACGGCTTTGATGTCGGGGCTTGCATTGATATTATTTTTTATCGTCGCATTCGCGCTTGCGTTTGGCGGCATGGGAATTTTCATGTCGGCAGGAAATGACATTTCGTATTTGGCGAATATCAGCGAAGGCGATTTTTCGATCGTCGGACGCATCATTTATGTTTTGGCAACATGCGTGATCGCCGGTTTGGGCAACCCGTTCTCGGCAAGCCTTATCCGAATGGCAGCGTTGGCCGACAAGGGCGAAGACGTTTCTGTCGGGGATGCGTTCGCGTGTTATAAAGCGCCTTATTTCGTTCCGCTTTTCGTGGAAGCGCTGATCGTTTCGTTCTTTTCGATTTTCATCACGACTGCGATCCAGATGGCATTTCCGCAGGATTTTGTGATGGGATTGGTCGGCATGGGAATCAATCTGCTCATCTCGTTCGTTACCGTGATGGCGGTGCCGTTGATCATCTTCGGAAACCTAAAACCTTTGGAAGCGATCCAAGGGAGCGTGATGCTTGTGTTCAAACGCCCGTTCGTTATTTTTGGATTGCTGCTTGTCGGGATCATTTTCGCGTTATTGGGTTTTATCGGCTTCTGCATCGGTGTCTGTTTTACGATCCCAATCATGATGGCGATCTACTACAGCATCTATAAAAACTCGGTCGGAATAGAGGAAACCGCCGAGATGGACGAGATCGGCACACTCGACTACTGATCGAAAATCCATACGATCAAAAGCAGGAAACCAAGTCGGTTCTCCTGCTTTTTTATTTTAGAACAGTCGATCTGCAGTCAGCGTTTCCCAAAAACAGCGTTTCCCTCCAGTCCAACTTCCTGTCGCTCACCATTTTTTCAACAACCACTTCACTTTTAACATATTTTACTACATTTATCCATTGAACCTAACTCAACTCAATGCGCATCGCGAAAATTGTTTCCACATTGACTTTGTTTTTCGCTGTCGGCGGGAAAGCCTTCGCCTCGCAAGGTAGCGCTTTAGTGCAAGGCGTTCCGGCCGACGAACGGTTCTACACCCAGATTTGGTTCCTGGCGTTGATGCTTGTGTTGACGGGCGTACTTTTATATCTGACTTTTAACCGGAAAGCGCGCTTCAATAAAGATTTCGTTTCGAATTATTCCGAGATCGACATCAACCTCGAACAGTTCCGGCTTTACTTGCTTTTTTTCGGGATCATCTTCTTTGTGACCGAGATCTTCCTCGAGTTCTTTTCGGTCCGGAACAAAAGCGAACTCGCCGAGAACATTACGTTCAGCCTGATTTTGCTCGGACTTTATTTTGCGACCGACCGATCGCGCTTTCTCGCCAAAAATATCCGTATGATTTTCCTGGGCGCGTTCGTCTTTTACCTGACCTACGTTACCTACAAACTCGTCGCGATGCCGTTCGAGATCATTACGCTTACCGAATTCATCCTGATTTATTTCTTCTCGTATAACGTGTTCAAGAACATACGCGAATATTTGATTTTCGTCGTGGTCCTGTTCATCACGCTTTTCGCTTTGCTGATCACCTCGCTGCTCGACGACCAGATCGTGGCGATCCTATTCAACGCCTGTTTGATCACGACGGTTTTCCATTACACGAAGCACATCGGAATCCTCAATACCAAAGACAAATTCCTGTTTGCGAACGAAATCGTGAACAAGGGAAATTCGCTTACGATTGCGACGAATAAGCGGGGCGAAGTGCTGTTCTGCAGTGAAAGCGTTATTCGAATTTTGGGTTACACGCCGAACGAAGTCATGGACCTGAACTTTTGGAAACTCACTGAGGATGCGGAATTCATCGGACTGGATTACCACGAAAATTACGTAGACGAACGCCTTTACATCCGGAAATTACGATGCAGCAACGGCGAGTACAAATACATCCAATGGAAAGACAAGCAGTATTCCGAGAATCTTTTCATCGGCATCGGACAGGATATCACGCATCAGGTCCACATCCAAAACCAATATAAGAACCTGATCGAATCGGCTTCGGACATCATCTACGAAACCGACCGACACGGGAATTACACCTACGTCAACCCATTTACCCAACAAATTTTAGGTTATTCGGCCGACGAGTTCTACCAAAAACATTACAGCGTTTTGATACGCGAGGATTACCGTGAAAAAGTCCGCGCCATCTATCTCAAAGCGCCGAAAAACCGAAGCTTCTACCCTGTCCAAATTTTCCCGTTCGTCAAGAACGACGGCGAAAGTCTGTGGGTTTCGCAAAGCGTGACGATCAAGCGCAACGATTTCGGGAAGATCATCGGATTTTCAGTCATCGCGCGCGACATCACGCACGTAAAAAGTCTTGAAGACGAAAAGAGCCGCAAGGAACGAAAGGTCAACCGCTACAACGAAACGCTCCAATCATTCGCGACGAAGAGTTTTTCAGGACAGGAAACCCTCGATGACATCCTCAAACACATCTTGACGGTTTCGGCCGAGAGCCTACATGTCGATCGCGCGGGTTATTGGGATTACGAACCTCAAAAAATCCATTGCCTTTCGTTGTATCGAAAAGGAAACGCCGACTTTCACGGCGGCCAGATCCTGAACCGAAAAAATTACCCCGTTTACTTTTCGGCGCTTGAAAAAGAAAGACAGGTCGTCGCATCGAAAGTGTATGAAGATGAAAAGACGGTGGAACTTTGCGCCGACTACATTCCGGCGAACAACATCCGTTCGTTGCTCGACACGCCGATTTTCATAAACGGTGAGATTACGGGCATCATTTGTTTCGAGTCGGTTGAAAATCATTGCAAATGGGACAGCGAGGACATTGGTTTCGCGCGCTCGGTGAGTGATTTGACCGCGATCGCCATAGAATCACACATGAGGCTCGAAGCCGAGAAAAACCTCGCCTACAAGACCGAACTGCTCTCGGCGATCACGCGCAATACGGGGAAATTCCTCATGAGCCGCAACACCGATGAACTTTTCGCGGGCATTTTGAATTCGGTCGGCAAAGTGACGAACGTGGACCGAATCTCGTTTTTCGTCGCCAACGAACGCAACCAGACCATTCAGCAGAAACACCGTTGGATGGGACCGACCGAAGGCATCACGCAACCGAATCCCGTGTTGCAGGAATTGCCGTATGAAATGGTCCACGACATCATCGAATCCATGAAAGCGGGCCGACCGTATCATTCCGTCGTGAGCAGGATCGAAAACCGGACGACGCGCGAACTGCTCCAAAAACTCAATTCGACCTCATTGCTTTCGCTTCCGCTTTTCATCAAACAGAAATTATATGGAATGGTCGTTTTCGACGTGACGACGGAACGCGAATGGACCGACGATGAAATCACGATCCTGGAATCGCTCGCGGGAAACATTTCGCTCGCCATCGAACGCAACATCAACGAGACTATCAGCAACGAAAGCGAGGAAAAGTTCAGGTTGCTCGCCAACAACATTCCGGGAACCGTGTATTTGCTCAACGCCGACGACTCGGTCGAATACTTGAACGACGACATCGAAAAACTCACGGGCCATTCGCGCGAAGAGTTCATGCAGCATGGATTCAAATTTTCATCGTTGGTCTACGAAGACGACAGGGACGAAGTGTTCCGAATCAGGAAACAAGGCTTGATCGACCGCGAATCTTTCCATTTGGAATATCGCATCACGCACAAAAGCGGCAAAATTGTCTGGGTAGAGGAATTCGGCGATGTGATCGTCCGGAACGAAAACGTCGAATTCGTCGAAGGAATTTTACTCGATATCACCGAACGCAAGCGCAACGAATCGGCTATCAAGGAAAAAGAACTCGCCGAGGCCGCAAACCGCGCCAAGTCAGAATTCCTTGCCAACATGAGTCACGAGATCCGAACGCCTTTGAATGGCATCATCGGGTTTACCGACCTGCTCATGAAGACAAACCTCGAAAACATACAGCGACAGTACATGAATACGGTGAACCAGTCGGCGACCGCGCTCATGGAAATCATAAACGACATCTTGGATTTCTCGAAGATCGAAGCCGGAAAACTGGAACTGTCGGCCGAAGACACCGACCTTTTGCGCCTGTGCAACCAAATCACGAAACTCATCGAATACGAATCGCGCATCAAGAACCTCGAGGTGAAACTTTCCATCCACGAAAATGTGCCGCGTTGCATCCTCGTCGATGAAATCCGGCTCAAGCAAATCCTGATCAATCTGATGAGCAATGCCGTGAAGTTCACTGAAAAAGGCAGCATCGAGCTTACGGTCAGGGTTTTGGAAATGCAAAGTGAGAACGTGAAATTGCATTTTTCGGTGAAAGACACGGGCATCGGCATCAGGAAATCGAACCAGGAAAAGATATTCGACGCGTTCTCGCAGGAAGACAGTTCGACGACGAAAAAATTCGGAGGAACGGGACTCGGACTCGCGATTTCGAACAAACTGCTCGGACTCATGGACAGCGAACTCCAGCTAAAAAGCACGTATGGACAAGGAAGTACGTTCTTTTTTGAAGTGACTTTGGGCTTGGCCGACAATTGTGATTTCGATCCGATGTCGCAAAATCCAAATGCACAAAGCCTCAAGAACGGGAATTTCGCCGACGAACAAATGCGAATACTTATCGTCGAAGACAATAAAATCAACATGTTGCTCGCCAAAACGCTGATCCGCAAAATCATGCCCCAGGCGATAATCTTCGAATGTTTCGACGGCCAGCAAGCGGTTGACGAATTCATGAACGTAAAACCCGACCTCGTTTTCATGGACGTGCAAATGCCCGTGATGAACGGTTACGAAGCTGCGAAAGAAATTCGTAAATTCAATGTCTCGGGAATTCCTGTGATCGCGCTCACTGCGGGAACGATAAAAGGCGAAAAAGAGAAATGCCTACAGGCCGGAATGGACGATTATATCACCAAACCGATCGTCGAGGAAGACATTCGAGAAGTGTTGCAGACCTGGTCCCGAAAGAAAGAAGCATAACCTAAAACAACTATGATATGAAATGGCTAGGACGCCGCGAAAGCGGAAATCTTGAAGACCGACGCGGCATGAGCGGCGGAAAAGTTGCAGCCGGTGGCGGCGTGATCGCACTGATCGTATTGGTGGCGCAGATGTTTTTGGGCGGAGATGGCGATACGGGAACAATCATAAATGAAATCCAGCGACAGTCAGTACAAACTTCCACGGAACAACGCGAGTTGACGCCCGAAGAAAAAGAACTCGGGCAAATGGTCGACGCCATTCTTGTCGATACCGAAGACGTATGGAAAAAAATATTCGCCGAAAACGACATGACGTACCAAGAGCCGAACCTTGTTCTGTTTACCGACGGTGTCGAGACAGGATGCGGAAGCGCGACCTCGGCAGCCGGACCGTTCTATTGTCCGACCGACCAAAAAGTCTACATGGATCTCGAATTTTTCAAGGAGCTGCAATCGCGTTTCGGCGCGAAAGGCGGCGACTTTGCGATCGCGTATGTGATCGCGCACGAAATCGGGCACCATGTCCAGACGTTGCTCGGAACTTCCAAAAAGGTACGTGAAATGCAGCAAGGAATGAGCGAGGCCGAAGCCAACAAACTATCGGTCGCACTCGAACTCCAAGCCGATTTTTACGCCGGGCTTTGGGCGCATTACAACGAAAAAGAAAAACATTTCCTTGAAGATGGCGATATCGAGGAAGCGCTCAGTGCCGCCCAGGCAGTCGGTGACGACGCGATCCAAAAACGCATGCAAGGCCACGTCGTTCCCGATTCGTTTACGCACGGAACATCGGCCCAACGTATGAAATGGTTCATGAAAGGCTTTGAAGGCGGCAATATTAAAGACGGCGACACATTTTCAGGTATCTGATTTTCACCGATGACCGATCTGCAGAAAGTCGTCGTTTTCAGGGAAATGATCCGGCGAGACTTGCCCCCGATCTTAATTGAATGCGGCTACCATAAGATTTACGATAATCTCGATGATTCGGACGAGAACGCACAACACATTTTCAAACTCGTTTTTTCGGGTAAAAATATCATTGAGATCAGCAATTCGGATTGGCGGGATTTTGTTGAGTTTTTTGATGTTTATTTGGACGGCGTTGAAGTCGCTTCGGTAAACATTTTGGAATATCCGAATTTGGAAATGGCATTCGGTAGCCTGAAGAAAATTCTCGATGAAGTAATAGCTTACCCGAAACACTCTTAAAGTTGCAAACAAGACAACGTATTTCGAGAATCAAAAACTCAACTATGAGATTGGATTAGGTTTTTCAAAAAAGCTTTAGTTAACAATGCTATACAAGCGACATGTTCCAGTCGGTTGATTTTGAAATTATAGGATGAAAAAAGCATCTTGACATTATTCGTTTTGGTTGCCACGATTTTTTGTGTGGCTCAAACGTATAGTCTTGAGGATCGCAATCAAATCAATTGCGATTGGTCATGCAATGACCGACATCCCGATTTTCCAGGAGGAATTCAGAAAGTAACTAAAAACATCAAATCTTAAATCGGATACTGAAAAATCCGCGGTAAAACACCACGGTTCGAATTTGCGCTCAATCGACACGGAAACACCAAGTCGATAACGATACGCGAGGTCAAAAAATATTTCAGTCATCGCCAATTGGAAATGGTTAACCCAACCAACCTTCCCTATCCAAACTCCGATACTGGATCGCCTCGGCAATGTGTTCCGATGAAATATTTACCGAATTCCCCAAATCGGCGATGGTTCGCGACACTTTCAATATCCGATCGTAAGCGCGCGCCGACAAATTCAGACGTTCCATTGCGGTCTTTAAAAGTTGGAGCGACGTCTCGTCTAGCGCGCAGAATTCGCGGATTTGCTTCACCGTCATCTGCGCATTGTAATTGATGTTCTCGAATTCGGTAAAACGAACCGACTGGATTTCCCTGGCTTTTGTGACGCGCGTGCGGATTTCCTCGCTTGTTTCGGACTTTCGCGTGTCCGACAATTTCTCGAACGGCACGGGCGTAACTTCAATATGAATGTCGATTCGGTCGAGCAGCGGTCCCGAAATCTTGTTCAAGTATCGTTGCATCTCATTGGCCGACGAACTCACGACCGCCGAACCGTCGTTGAAATAACCGCCCGGACTCGGATTCATACTCGCGACCAACATGAACGACGACGGATACGTAACCGTAAACTTCGCGCGCGAAATCGTGACCTCGCGATCTTCGAGCGGCTGGCGCATGACTTCGAGCACGTCGCGTTTGAATTCGGGCAATTCGTCGAGGAAAAGCACGCCGTTGTGAGCCATGGAAATTTCCCCGGGCTGTGGAAAGCTCCCGCCTCCGACCAACGCGACATTCGAGATCGTGTGATGCGGACTTCGAAACGGGCGTTGCCGCATCAACCCGACTTCCTTCAACTTTCCGGCGACGCTGTGTATTTTCGTAGTTTCGAGTGCTTCGCGAATCGTCATCGGAGGTAAAATACTCGGCAAACGCTTGGCCAGCATCGTCTTTCCAGCTCCGGGCGGCCCGATCAAAACCACATTGTGTCCGCCGGCCGCGGCGATTTCCATGCAGCGTTTGATCGACTCCTGCCCTTTCACGTCGCTGAAATCGAATTCGGGAAAAAGCGGCAGATTGAATTCTTCGCGTGTATTGATGATTGTGGGTTCAAGCGTTCCTTTGCCGCAGAAAAAATCAATCACCTGTTGCAGGTTTTCGACGCCATATACATCGAGATCGTTCACGATTGCAGCTTCTTTGGCATTTTGCATCGGCAGGAAAAAACCTTTGAAACCGTCTTCCCTGGCTTTGATCGCGATCGGCAACGCGCCTCGGATCGGTTGCAGGCTTCCGTCGAGCGAGAGTTCGCCCATGATGAGATAGTTTTCGATGTCGTCGGCTTTGATCTGGCCCGACGCGACGAGAATGCCCAGCGCGATCGTCAAATCGTAGGCCGAACCTTCCTTGCGTAGATCGGCCGGAGCCATGTTGATCGTGATTTTTTTCCCGGGCAGCGAGAGCCCGTTGTTCTTTAACGCCGCGGCAATTCGATAACTGCTTTCCTTTATCGCGTTGTCAGGCAATCCTACCAAGTGGTAGCCGATTCCTTTGTCCATGTGGACTTCGATTGTGATGGTCGTGGCTTCGACGCCAAAGACGGCGCTTCCGAATACTTTTACTAGCATGGCGTGTAATTTTTTAGATGGCTTGTATGGTGTAAATGTAGGGAAATTGTTGATTCGTTGATTCGTTGATTTGTTGATTTGTTCATTTGTTCATTTGTTGATTTGTTGATTTGTTGATTTGAGTACTTGTCTTCCGAAAAGTGTGAAAGTGTGTTGACCCTGAACTCTAAACTCTGAACTCTAAACTCTGAACTCTAAACTCTGAACTCTAAACTCTAAACTCTGCCCTTGAACCCTAAACCCTGAACCAAAAAAATAAAATCCCCACATCCAAAATTCAAATTTCCCCGTATATGTTTGCACCAATAATTTAACCATGATACCCGCCCCAATACCACAAAACGACAGGCAGCGCCTTGACGCGCTCTTGTCATATAAAATACTTGACAGCGAACCGGAAAAGGATTTCGACGATATCACACGACTCGCAGCCGACATTTGCGGCACTCCCGTTTCCATTATCACATTGCTTGACGAAGACCGACAATGGTTCAAATCCAAAATCGGGCTCGATGTCGATCATACCTCGCGCGACATTTCGTTTTGCGGACACGCGATCGGAAATCCCAATGAGAATTTCATCGTCGAAAATGCGATTGAGGATGAACGTTTCCACGACAATCCGTTGGTTACCGACGGCATCAAGATCCGCACCTACGCAGGCGTTCCGCTCATCAATCCCGACGGTTTCGCATTGGGAACTTTATGCGTGATCGACGACCGCGCCAAAACACTCGAAGCTCATCAGATAAAGGCGCTCGAAACGCTCGCGAACCAGGTTACGAAACTGCTCGAACTCCGCAAGAACAATCACAAACTCGTCGAAAGCCACAACTCGCTGGCGCAGCGTTACAAAGACCTCGAGACGTTTTCGCAGGTCGTTTCCCACGATTTGAAGTCGCCTTTGAACAACATCACGCAACTCGTAGAATTCTTTGGCGAAATGTATAGCGACAAGCTTGACGACCAAGGGAAACAAATGGTCGGTTACATCGGAACATCGGCAGGCGAACTCAAAAAACTGATCGACGGCATTCTCGAATACTACCGATTTGACACGCTCGACGTAAGCCAATTCGAAAAGATCAGGTTGCGCGAATTCAGCGAGTACATAAAAGGATTGCTGCATGCGAAGCCGGATTTCGAGTTCATATTTCCCGATGAAGAAGCGCGTTTCCGTACCAACAAAATGGCGTTCGGACAAATCCTGCACAACCTGATCGCCAACGCCATCAAGTACAACGACAAGGAAAAAGGCGTAATCGAGATCGGTTTTGAAAAATTCGAGGACGAGATCGCAATCTCAGTCAAGGACAACGGAATGGGAATTCCTGAAAAGCATTTCGGCAAGATTTTCGAGATTTTCGGCACGCTTGGCAAAACCGATCGTTCGGGAAACAAAGGCACGGGAATCGGGCTTTCGACGGTGAGCAAACTCGTAAATAGGCTCGGCGGACGCATCGAACTCGAATCGGAACTCGGCGTCGGAACCACATTCAAGGTGTATCTGAAAAAATAAACCATCAGGTTTAACGCGACTTTTGCACTTTGCTCTTTGCACTCTGCACTTCTTCGCGTACCTTTAAATAAAAAACCATGGGACTATTCAACGCCATTTTAGGAAACGCTTCTGAAGTTTCCATCGCCGACATTTCAAAGGAATTCCAACCGATGCTTATCGAAGGTGAAAACATCGAAAAAGCCTTCAAACTCATACGCGACATGTTCATCTTCACGAACAAGCGCTTGATTCTGGTCGAGAAACAACTCGTCGGGACAAAGACCGATTACCTGTCGATCCCGTATTCGAACGTGATAAAATTCTCAAAGGAATCGGCCGGAATCCTCGATCTCGACGCCGAACTCAAGATCTGGATCAAGGACGAAGCCGAACCGATCAAGAAACAATTCGGGAAAGGAAGTGATAATATTAATGAGGTGTATCGGATTTTGGGACAGCATATTTTAGCATAAGTGCAGGGTGCAAAGAACAAAGTTCAAAGTTTAGAGTCGGTCAGAAATGATCGACTTTTTTTATACATTTTTCAATTCTCTGCACTTTGCACCTTGCACCTTGCACCTTGCACTTTGCACTTTGCACTTTGCACTTTGCACTAAAAAAAGTAAAAAAATCTTGTCATAATGTAAAATAAACTTTACATTTACCCCGAGTTCAATCATCAATCACTAAAATCAAATGAAGACACAATTTCTATTTCCGAATCGATGCAAGACAATCGGTTGGATATTTCTCGCAATCGGAATTATCGGACTATTGCTTATGAACCGAACCGTGGGCGGAATCAAGCTTGACGACTCCGTCCGAATCACGACATTTGCGATTGCCGACGGCGGACTAATGGGCAGCGCGTCCTATTTCAGTTTCGTAAAAAATTCAATGTACGACGAGTTCGTGCTCGCGCTGATGATCCTCGGCGGCTTGTTCGTGGGTTTTTCACGCTGCAAAAATGAAGATGAATTCATCTCGCAGATTCGTTACGAAAGCCTGGTTTGGGCCGTGTATTTCAATTTCGGATTGTTGCTGTTGTCGACACTTTTCATTTACGGAACATATTACATGAGCGTGGTTTTGCACAACATTTTCTCGCTGCTTATTTTCTTTATCATCCGATTCCACATCAAACTCTACCAACTCCAAAAGTCGATGCGCGATGACGAATAACCTAAAAGTGTTGCGCGCGATAAAGAACATCTCGCAGGAAGAACTCGCCAAAATTATCGGTGTGAGCAGGCAAACGATCAACGCGATGGAAAAGGCGAAATACGTTCCGTCGACAGTCTTGGCGTTGAAGTTGTCGCGTTATTTTGAAAAGTCGGTTGGGGAAATTTTTACGCTCGAGGAAACGGATTGACGCAAAAGTTCAAAGTGCAAGGCGCAAGTTCAAAAAATTGCAAGAATTGGAACTTTATACCTGATTTTTGGCTCATCTTAGCACAAATTGCCTTTGCTCGTTGCACCTTGCACTTTGAACTCTGAACTTTTTATTTAAATTTCCCAATCCCGTCCTTCAACCAAGCCAGATATTCCTCCTTCTTCGTCACGCTCACCGGTTCATTCAAATTCTTTTCATCCAATCCGATGAGCACATAAAGTGGCTGCGTATTGGTTTTGTATCGGATAATCGAAAACTCGGTCCACTTATCGCCGATCGTTTCAATATCATCGCCCGTTTCCTTCGACACGTATTGCTCGTTTTTAGGAAGATCGCGCTTGTCGTCCATGTACAATGAGATAAGTACGATATCGTTCTTGAGGATTTTCAGCACGTCGGTATCGCTCCAAACGTATTGTTCCATCTGTCGGCAATTCGCGCACGCATGTCCCGTAAAATCGATCATCACGGGTTTTCCGACTGATTTCGCGTACTTCAACCCGGTTTCATAATCGTCGAACGCAATAATATCATGCGGTCCGAGTTTTGCGCCTTCAGGCAGTTTTTCAGCCGATGCCGATCCGCCTTTCCCGATGCCGCGCGGGCTTTCGCTGTATTCCATCGGTGGCGGGAATGCGCTGATGATCTTGAGCGGCGCACCCCAAAGTCCCGGGATCAAGTACACCGTGAATGTCAACACGAGCAATCCCAACAATAATCGCCCGACCGAAATAAACGGCAACGGACCGTCGTGTGGCGTCGTGATTTTTCCGAAAAGATACAACGTCAACGTCCCGAAAATCGCAATCCAGATCGCAAGGAAAACTTCGCGTTCGAGCAAATGCATCTGCAAGACCAAGTCAGCATTCGAAAGGAATTTGAACGCCAAGGCAAGTTCCAGAAACCCGAGGAAAACCTTGACCGTGTTGAGCCATCCGCCCGATCTCGGCAATGAGTTGAGCCAACCCGGGAACATCGCGAACAACATGAACGGCAAGGCCAACGCCAACGAGAATCCGAACATGCCGACGACAGGGCCGATTCCGCCTTGTGACGCCGCTTCGAATAATAATGTTCCGACGATCGGACCTGTACATGAAAACGAAACGATCGCGAGCGCCAATGCCATGAACAAAATCCCGACGAAACCGCCGCGATCCGCCTGACGATCTACTTTGTTCGCCCAACTGTTCGGAAGCACGATTTCAAATGCGCCCAAAAACGAGGTCGCGAACACGACCAAAAGCACGAAAAATATCACGTTGAAATATACGTTGGTTGCCAATGCGTTGAGTGCGTCGGCCCCGAATATACCGGTTACGATCGACCCTAAAGCGACATAGATTATGATGATCGAAATACCGTACGTGATCGCATTCCTGATTCCGGCCGCCTTGTTCTTACTTTGTTTGGTGAAAAAACTCACGGTCATCGGGATCAACGGGAACACACAAGGCGTGAGCAGAGCCGCGAATCCTGATAGGAACGCGATAAAGAAGATCGACCACAAACTGCGCGATTCCGTGTCTTTTGGAGCCGCATCCGCTTCCGTTTTTTTGGTCGTGACCTCGTTCGTTTTTACGGTATCTATTGCGGTTTGACTCGAATCTACAGTCGGCGTTTCAATCGTTTCAGGAGCCGCTACCGCCGCTGTTACAGCCGTTTTATCGATGGCCGCAACGGGAATTTTTGGAAGTGCGAACCTGAATTTCTCGTCCCCGTTCTTACACGCTTCCTTGCACACCTGATAATCGACCTTGGCATCTATGAAGGTCAATTTCGGATTGATGATTTTTACGCGTTGCGTCAACACCGCTTTCTTCTCGAAGAACACTTCATCGACTCCGAATATGTCACTGAACTCACGTTTGGTCGCACTTTCGCTGGCTTTCCCGACCAAAACGTAATTCCCTTTCGATTCCTTGAAATCGATCGTGAGTGCGATCGGACCGTCGTCGGGCGTGAATTGGGAATAGATATGCCAACCGTCTTCGATCGCGGCTTCAAACACCAATTTGAATTCGGTGTCCGTGATTTTTTCAATGCGCGACGACCATTTCACGGGTTCTACGAGTTGGGCCGAAATGTTTGTGAATGCCAGCGTGGCCAGCAATAAAAAGAGGAACTTTTTCATTCGAGTACTGCTATCTGCAAAATGTTTGTTGTGTTGTTTGTTACCTTGAACCGCTCGTCCTGGCGCAATCCGACGATCCAAACGATGTCGTCGTTCGAGCACAGCAGCCACGCGCCAGCTTTTTGCGGAAGCGATAATTTTTCGTCCTTGAACAGTTTGGAAACCTTTTTCGATTTGCCTTCCATTCCAAGCGGATAAATCACATCGCCTTCGCGCCAACGCCTGAGCTGCAAAGGAAACTGCAGTTTTTTGGCGTCGACAAAGATAGCCGTATTTGGTTTGGCGTCCATCTTTTCGACGTTGGTAATTTCGAGTTTTAAGGGAAAATTAACTTGCGACATTCCTTTGTAAATCGAGTACGATCGGTCGGCTTGTTCATCGCGTTTCGGATAGAGCAATAAAAAACCGCGATCCTTGAGCAAAACGAAATCATCAGTTTCGATGCGTTTCCCCGATTGGGCCGACGTCAGATCGTAAATATCGCTCCACGTCGAAAAGCCGTAACCGTTGAGCCAATGATACAGATACGCGTGAAAATTCGGCAATTTCAATAATTCCGACAAATCAAAGCGAATCTGGTTTCCATCTTGACGAGCTACTTTTTGATACACCAGAATCGCGGCGTCGTTGGCCATGCTTTGCGTCTGCTGCAGATATTTCTGCGTTTTCGAAAAACCGTTGAGCAATTCCGGATTGATTTCCTTCAACTGCGGAAGTACGTAATGTCGGATCTTGTTCCGAAGATATTTATCGGACGAATTGCTGCTGTCTTCGCGCCATTCAAGATTTTCATTTTGTGCGAATGCGAGAATTTCCTCTCTCGAAAACGGTAACATCGGACGAACGATCTTTTCATTCGATTGCGGAATGCCCGTCAAACCGTCGATTCCGGTTCCGCGTGACAGGTTTATCAAAAACGTCTCGAGGTTGTCGTCGGCGTGATGAGCCGTCAACACAAAGTCGAAATTCTGCGATTCAAGCAATTCGTAAAACCATTTGTACCGAAGCTCACGAGCCGCGACCTGAATCGACAATTTGAAATCGTCGGCGAATTTTTGAGTATCGAATTTCGTCGAGAAAAAACGTACTTTATTTTGAGCCGCGAATTCCCGAATGAAGATTTCATCGAGTTCACTTTCGTCACCGCGAAGATTGAAGTTGCAATGCGCGATCGCGATGTCATAACCCGATTTCTTGAAAAGCGTCGCCATCGCAATGCTGTCGAGACCTCCGCTCACGGCGAGCAACAATCGCGTGCCGCTAAGAAACGCGAGGTTTTTGGAAAGATGGCTTTGGAACTTTTCGAACATTTGACGAAGTTATATTTTTTTGGTTAATCGGTTGGTGGCGATATTTGGTTAATCGATTAAACAGTTAACCAATTAAACATTTCCTCATTCCCGTTCCAAGACCCGACGCATTGCCACCGCCTTCACCAGACATTCCTCATATTCCAACAACGGGTTCGAAAGTGCAGTGATCGCGCTTCCGACCGAAAACGAAACGTATTTCGATTCGCTGTTGTACAAGATGCTTCGGATCACGACGTTGAAATCAAAATCGCCTTCGGGCGTGAAATAACCGAGTGCGCCGCTGTACAAACCGCGTTTGGTTTCCTCGAGTTCTTCGATGATTTTCATGGCCGAAATCTTGGGCGCGCCCGTCATGCTGCCCATCGGAAATGTCGTTTTCAGCACTTTGACCGCGGTTTGGTTTTGGCCGAGTTCCGACACGACGGTCGAAATCAGGTGATGCACTTGCCTGAACGTATATTCGCCGCACAATTCCTCGACGTGCACCGAACCTTTGGCGGCGGTTTTCGACAAGTCGTTTCGGACCAAATCGACGATCATTATGTTTTCGGACCGTTCCTTTTGATTCGCGGCCAAACGTGCCTTGATGCGACCGTCCTCGACTTTGTCGTCGCTGCGTTTGGCGGTTCCCTTGATAGGTTGCGAAATGATTTTATGGTGTTGCTTTTTGAGGTAACGTTCGGGCGACGCACACATCAAATAATCGTTTCCGTTTCGGAAATAAGCTGAAAACGGCGGTTCCGAAATCGCATTTAGACGGCAATACGTTTCGAGCGGATTGATCTGGGCGTCCTCGGCGTAAAATTCCATACAGAAATTCGCCTCGTAAATATCGCCGCGATGGATGTATTGCTGCATGCGCTCGACTTTCTTCAAGTAGTCTTTCTGTGAAATCCGTTGTCGGATCCGTAATCGGGATTCCTCGTGCGAAAGGTTTGTTCGCGTATTCAGGATGGCTTTGAAATCGTCTTCCATCTCGTCGTCGCACAAATGCAGGTACGCGATTTCGAGCTCGTTTCCCTTGAGCAAAAACAACTTTTTAGGTTGAAAGAAATACATATCGGAAAAATGCAGTCCGTCGAAATTTTGGGATGTCAGTTTCTCGGTATCGTTTTTCAAATCGTACGAAAGATATCCGAAAAGCCAATCGCGCGTCGTCTCATGCAGTTGCCTCAAATCGTCGAAAGCTTCGTGGTAATCGGTTTTGAGCGAGATGAACGCCTCGGCCGCAAGCACGCAATCGTATGTGTGGTACTTCGTGCCGTAATTATTGCTGTCAAGAAACGCCTTCTCGCGAAACGATTGCGACCAATGCACCAATTGCTGCTTGAATGCCTGCGGATCGTGGATTTTCTTGTGAAGTACGGTTCTCAACGTGTGGGTTTTTGCAAAACCAAAATTACAATAAAACTCCCGTTACCGAAACCCGATTTTTTTTGGCACGGTTGTTAGTGGAGCGAAAAACAGAAACTTTAAAAAATACGCGTGTTGACACAACTCTACTTAACCTTTTAACATCTTTTAGTAATTTAACACGTTATTTTTATGAAAACAAACTCGCTTTTGGGATTGGCGATCGCCTGCGCCCTACTCGCTTCCTGCAAACAATCAGAAATGAAAACCGAAGAATCGGTCGCGACTTCAACGACCGAAGAAAGCCTCTCTCCTGCCGAAGAAATTTCGGGCAACGCAAAACAAGACAAAAAAACATCCAACAATCTTTCGTCCTCGGCCGCGGTCGAAAAAAACGACGGGAAACACAAGTTCGTTCGAACGGCCGACATTCGATTTAAGGTTAAAGATGTCGCGAAATCAACGAACTCGGTCGAAGATGTCGTTTCCCAGGCCGGAGGCTTCGTCGTCAGCACCGAACTTAAAAGCGACGTCAACAAGACCGAGGAAAGCAAAATGAGCGAAGACAGCATCGTGAAAACCACTCAGTTCACCGTTTACAACGACATGATCATTCGCGTGCCGAACACGAATCTGGATGCCGCGCTCAAAACGATCTCGAAGGAAGTCGGTTACCTGGATTATCGGATAATAAAAGCCGAAGACGTCGCGCTCCAACTCAAATCGAACCAACTCGCGCAAAAACGTCTTGCGCGCCATCAACAACGCGTAGAGGATGCCGTCGATTCAAAAGGAAAGAAACTCAACCAAATCAACGACACTGAAAACGATTTGCTCGATAAACAAGCGACCTCCGATTCGGCGTTGCTCGACAATTTGGCGCTCGAGGACAAAGTGGCGTACAGCACTGTCGCCCTGAAATTGTATCAGGATGAAACGGTGCGTCGTGAAGTGCTCGCGAATTTTGAGAATGCGGCTTTTCGGACTCCTTTCGGCACAAGATTGCTCGACAGCTTGAAAACGGGTTGGTACATTTTGGAGGGAATCATCACTTTCGCTTTGAATTTTTGGCCGTTTTTGATTGCGGGTTTGGGTGTTTATTTGGGGTTGAAGAAATATGGTAAGAGGCGACAAACTGCGGTATAGGGAGAAACGCGGTGTTGCGGATTCGGATCGTTTAAAATGGAAAATTCGCTTTTGGATAACGGGATATTTTTGAATAGGATTCGCCGCGTAAAATTCCGATGTCGGCTTAAGACCTAACAGGCTTTCAAAACCTGTTAGGTCTGCCGAAGTTCGCAAATTCAAATTATAGTTTCAAGCATTTTTTCTACCGCAAATCATAAAAAAATCCCGCCTTCATACGAGAGCGGGATTTTTCGATGAAATTCGTCGCGTAAAAATCCGATTTCGGCAGACCTAACAGGTTTTCAAAACCTGTTAGGTCTGCCGAAGTTCCCAAATTCAAATTACAGTTTCAAGCATTTTTTCTACCGCAAATCATAAAAAAATCCCGCTTTCAAACAAAAGCAGGATTTTCGATGTAATTCGCCGCGTAAAATTCCGATGTCGGCTTAAGACCTAACAGGCTTTCAAAACCTGTTAGGTCTGCCGAAGTTCGCAAATTCAAATTATAGTGTCAAGCATTTTTTCTACCGCAAATCATAAAAAATCCCGCTTTCAAACGAGAGCGGGATTCTTAATTTTTGAAATAAGATGCGCGGATTACTTCTGCTGCGATTTCTTATAGTTGCTGTAAAATTTAATGTAAACACCAATGTTGGCAACGATCAAAAACCACATCATAAAATATTTTCCTTGAAAGATCGATTCAGTGAAAAAATTCGACATCGCCAAAAGGCAAAGGAAAATTCCTGTGAATGATAGAAGCGTCAGAATGATCAACTTCTTTTTATCGGGGTTTTGAAACCAGTTATCTTTTGTACTCAAAATATATTTTTTTTGGGATTACATGTGGATCGGACGCTTCTCGGTCGCATCCAAAGCCGCTTCTTTTATGGCTTCGGCGTAAGTCGGGTGCGCGTGCGACATTCTCGAGATATCTTCGGCCGAAGCGCGGAATTCCATTGCCGTAACCGCTTCCGCGATCAGATCAGCTGTTCGGGCTCCGATCATGTGGACGCCCAGAACTTCGTCGGTCTTCGCATCGGCGAGGATTTTCACGAAACCGTCGGTGTCGCCGCTCGCGCGTGAACGTCCGAGGGCTTTCATCGGGAAACTTCCCACTTTATACTCGACGCCGGCTTCCTTGAGTTGCTCCTCGGTTTTGCCGACAGCAGCGACTTCAGGCCATGTATACACGACTCCGGGAATCAGGTTGTAGTTCACGTGCGGTTTTTGCCCGGCCAATGTTTCGGCTACGAAAACGCCTTCTTCTTCAGCTTTATGTGCGAGCATCGCGCCTTTCACGACATCGCCGATCGCGTAGATGTTGGCGACGTTGGTTTGCAGATGGTCGTTTGTTTCAACGACGCCACGGTCAGAAACTTTCACGCCTGCCTTGTCAAGCGCCAATCCGTCGGTGAATGGGCGTCGACCTACAGATACCAACGCATAATCGCCTTGCAACGTGATTGTTTGTGCTTTCGCGTCGTCGGCCTGGATCGTTACGCCCGAACCGTTGTTCTCGACCGATTTTACCTTGTGCGACGTATAGAATTTCATGCCTTGTTTCTTCAAGACTTTCGTCAGTTCTTTCGACAATCCCGCGTCCATCCCGGGAATGATCCGGTCCATGAATTCGACGACCGAAACCTGCGCGCCCAGACGGAGATAAACCTGTCCGAGTTCCAATCCGATGACGCCGCCGCCAATTACGATCAGGTGTTTCGGGATTTCCTTGAGTTTCAATGCTTCGGTCGACGTGATCACGCGTTCCTTGTCCAATTTGATGAACGGCAACGTCGATGGTTTTGAACCCGTCGCGATGATCGTGTATTTCGCTTCGATAGTCTCCGATGACTCGTCCGACTTCGTGACTTTGATGTGCGTCGCGTCCTCAAACGATCCCAAACCTTCAAAAACGGTAATCTTGTTCTTGTCCATGAGGTATTTGATGCCGCTGACGTTTTGGTCGACGACGTTTCCTTTGCGCGCGATCATCTGCTCGAAATTGATCTTGATCTCGCCCGGAATCTCGATACCGTGCTCCTTAAAATGTGAAATCGCGTCGTGGTAATGGTGAGAAGAATCGAGTAACGCCTTACTCGGAATGCAGCCTACATTGAGGCAGGTTCCGCCAAGCGTCGGATATTTTTCTATGATTGCAGTCTTGAAACCTAATTGTGCACAACGGATGGCGGCCACGTAACCTCCTGGGCCGGAGCCGATCACGGCAACGTCAAATGAACTCATGGTGATTGGTTATTGATTTAGTGTCACAAAAGTAGGGAAAAAAGGTTCAGGGTGCAAGGCGCAAGGTTTTGGGTTCAGGGTTCAAGGTTTAGGGTTGAGGGTTCAGGGTTCAGGGTTCAGGGTTTAGGGTTTAGTGCGCATGTGCAAAAATCATGATCCGACGATAAAAGGTAGATTTAGTTATTCTGCCGAGCTCTGAACCGAATCTTAGGCTACGTTGCAGAATAATCATAATCTGTGTCAATTGATTCGCGCCTTCGTGTCTTCGTTGCGAAAAAACTTGCAAAAAAAAATAAAAAACTTCGTGCCTTCGCGCCTTCGTGCCTTCGTGTCAAAAAAAAAGCAACAAAAAAAACTTCGCGACTTCCCACCTTCTCGCCTTCGTGCCTTCGTGCCTTCGTGTCATAAAAAAGCAACAAAAAAAACTTCGTGACTTCGCGCCTTCGTGCCTTCGTGTCAAAAAAAAATGCAACAAAAAAAACTTCTTGCCTTCGCGCC
>NZ_SEBS01000072.1 GCF_004211145.1 Flavobacterium sp. | reverse complement strand
CGCAATGAAGATTGACATCGTAAACCCGATTCCGCCAAGCATTCCCGTAGCAAAAATATGTTTCCATCTCAATCCGTGCGGAAGCTTGCATACGCCGAATTTCGCGGCGATCCGTGCAAAAAGCCAGATTCCGACCGGCTTTCCTACAACGAGTCCGAGAATTATTCCAGTTGCTGAGAGCGACACCAGATGGTTTTGCCATCCGTCAGCCAGCGCAATGCACGTATTTGTCAGCGCAAACAGCGGAAGGATGAAAAAGGCAACGGGCTTATGCAGAAAGTTCTGCAATAAATACGAAGTGGATTTTTCGCCGCCTTCGCCAAACGGAATCGCAAAAGCGAGCATTACGCCGGTAATCGTCGCGTGAACGCCCGAATGCAGCATGAAATACCACATTGCGCCGCCGCCGATAATGTACGGGATCAGGTTGCGTACTTTCAGCTTTCCCAAAGCAAACAACACCGCCCAGATTGCCAGTGCAATTCCAAGATTGACAAACGAAATGTCTTTGGTGTAGAAAAACGCGATGACCAGAATCGCGCCCAAGTCGTCGATTACTGCAAGCGCGGTGAGGAAAATTTTCAGCGAAGCCGGAACGCGTTTGCCGATGAGCGACAATATTCCTACCGCAAACGCGATGTCAGTTGCCATCGGGATTCCTGCACCGGGCTGCGCCTCTGTTCCAAAGTTGAGCAGCATAAAAATCGCGGCAGGAACAACCATTCCGCCAAGCGCCGCAAATATCGGCAATGATGCGGTTTTCAAATCAGACAGTTCGCCGATATAGATTTCGCGTTCGAGCTCAAGCCCAATCAACAAAAAGAAAATCGTCATCAGCCCGTCGTTGATCCATTCGGTCAGAGTGTGGCTGCCCATCGGTTGATTCCAAAACGCGATGTAATTGCTGCCAAGGAGCGAATTCGCCAATATCAGCGAGACTGCCGTAGCGAAAACAAGTATGATTCCGCCCGACTTTTCGCTTTCAAAGAAACCGGTGAAGAGTTTGGTGATTTTCATTGAGACAGACGTTTTCGCGATTATTCGACCTTTCGCCGATTGGCGCTATTTCATTATTGTCTGCTTTCGGTCAGGTCCGACCGAGACGATTTTGATTGGAACTTCGACCTGTTTTTCGATGAATTCAATATATTCTGTAAGTTCTTTCGGAAGCTCGCCGTACGATGTCATTCCCGTAAGATCTGCGTTCCAGCCTTTGAATTCGGTATAGACCGGCTCGACGTTTTCAGGTTCGATCGTATACGGCAGATGGTCGATTTCCTGGCCGTTGTATTTATAAGCTGTGCAAACTTTGAGTGTCTTGAATCCTGAAAGCACGTCGCCTTTCATCATCATCAGTTGTGTTACGCCGTTGATCCGGATCGCGTATTTCAGCGCGACAAGATCAAGCCAGCCGCAGCGTCTTTTTCTTCCCGTTACTGATCCGAATTCGTTGCCGACTTTTGCCATGACATCACCTGCTTCGCCGAAATCTTCGGTAGGGAACGGGCCGCTTCCGACGCGCGTCGTGTATGCTTTGAAAATCCCGAAAACTTCCTGGATTTTATTCGGTGCGATTCCAAGCCCGGTACAAGCTCCGGCTGCGGTTGTGTTTGAAGACGTCACGAACGGATAAGTTCCGAAATCAACATCCAACAGCGAACCTTGCGCGCCTTCGCAGAGAATTGATTTGCCGGCTTTTTGCGCGTTGTAGAGATATTCCTCGCTGTCGATGAAGTCAAGTTTTTTCAGCTCTTCGATCGATTCGAAAAACTCTTTTTCGAGCTCGGCTAGATTGTATTGTATGGCGACGTCGTAAAACTTGATCATCGTCTCGTGCTTGTCGGCGAGCGTGCGGTAACGCTGCTTGAAATCGGCGAGCTCGATATCGCCTACGCGGATGCCGTTGCGTCCGGTCTTGTCCATGTAAGTTGGGCCGATTCCTTTTAAGGTTGAACCGATCTTGGCTTTTCCTTTTGCAGTTTCAGATGCAGCGTCGAGCAAACGATGCGTCGGCAGAATCAGATGCGCCTTGCGCGAAATGATGAGCTTGGACTTGAGGTCGATGTTGAATTTTTGCAGGCCTTCGATTTCCTTCTGGAACACAACCGGATCGATTACGACGCCATTCCCGATGATATTGATCGAATCTTTGTGGAAAATCCCCGACGGAATCGTGCGGAGAACGTGCTTGATGCCGTCGAATTCGAGCGTGTGTCCGGCGTTCGGGCCGCCCTGAAAACGTGCGATGATGTCGTATTTTGAAGTGAGAACGTCGACGATTTTGCCTTTGCCTTCGTCGCCCCATTGTAATCCGAGTAGTAGGTCTACTGCCATGTAAGTTAGTTGTTAGTTATTAGTAGTTAGTTGATAGTAGTTAGTTATTTTATACTTCAAAATTCGTTTTTCGACGTTCAAAATTCAACATTAAAAGAAAAAGTACCAATGTCGATTAACGAATGCTGAATCTGGACGGTCTCTGCGTTAGGGATGGAAGTGGAAATCCTTTTTTGTAACTTAAAATTTCCCTCAACAAGTTCGGGATATCTTATTTTACGATTTCCCTCAACAAGTTCGGGATATCTTAAAAAAAAGATTGCAACGAACAGCCCGGCGGCGGTTGAGCAGAGCGTCGGGCGATTGAAATTTTCCCCACCGGCGCAACGCCCGAGTTATTTTTATCTATTCATCTGTTTTTCTTTTGTTTCCATAGAAATACAGCGAATGGTTGTGTATTTCGATGTCGAAAATTTCTTCGATTGTTTTTTTTATGGTCTGGATTCGCGGATCGCAGAACTCGATCACCTCACCGGTGTCGGTCATGATGATGTGATCGTGCTGCTTATCAAAATACGATTTTTCGTAATGCGACTGGTTTTGCCCGAATTGGTGCTTTCGGACAAGTGCGCAGTCCAGTAAAAGCTCGATTGTGTTGTAAAGCGTCGCGCGGCTCACGCGGTAATTCTTGTTTTTCATCTTGAGATACAGGTTCTCAATGTCGAAATGCTCTTCGCTGTCGTAAATTTCCTGGAGGATTGCGTAGC
>NZ_SEBS01000024.1 GCF_004211145.1 Flavobacterium sp. | reverse complement strand
TTTGAGCGCTTTCGGAATTGCTTTTACGGGACCGATTCCCATGATTCTTGGCTCGACCCCGGCGGCGGCGAAACTCACCAAACGCGCAATCGGTTCGAGGTTGAGTTCTTTTACCATTTCCTCGCTCATGATCAGCACGAACGCGGCTCCGTCGCTCATTTGGGACGACGATCCGGCCGTAACCGATCCGTCGGCGGCGAAAACGGGTTTCAATTTGGCGAGCGCTTCACGCGATGTGTCGGCTCTCGGTCCTTCGTCTTTATTGACGACGTACGAACGCGTGGCTTTCTTGCCGTTCGCGTCGACGTAGGTTTCTTCGATCGTAATCGGTACGATTTGCTTGTCGAATTTCCCTTCGGCTTGCGCTTTCAACGCTTTTTGGTGCGACTGGAATGCGAATTCGTCCTGGTCTTCGCGCGACACGTTGAATTGTTTGGCTACGGCTTCGGCGGTCAATCCCATTCCCCAATAATAATCCTCGTGGCCTTCTTTCGCGACGGCGTAATCGGGTACGGGTTTGTAGCCGCCCATCGGGATAAAACTCATGCTTTCGGCTCCTCCGGCGATGATGCAATCGGCCATTCCCGACTGGATTTTTGCGGTTGCCATCGCAACGGTTTCGAGTCCTGACGCGCAATATCGGTTCACGGTTACTCCTGGAACGTCATCGACTTTCAATCCCATCAGTGAGATCAATCGCGCGACGTTCAACCCTTGTTCGGCTTCAGGCATCGCGTTCCCGACCATGACGTCGTCGATGCGCTTCTTGTCGAAGTCGGGCAATTCGTTCATCATGTATTGGATCGTTTCAGCGGCCAATTCATCGGGGCGTTTGAAACGGAATAAACCTTTCGGGGCTTTGCCGACGGCGGTTCGGTATGCTTTTACTATGTATGCTGTTTTCATTTTTTTGTCTTTAAGATGATAGATGATAGACGGCAAGATGATAGACGATTCTGTCGCTGCACGGTCTATTATCTATCCGTCTATTATCTCAAGTCTTTTTAATTTCTAAGCGGTTTGCCTTTTGTGAGCATAAACTGTATCCTTTCCAGCGTTTTTCTTTCCGTACAAAGCGACAAAAATGCTTCGCGCTCCAAGTCCAAAAGATATTGTTCGGTGACCAAAGTCGCTTCGGATAAATCTCCACCGGCCATAACATAAGCCAGTTTGTTCGCGATTTTCTTATCGTGTTCTGAGATGTAATGCCCGGCTTCCATGCTGTCTGTCCCGACGTAGAACATGCCGAGCGCTTGTTTTCCAAGAACTTTCACGTCTTTGCGACGGATGGGTTGCGTATATCCGGCTTCGGCCAAAATCAAGGCGTGTTTTTTGGCTTCGGCGATTTGACGGTCGCGGTTCACGACGATCACGTCTTTTCCCTTTTGCAAGATTCCAGTGTCGAACGCTTCATAGGCCGAGGTCGAGACTTTCGCCATCGCAACGGCGAGGAAATATTCCTGAAGTACGTTGAGTTCGACATCGTTTTTATGGAATTGATCCGAAGCGCGCAAGGCCATTTCCTTCGATCCGCCACCGCCCGGAATTACTCCGACGCCGAATTCGACGAGTCCGATGTAGGTTTCTGCAGCTGCAACGACTTTATCGGAATGCAGCGTCAATTCGCAACCACCGCCCAACGTCATGCCGTGAGGCGCCGCAACGACCGGGATCGACGAATAACGCACGCGCATCATCGTATCCTGAAATTGCTTGATCGCGAAATTGAGTTCGTCGTATTCCTGTTCGACGGCCATCATGAAAATCATCCCGATGTTCGCGCCGACCGAAAAATTAGCGCCCTGATTCCCGATGACCAATCCCTGAAAATCCTTTTCGGCCAAATCGATGGCTTTCGTGATGCCTTCGATCACTTCGCCTCCGATGGTATTCATCTTCGAGTGGAATTCGAGGTTCAGGATTCCGTCGCCCAAATCTTGGATCGTCGCACCCGCGTTGCTCCAGACTTTTTTGGATTCGCGGATGTTGTTGAGTATGATGAACGAATCCTGTCCCGGGATTTTCTTCTGGGATTTAGTAGGGATATCGTAAGCGAACGTCGCGCCTTCCTTGATCGAGTAGAATGTTTTGTTGCCCGAAGCGAGCATGTCGTCAACCCAGGAAGCGTAATTCAAATTCGCGGCTTTGATGAGTTCGATTCCTTTTTCGACACCGATCGCGTCCCAAATCTCGAACGGGCCGTTTTCCCATCCGAAACCGGCTTTCATCGCGTCGTCGATCTTGTATAAATCGTCGGTGATTTCAGGAATTCTATTCGAGACATAAGCGAACATGCCCGCGAAATTCTTGCGGTAGAATTCTCCTGCCTTGTCTTTTCCGGTAATTAAAACTTTAAATCGGTCGATCGGTTTGTCGATGGTTTTCGTGAGTTCCAAAGTCGCGAACGATGCCTTTTTTGCCGCGCGGTATTCCAACGTATCGAGGTCGAGCGACAAAATATCCTTGTCGACTTTCTTGTAAAAACCTTGTCCTGTCTTGCTTCCGAGCCATTTGTTTTCCATCATTTTGGAGATGAAATCGGGCAGTTTGAACAGTTCGTGCGCTTCGTCCGATGGGACGCCTTCGTACAATCCGTTTGCGACATGCACCAACGTATCAAGCCCGACGACGTCAACGGTTCGGAAAGTTGCCGACTTCGGACGTCCGATTACCGGCCCTGTCAATTTATCGACTTCCTCGATCGTCAATCCCATTTCCTTTACGAGATGGAAAAGCGATTGGATGCCGTAAATCCCGATTCGGTTACCGATGAATGCGGGCGTGTCTTTTGCGACGACCGATGTTTTTCCGAGGAATTTCTCTCCGTAATTCTCGAGGAACGACAATACTTCGGGCGATGTTTTTGGGCCCGGAATGATCTCGAACAATTTCAAATAACGCGGCGGATTGAAGAAATGCGTGCCGCAAAAGTGCTGCTGGAATTCCTCGCTTCGGCCTTCGCTCATGAAATGGATCGGGATTCCCGACGTGTTCGACGTCACCAAAGTTCCCGGCTTACGGAATTTTTCGATCTGGTCGAACACCAATTTTTTGATGTCCAGCCTTTCGACCACGACTTCGATGATCCAGTCGGCTTCAGAGAGTTTCGCCATGTCATCGGTCGTGTTTCCCGTCGTGATGCGATTCGCGAATTTTTGATGGTAAATGGGAGACGGCTTCGATTTCAAGGCGTTCTGCAAGTGTTCGTTGACTATTCGGTTGCGAACGATCTTGCTTTCAAGTGTCAGGCCTTTTTTTATTTCGGCCTCATTCAATTCCTTTGGCGCGATGTCGAGCAACAGGACTTCGACGCCGATATTGGCAAAGTGGCACGCAATTCCCGAGCCCATGATGCCCGAACCGACTACGGCAACTTTTTTAATGCTTCTGTTCATTTGTAGTTGAGTTGAATATGTTTTTTTCTGCGATGAGCTCGTTTATGGTTTCGGCGACTTCGATAAAGTGGCGCAATTTCTCCTCGGTGATGTTGTCCTTCACAATCTCGTTGAACTTGAGCACGGTGTTTCGCGAGAGTTCTCTTTTTTCGCGCCCGAAATCGGTCAGGTAAATCAACACGCCCCGTCCGTCTTCAGGATTTGGTCGGCGTTCGATGAGACCTTTGTCTTCCATCGACTTCAATGTGCGCGTGAGGCTTGTGGCTTCCATTCCCATTTTTGGGCCGAGCGCGGTCGATGGCGTTCCTTCTTCGCGATCAATGCTCAACAATGCGAATCCCGTCGACATCGTCGCACCGTATTTCGCGGCTTCCTCATTATACATTCGCGCGACTGCCTGCCAGGTCGCGCGAAGGATGTAATCTATGGTTTTGTCTTTCATATTTTACGCAATCGTTTTCAAATATAATAAAAAAATACTATGCACGCATAGTAAATCGAAAAAATTAATGTTTGGATAACTTCCAAATTGCGTATTGCCATGCCAATCGGGTTTGCTAACTTTAGGAAATCGGAACCAAAAAATCCCAATATGTCCAAATTTCTTTTGCGTTGTTTTGTCTTTTTTAACGTGCTTGTAATGTGTGCGCAACAAAAGACGTTTTGCAACCCGATCAATGTCGACTACGGTTATCAACCTAATCCGGAGCATGTAAAATGGGGAAAACATCGCGCGTCGGCCGATCCCGTAATCGTGAATTACAAGGGCGACCTGTATCTTTTCAGCACGAATCAGGCGGGATATTGGCACAGTTCGGACATGCTCAACTGGAAGTTCCACGAGAAGAGATTTTTGCGGCCATGGAATGTAAACGGAGAGGAAATCTGTGCGCCTGCAGTTGGCGTAGTCGGCGATACGATGGTCGTGTTCGGAAGTACGTATACGCAGGATTTCACGCTTTGGGGCAGTACGAACCCGAAAGGAAACGAGTGGTTTCCGATAAAGGACAAATTCGCGCCCGGCGGCTGGGATCCCGCTTTTTTCACCGACGATGACGGAAAATTCTACATGTACAACGGCAGTTCCAACAAACATCCCGTGATGGGCGTCGAGCTCGATCGCAAGACGTTCGAACCGATAGGCGCGAGGCGACCGATGTATTTCGTCGAGGATTGGCGTTACGGATGGCAGCGTTTCGGTGAACACATGGACAATACGTTTCTCGATCCGTTCATCGAGGGCGCGTGGATGACCAGACACAACGGAAAATATTATTTCCAGTACGGATCGCCGGGAACCGAATTCAGCGGTTATGCCGATGGCGTCGTCGTCGGGGAGAAGCCGCTTTTCGATCTTGAACCGACCGTCGCCCAATCGGATCCGTTGAGTTTCAAGCCCGGCGGGTTTTCGAGAGGCGCGGGCCACGGCGCGACATTCCAGGACAATTCGGGGAAATACTGGCACGTTGCCACGAGCGTCGTTTGCGTTAAAAATACTTGGGAACGGCGCATGGGAATCTGGCCGTCGGGATTCGATAAGGACGACGTGATGTGGTGCAACACGGCTTTCGGCGACTATCCGCAGTTTTTGCCGTCGGCGCGAAAAGGCGAAAATACATTTTCAGGTTGGATGCTTTTGAATTATAAAAAGCCGGTCGAAGTTTCGTCGACGTTGGGAAGTTATTTCGCGAACAATGCGGTCGATGAAAATATCAAGACCTATTGGAGCGCAAAGTCGGGAAACAAAGGCGAATGGATTCAGACCGACTTGGGAAACATTTCGACGGTGAACGCGATACAGATCAATTACGCCGATCAGGACGCGGAACTCATGGGCAAGCAATCGGGAATATTTCATCAGTACAGGATTTTGATGTCAAACGATGGAAAGAAATGGACGCTTCTCGTAGACAAAAGCAAAAACACGAGCGACGTTCCGCACGATTACATCGAACTTGAAAAGCCAGTAAATACTCGGTTTATCAGGCTCGAAAATATTCATGTTCCGACGGGAAAATTCGCGATCAGCGGGTTGCGCGTCTTCGGAAATGGAAATGGAGAAAAACCGAACAAGGTCGGGCAACTCATCGTACTTCGCACCGACAAGGACAAACGCAGCGCCTACATAAAATGGCAGCCCGTCGACAACGCGTTCGCATACAACTTATATTACGGAACCGCGCCCGACAAATTGTACAGTTGCATCATGATCCACGATTTCAACGAATATTGGTTCAAGGCGATGGATTTGAAGAAGGCGTATTATTTTAGGATTGAGGCGGTGAATGAGAATGGGGTTTCGGAGAAAACGGATGTTTTGAGAGTGGAGTAGAGGTTTGGGGTTTAGGGTTGCGGAGAAATTTTTTACCATTAAGAACATTAAGGGCATTAATATTATGACTTGACTCTTTGGAGTTTTCAGAATTGTCGTAGTAGGTTTTTGTTAGCTTAATGTATTTAATGTTCTTAATGGTTCAAAAAAATTATCTTCTGCAGCATATTTCTTCGACTAATCTCATACCCTCATTTTAAAAGTCGCGGATAAAATAACTTACATAACATTTCGCATTGAAATTTGACACAAAAAAAAGCCTCCGAATTGAATCGAAGGCTTTTTTTTACCATTAAGAACATTAAGAGCATTAAGTTTATGACTTGACTCTTGGAGTTTTCAGAATTGTCGTAGTAGGTTTTTGTTAGCTTAATGTATTTAATGTTCTTAATGGTTCAAAGATCTCAATTGTCGTAAAACTCGATCAACTTGCGTTCGATTAAGCTACCTGAACTTATATGTATAAAAAAAAAGCCTTCGAACAATCGAAGGCCTTTCATCAAATTTGTTCTAAACAAATTATTTTTTCACGAAGTTGAATGTTTCCGCAACGTTGTCAAATTTCACGTAATAAACGCCTTGACCCAATTCGCTTACCGCGATCGAACCGTTGAAAGCGCCTGAAAGTACTTTTTGTCCAACCGTATTATAGATTGCAAAAGTGCTTCCCGCCAATTTCGCGTCGACATCGTTGAAAGAAATCACGCTGTTCGCAGGATTCGGGTAAAGTGCAATTTTCGAAGTCTTGACTTGTTGAGCGGCCAAATCGTTTCCTGAAAGGTAACGCGCCAAAGCAAAGTCGTTTCCTGTGTAACCGACTGCAAGGATTCGGTTGTCGGTTTGGATCGTCATGTCAAAAGCTTCGCTCATTGCGTTTGCGCTAAAGTTCGTCGTTACTTTTCCATCGGCATCAAATGTATTGTCGATCGTGTAATCTGCATTGATGCGGCTCAACGCGAATGAACGCGTCGTCGTGTTTCCAGTCGAACCCGCCATTACGAAACGACCGCTGACGTCCTGCTGTACGCGGTACGCCATTGATGTGTGCAACGCGTTGAATGAAACCGCTTCCTGGTTTGCCGAAGCTCCAAGCGCTCCGGTCGACGCGATCTCGAAAATGGTAAACGCGTAGTTCTGTGCCGAGATGTCGCTGCTTCCTGCCGCAACGATCGTGTTGTCGGATTTCAGGAACATTGAAAAGATCTTGTCGTTTCCGTTGAAAGAACCGTTGAAGTCGTTCGCTCCGTCAGTGTCGAAGGTCGTGTCCATCGTTCCGTTCGCGTTGATGCGTCCGGCCCAACCGTTGTTCGACCAAGGTTGTGACGGGAAATCTCTCCAGCCCACGGCCGTGATTTTTCCATTTGTCTGAACCGTCAAATCTTCGACGTTCATCAAATATTGTTGGTCGAGGTTGTTGAGCCACATCAAACGAATTCCTGTCGTATTGAATGTCGTGTCAAGCACTCCGGCCGACGTGTAACGAGCCACGACCGGTTTTGCCTTCGTAGTCGTCGTCATCGTGTTTCCACCGACGATGATGTTTCCTGTAAGTGCGTGGATTTTCACGACGCTGATATTACAAGCCTGTGTCGTTCCTTCAAAAGACGTCACCACTTTTCCTGTCGTGTTGAACGATGTGTCGAGTGAACCGTCGGTGTTGTAACGCACGAGCGCGCCTTTTTTCTGGCTTCCGTCGTCAGAATAACCGGCAAGGACGATTTTTCCGTCGGCTTGGATCGCGATCGAATTCGCTTCGTCTTCGCTGCCAAGTTGTACGTCGGTCGTGACGATTCCGCCTGTTCCGAAAGTCGTGTCGAGCGACCCGTTCCAGTTGTAACGAACCACGGCGAAGTCTTTACCCGTCGTCGCGTTTGTTGTCATTCCGGCAACGACGATTTTCCCGTCGGCCTGCAACGCAACTCCGAACGCTTTGTCGGCGCCTGTGTTGATTGATGTGATTACCTGACCGCCAGTCCCAAAAGTGGCGTCGAGGCTTCCGGCTTGTGCAAATGATGCCATACCGGCTAATAGTAAGCCAATTGAGTAGAATTTTTTCATTTTAAATTTTTTGTTTCGGGGCGTAAAATTAGACGATTAATCGTAACCGCAAACGTTTTCCCTGACAATTTTTGAGACAAAAAAAAACTCCCGATTAAGGGAGCGTTTTTATCGTTGACCGTAAATTTTCTGGTACAGGTCTTTGTATTTTTCGAGGATGTTTTTGCGTTTGAGTTTTAGCGTCGGAGTCAATTCGCCACCGTCGATCGACCAGATTTGCGGCGTGAGTTCGAACTTCTTGACTTTTTCCCAATTCCCGAATTTGTCGTTTATCTTTTCGATTTCTTCTGAGATGCGGGTTTTGACGGCTTCGTTGCACACGATATCCTGAGGTTCTTCGCCGATCTCCAGTTTGTGGATGCGCGCCCAATCTTTCACGAACCCAAAATTCGGTTGGATGAACGCGGCAGGCATTTTCTCGCCTTCGCCGATAACCATTACCTGTTCTATGAAACGCGATTGTTTCATGGCGTTCTCGAGCAATTGGGGAGCGATATATTTCCCGCCCGACGTCTTGAACATTTCCTTTTTGCGGTCGGTGATCTTGAGGAAACCTTCGCTGTCGATTTCGCCTATGTCGCCCGTGTGGAAATAACCTTCGGTGATGACTTCGGCCGTTTTCGCATCGTCTTTGAAATAACCCATCATGATGTTCGGGCCTTTGCACAGGATTTCTCCGTCCTGGGCGATCTTGACTTCGACGTTTTCTATCGGTTTCCCGACGGTTCCTATCTTGAAGTTGTGGTTGCGCATGTCGTTCACGGCGATTACGGGCGACGTTTCGGTAAGACCATAGCCTTCCATGACGGCGATATCGGCCGCGGCGAACATTCTCGCCAAACGCGGTTGCAACGCAGCGCTTCCCGAAACCATCATGTTTAGATTTCCGCCGAGCGCGTCACGCCATTTGCTGAAGATGATCTTGCGCGCCCATTTCAGCTGGAATTCGTACCACCAGCCGTTTTGTCCATAAGGTTGGTAGCGTTCGCCGAGCCCGATCGCCCAGAAGAACAACTTGTATTTTATTCCCGTGAGCTCGCTGCCTTTGGCGTGGATTTTTTCATATACTTTTTCGAGAAGTCGCGGTACGACGGTCATCACGTTGGGCTTGACTTCCTGGATGTTCTCGCTGATCTTGTCGATGGATTCGGCGAAATAGATGCCGACACCGTAATATTGGTACAAATAAACGACCATGCGCTCGAAGATGTGGCAGATCGGCAGGAAACTCATCGCACGCGTCCTGCCTGCGTCGAACGGGATTCTTTTTTCGCTTCCGAGTACGTTCGACACGATGTTCTCATGCGACAACATAACACCTTTCGGGCGTCCCGTCGTTCCTGACGTATAGATTATAGTCGCGAGATCTTTGGTCGTAATGCTGTCTTTGCGCGCCTCGACTTCGGCCTGATTGCTTTCGTCCTTCCCTGATTCGAGGATTTTCGACCAGTTCTCGCAACCTGAAATCTCGTCGAGACAATACACTTCCTTGAGTTTGGGAAGGTTTTTCCTCACCGAGTTCACTTTTTGGAGAACGGTTTCATCCGACACGAAACAATAGCTCGCTTCGCAATGGTTCAAAATGTATTCGTATTCTTCTTCGGTGATCGTCGGATACACGGGAACGTTTTGTGCGCCCGTCTGCAAAATCCCGATGTCGAGAATGTGCCATTCGGTGCGGTTGGCCGACGAAATCACTGCGATCTTGTCGTCTTTCTGCACGCCCATCCGCAGTAGTGCGCGCGATACTGTGTTGGCTTGCGCAAGATATTCGTCGGTCGAAGTCTTGATCCATTTGCCGTCGTGCTTGGTGACTAAAGCGTCAGGGATGTTATAGTTTTTCTGCTGATGATATGGGAAATCGAACAGGCGTGTGATGCTGGCCATTATTGGGATTTTATTTTGTGCAAATTATTAAAAAAAGCGATGCGGAATTGCGAATGGAAGTTTAAAATGCCATCTAAATTTTTGAGAATCTTTTGGGCTTGAATCCGCTTAAAATAATCAAATCAAACCTTGCAACACGCACATCTTGATTAGCTGCGCGACGTTTTTGCAACCCGATTTCTGCAGGATGTTCTTGCGATGCGTCTTGACCGTGTGCGGACTTATGAAGAGTTTGGTCGCGATTTCCTCGCTGTCGAGCCCGTCGCTCAGATCTTTTATGACCTGGATTTCCTTGGCCGAAAAAGAAAACGAACTTTGGGAATCGTCGAGCGGGATGTTCAAGAACGACGGTTCGCCATCCAATCCGATGATCGAGAAACGCTCGTTGTTGACCTCGGTCAAATGGTCGATGCGCGTGTGGATGTTGATCGCTTTGCCGTAACCGCCGTTGGGACCGAGCGTAAGCATCATCGCCTGATGGTTGAACAGCGCATAGTCACCATTCGCCAACCTGATCCTGAAATTGAAACTGCTTTTGTACCGCATGAGTTTTTCGGGCGTGACATTCTTGAAGAAAAATTGCGCCACGCCGGCTTCGAGCCGCATGATCAGGTCCATGTCATCAGGGTGGAAACTGGAAATGATCTCGCTGAATTTCAACGATGTAGGATTAAGTCCGAGCATTTCCTGAAACGAATTGCTTGTATTCGAAATCGACCCATCGGAGAAATCCACCACATAATAATAGAACGGCCCGAGACTTACGATTGAACTCGCGAGTTCGTTGAACGTCACGTTGCGTTCGGTTCCGGGAATGCCCCGGTTCGGGTCGGCGTCCCAGGTTTGATGGAGTTTTTGGAGCTTATCTTTCATTTTGGTATCGGACCCGAATTGGCAAAAACGTGTCACCGTGGACTTTTTTTGCTATGAATTTGTACTGTGGATTTTTTTTGGCGCGAAGCATGAACCAGACAGATTTGCTACGCGGATTTTTTCTAAACCATTAGCTCATTAATAACATTAAGATTCTCCGCGTTGTTTTCAAAACCATTAAGAAGTTAAGAGCAGTTAAGATTATGGTTTGCCTTAACTAAACTTAACTTCTTAATGGTAAAAAATATTTGAATACCGATTAATCCCTTAACTGGTCAGTGATACTGTAATTTCCTAAAACGTCGGCTAACCAATTAATCAACCTTTTCCAACCATTTACGCGCATTCACGAACGCTTCCACCCAAGGCGTGACCTCGTCCTGTCGGCCATCAGGATAATTCGCCCAGTTCCATTGGAAAACCGACCGTTCTATGTGCGGCATCGTAACCAGGTGTCGGCCCGTAACGTCGCACAACATCGCGACGTCATAATGCGAACCGTTCGGGTTTGCGGGATAACCTTCGTAACCGTATTTGGCTACGACTTCGTAATTGTCTTCGCTCATCGGCAACTCGAACTTTCCTTCTCCGTGTGAAATCCAAACGCCCAGAGTCGTTCCCGCCAACGTCGACAGCATTATCGAATTGTTTTCCTGTACTTTCACCGACGTAAATCCGGATTCGTGTTTGGCTGAATCGTTATGCAACATTCTCGGTTTCACATTGTGTCCCGGATTGATCAACCCAAGTTCGATGAACAACTGGCAACCGTTGCAGATTCCAACTGAAAGCGTGTCTTCGCGTCTGAAGAAATTCTCCAAAGCCGTTTTCGCTTTCTCATTATAAAGGAATGCGCCCGCCCAGCCTTTGGCCGAACCGAGTACGTCCGAATTCGAGAATCCGCCGACCGCGCCAATGAATTGGATGTCTTCCAACGTTTCGCGACCTGAAATCAAATCGGTCATGTGCACGTCTTTCACATCGAAGCCCGCGAGATACATGGCATTTGCCATTTCGCGTTCCGAATTCGAACCTTTTTCACGGATGATCGCGGCCTTCGGCTTCGGTTTCGAGGAATCGATCTGCGGTTTCTTTCCGTCGAAATGTGTCGGAAGCTCAAACCTCAAAGGTTGGTTCTTATAATTGTCGAAGCGTTCTTTCGCTTTCTTCTCGCCCGATTGTTTCGTGTCGAGCAAATACGATGTCTTGTACCAAACATCGCGCATTTCAGCTACGTTCAGGCTGATGTTGTCGTCGGCGTTTGCGATCGTTACCGTATTTCCTTCGACGACTTTCCCGATGTTGAAAAACTCGATATCATTTGATTTCAATGTCTTTTCAACCGAAGCATCGGCCTGGAAAACGATCCCGATATTCTCCGAGAACAACAGTTTGATCGTGTCATTCTCATTGATTTTCGTCAAGTCGAATTGGGCGCCGAGGTTCACGTCAGCGAAACACATTTCAAGCAAGGTCGTGATCAAACCACCGCTTCCGATGTCGTGTCCGGCTGCGATTTTTCCATTCGAAATCAATTGTTGCAAAACGTCGAATGTCTTCTTAAAGCTCGCGGCGTCGGTAACGTCCGGAGCTTCATTTCCGATCTTGTTGAGGATTTGCGCAAACGACGATCCGCCCAATTTGTGCGAATCCTGTGAAAGGTTGATGTAGTAGATATTGCCGCCGTTCTTTTTCAATACAGGTTCGACGACTTTCGTGATGTCGGTGCAATTTCCGGCCGCCGAAATGATCACGGTTCCCGGGGAAATCACGTCTCCGTCAGGATAACGCTGTTTCATTGAAAGCGAATCTTTTCCCGTCGGGATGTTGATTCCCAAAGCGATCGCGAAGTCTGAACACGCTTCGACTGCTTCATACAAACGCGCATCTTCGCCTTCGTTCTTGCACGGCCACATCCAGTTCGCCGACAGCGAAACGCCTGAGAGTCCTGATTTTATCGGTGCCCAGATCAAGTTTGAAAGTGATTCGGCGATCGCATTCCGGCTTCCGGCTTTCGCATCGATGATCGCGGCGATAGGCGAGTGGCCGATCGAGGTCGCGATCCCTTCTTTCCCGTTGAAATCCAACGCCATCACGCCGACATTGTTCATCGGCAATTGCAACGGACCTGCACATTGTTGTTTTGCCACGCGTCCGCCCACGCAACGGTCGACTTTGTTCGTGAGCCAATCCTTGCACGCGACGGCTTCGAGTTGCAGAACCGCCTCGAGATATGTCTGGAAATCGGCTTGGGAATAGTTCAGGTTTTTGTAGTCGCGGTGTATCGAAACGTCGTTCATTATCGTTTTCGGCGACGAACCGAACATGTCTTCGATCGCGAAATCCATTGGTTTTGCGCCCGTGGTTTCTGATTCGAACGTGAATCGGTGGTTGTTCAAGATATCACCGACCTCGTACATCGGGGAACGTTCTCTCTCGGCAACCTTGTGCAGGAATTCGATATCGTCCTGGCCGATGACCAATCCCATTCGTTCCTGTGATTCATTCCCGATGATTTCCTTGGCCGACAATGTCGGATCGCCCACAGGAAGCGCGTCGAGGTTTATCTTTCCGCCCGTTTCCTCAACGAGTTCGCTCAAACAGTTCAAGTGTCCGCCGGCGCCGTGATCGTGGATCGAGACGATTGGGTTGTTGTCGCTTTCGACGAGGCCGCGGATCGCGTTTGCGGCGCGTTTTTGCATTTCAGGATTTGAGCGTTGGATTGCATTGAGTTCGATTCCTGAACCGAAAGCGCCCGTATCGGCACTCGAAACCGCAGCTCCGCCCATTCCGATCCTATAGTTTTCACCGCCCAAAATGACGACTTTGTCACCTTGTTGCGGTTTTTTCTTGATCGATTGGTCGGCCTTTCCATAACCGATTCCGCCCGCTTGCATGATGACTTTGTCAAAGGCGAGGCGTCGGTCGTTTTCTTCGTGCTCGAACGTCAGGATCGAACCCGTGATCAGCGGTTGTCCGAATTTATTCCCGAAATCCGACGCTCCGTTAGACGCCTTGATCAAAATGTCCATCGGCGTTTGGTATAACCATTTGCGCTCCGGCATTCCGTTTTCCCAGTTTCGATCATTTTCGAGACGCGAGTACGACGTCATATAAACGGCGGTTCCGGCGAGTGGCAACGAACCTTGTCCACCGGCCAAACGGTCGCGGATTTCTCCGCCCGAACCCGTCGCGGCTCCGTTGAACGGCTCGACCGTCGTCGGGAAATTATGTGTTTCGGCTTTCAATGAGATCACCGATTCGAATTCTTTTTCAGAATAGAAATCAGGTTTGTCAGCCGTTTTTGGTGCGAACTGCGTGACTTTCGGTCCTTTGATGAATGCGACGTTATCTTTGTAGGCCGATACGATTTCTCCGGGAAATTCGGCCGACGTTTTTTTGATGAGTTTGAAAAGCGACGTCGGTTTTTCTTCTCCGTCGATCACAAAAGTTCCGTTGAAGATCTTGTGTCGGCAGTGTTCCGAGTTGACTTGCGAAAATCCGAATACTTCAGAGTCGGTCAATTTGCGCCCGAGTTTTTCAGACAGATTATTCAAATACTCGACTTCCTCGTCGTTGAGCGCCAAACCTTCCTGTTTGTTGTACGCGGCGATGTCCGAAATTTCGAGGATTGGTTCGGGCGTGATGTTGATCGTGAAGATATCCTGGTTCAATTCGGGATATTTCTGCGACAACATCGGGTCGAAACCCGTGAAAGGTTCGTCGACCTTCAGGAATTCCTCGATTCGGATAATTCCTTCGATGCCCATGTTCTGGGTAATTTCGACGGCATTCGTGCTCCAGGGCGTGACCATTGCGGCACGTGGTCCAACAAAAAAATCCGTGAGGACGGATTTCTGTATTTGGTGCGCGTTGGCGAATAACCAGTTTAATTTTGATACGTTTTCGTCCGATATCGGGCCTTGCGTTTGTACTGCAAAGACGACATCGCTTTCGTTTCCGAAGAAATGGATCATGGTAAGATGAGTTGTGTTTACGCGTGCAAATTTACTGCGTTATTTTTAATTTTGGATTATAAATTATGAATTGTATCGCCACATCCAAAATTTAAAATTCAACTTTTAAAATAATTTTTTGGGCGTTGCGCCGGCTGTAAGGTTTTGGGTAAAGTCAAAAGTCAATGAGCCGCCGCCGGGCTGCCCGTTCCAAGTCCTCGCGCTCCTGCGTCGCACTGCGGGCTTTCCACTCGCATCCCTAACGCGGGCGATGATCAATCCTCGAAAGTCGTCCAGTTGTACGCGCCCAGATCGAACGGATCAATCCTCGGGTTTTCGAGAATATCGACGTCGACATCGGTATCGATACCAAAACCGCGCGCATCCGAATTTTCGCCTATCATCAACTCATTCTCGTTAATATTCCTGAATCGCGGATTTCCACCTTTCACGATGTTCGTTTCGTCATCGAGGAAGTTGTACAATTCGTTTCCGACCTGTCCGTACTTGATCTGGCATTTCGTGAAGTTGAAATTGAACGTATCGTCGTCGTTCTTATCGAGCAAAAGTTCGCGTTGGTTTGACCCGAAGATGATGCAGTTCGTGAAGTTTGCTGCCAAAAGCGGCTCGGTGACGACTGCCTGGTCCACTTCGGCATAATTATTCAGCCAAACGGCCGTTTGCTGTGAGCTCACGAAATTGTTGTTGATTGTGCAATGCGTAAAATTATACGTTCCGCCGAACAAGCACGCAACGGTCGCCGTTCCCGCCGAGTTCACCACGACGTTCGTTGCCGTAATCGTCGATGTCTGTCCGTAAATACCGTATTGGGAATTGTCGTAAATCTGTACTTTATCGAGGTTGACCGTCGCATTCTGGGCGTAAATAGGAGCGATGCCGTTCTTTAATGTAGCGTATGCAAAATTTCCGGTACTGTTACCCGTGAGCCAGATACCGAACCATTGCCCCGGAATATCCGAGAAATCGGGTTCGAGGCGGTCGCCTTCAAAAATGATCTGGTTGTCTTGCGTATCGGCTGTAGATGGCGCGCCCAAAGCGTTTATGGTCGCTCCGTCGGCTAAAATAATTCCTGAGAGATCATGGAAATGCACGCGCGCCCCGGGTTGGATCGTGAGCGTTTCGTTCGCCGGAACCGCGGCCAATCCGTAGATCACGTACGGTTTATCGTTCCCGAAAACAAATTCGTCGCCGTTCACGGGATCGGCGTGGTCGAGTACGAAACCTTCGACAAGATCTTCTCCGATCTGCAGGTATTCGAGGAAATTCCCGTCCTCATCGCGTTTCGGATATAAAAAATATGCGTCCTGGACAAGCGTCACCAAATCGACGTCCTGGAAGTTTCCGGTTTCCCCGAACAGGATTTGGTCGGTGTATAAAAACGTTGTTGGATCGGCGTCGGCCACGCCCGTAGTCGTCTCGATGAAAATGTACATGCTGTCTTTTGCGAGCATTTCGACGTTGTGGAAAACGCGGTTGTTTTCGCCCGTCATGCCGTCGACCGTGATGCGGTATTTGGAATCGAGCCCTTTTCCGAGTTGGATCGTCGGGATGCTGATGTCTTTGTCGCTTCGGTTGTATACTTTGAGCGTGTACGTGCTCGAGCCGATGTTCGCGAAAACCGTGTCGAGATACACCGTATCGCGAGAGAAACGCAATCCGCCAACGCTGTGTTGGAACTCGAAATCGCTGCGGCAAGACGAAAGGCAAATCAAAAATCCTATGGAAAAAAGCAGAATAAAATTACGCATGTGGTTCGGTTTGTACTATGTAACGTGTTTCGGTTTGTAAAAGTATGTTATTTTATGACTTTGACGGTTTTGGTCGCTTGCGAATTTTCGTTCTCGATCGTCACCAAATACGTTCCCGGCCCAAACGGGAAATCGATCGCGGCGGTTTCAGTTGCTGAAATTATTGAGATAAGTCGCTGGCCCAAAGCGTTGCGCACCGTGACCTTGGCATTGGCGACGCTTTTGACGTTGAGTTGGGATTTTACAGGGTTCGGATAGACTGAAAACGCCTCTGTTTCGATTTGTGCGACCGACAATTGTTCGGGGCTGAACTTTACGATCCAAACGTCGCTCATGCCGCGCGATTCCTCGGTTTTGTCTCCGAAGATTCCCGCGTTCGAACTCAGCCCGACGATGATCGAATTGTTCGAAGCCTTGCACAGCGACATAGCGAACGTACTTTGGTCGTTCGCGAAAATGCGGTTCCAGGCCAAGGTTCCGCTCGCGTTGAGCTTGGTTAGCATGCCGCGGAATGTCGGTTCGGTCGCGTAGGATGTGAAGTAAATTCCGCCATCGGGAAATTCGAGAAGTTCTGAAACGCGACATTCGCCCGTTATCGGTTGTTCCTCGTAGGTCCAGATCACTTGTCCCGACGCATTTGTTTTTACGACTACCGACTTGAACAGATACGAAAGCGCGCTGCGTCCGACAGGCCCTGAAATCGCTCTGGTTCCGCCCAAAAGTATATTTCCGTCAGACAATTCGATCACCGACGATACTTCTGAAAAATTGTAGGCGCGTTGCCACAAAATCGTTCCCGTAGCGCTTAATTTTACGACCCAGGAATCGTCGAGCCACGGATTTGCGAGCGTCCTGTCGCCTGAAATTCCTGACATCGAATAGCCGGCGCAAATGAAGTTCCCGTCATTGGTTTGTACGACCGATGTAAGCGTGTCATAGGAACTTCCGCCCAACGTTTTTTGCCATTGGATGTTGCCCGACGAATCCAGTTTCAATATCCAATAATCGGTTTGGCCGCGCGAGGCTTCGGTCTTGTCGCCGTCGATGCCTGAAGTCGATGTGCCGCCGATGAGGAAGCCGCCGTCGGTCGTCGCGATTATATCGCCCGTCATTTCGAACATGTTCGCGCCGTAAGTATGTTGCCAGATTATCTGACCCGTTGCCGACAATTTTACGATCCAAAAATCGCTGAAACCCTTTGAATTTTGTGTCTTTTCGAAATTTGCGTTGGAGTATGAATAGCCTAGAATGACGCTGCTTCCGTCGGGCAAAACGATGTATTTCGTGGGAATGTCGGTGTCGTTTCCGCCGATGGTTCGCTGCCACTGGATGTTTCCGATGCTGTCGGTTTTCAGGACCCAGTAATCGGTTTGGCCGCGGCCCGCTTCAGTCTTCTCGCCTGAAATGTCGGACGCCTGGGAATTTGCGCCGACGAGATAACCGCCGTCTGGAGTTTGTGCGATCGTCGAGATGCCGTCCTGGCCGTTACTGCCGATCGTACGTTGCCAGTCGATCGCGGGCGCCTGGGCGAGAACGGCCGAAGTCATGAAAAGTAAGGCGTAAAGTTTTTTCACGTGTGCTTTTTTGCCGATAAATATAACGGATTTCGCTCTAAAATCCATTCGGGCATACCGATTCCTTTTCGTAATTTTACGCGAAATACAACACTATGTTCGACAAAGAAAAAGTGCTTGCGATGTGCAACGCATTTTCAAAAGAAAACACTTTGATGGCCACGCTCGAGATGGAATTCATCGACGCCGGCCCCGATTTCCTGAAAGCCAAAATGCCCGTTACGCCAAAAGTGCACCAGCCGATGGGATTGTTGCATGGAGGCGCATCGGTCGCACTTGCCGAATCGGTTGGGAGTGCGGCATCGCTCATGTTCATCGATACGGCCGAACGCGAAGTGCGTGGCATCGAAATTTCGGCAAACCACGTCAAGGCGAAACGCGAAGGCACGGTTTACGGAACGGCGCGCATCATCCACAAAGGCGGAACGATCCATTTGTGGGAAATAAAGATTACCGACGAGAACGACAACCTGATCTCATTGTGTAAGCTCACGAACATGGTCTTACCAAGGAAACGCTGATGGAATTTTTCGAGAAAGCACAAAGTTGTCTCAGCGACGGGAAACCGTTCGTACTATTCCGAAAGCCCGACGAAACCACGGTTTCGGGAATGTTTCAACGCGATCGCGTATCGCACGGCTGTAACAAATGCGACGTTTCGGGTTTCGTGTTCGCGCCTTTCGCAGGTGACGACATGCTGTATTTGCCCGAATTGGAATCGGATATTGAAAGCGTTGCGTTTTTGCCGAAAGATGTGACGTTGAATGCGCCCGAACTTGAAATAGACGAAATCGCCAAAAAGGATTTTGAAGCGCTTGTCAATAAAGCCGTCGCCGAAATCAAGGAAGGAACGTTCGACAAGGTCGTCCTGTCGCGCACTGAAAAGGTCGCACTCGAGGATTTCGACATTTTTGAAGCCTTCAAAAAACTCGCCTGGGCGTACCCCAAAGCGTTCGTGTATTTGTGGTTCCATCCCGAAACGAATATCTGGATGGCCGCGACGCCCGAGAAATTACTCAAGGCAAACGGAAATTCGTTCGAAACGATGGCGCTCGCGGGAACCCAGAAATTCCAGGGAGACGCGAATGTCGAATGGCCAAGAAAAGAGCGGGAGGAACAGCGTTTCGTGACGGATTTCATCTGGAACAGCCTCGAAGGCCTGGTTTCGGAAATCGAATTGAGCGAACCGTATACGTACCAAGCCGGCAATCTGCTGCACATCCGAACCGACATTAAAGGACAATTGGCTTCGAACAATCATTTACCCGACGTGATTTTCACGTTGCACCCGACACCGGCGGTCTGCGGCCTACCGAAGCAAGCGGCGCGTGAATTCATTTTAGCCAACGAGGGTTACGACCGCGAATTCTATTCGGGATTCGTAGGCGAGTTGAATCTCGAAACCGGAACCGATCTGTACGTGAACCTGCGTTGCATGAAAATCATCGACGATCAAGCGCAATTATTCATGGGCTGCGGAATCACGAAAGACAGCGTCGCGGAGAAGGAATTTTTTGAGACGGTGAATAAGGCGTTGACTGTGAAGAAGTGCCTTTAATGGTTCAGGAATTCAAAAACTTCGAAATTCGAAATTCGTTGATAATGGGTTGGAAATTTGAAAACATTAAATTTTAAATGGATAATGGGTAATTGATAATGGATAATTGATAATGGATAATTGATAATGAATAATGAATAACGAATAACGAATAACGAATAACGAAAAATGGATAATCGATAACGAATCTACAAATCTACGAATCAACGAATAACGAATCAACGAATCAACGAATCCCGAATAACGAATTTTGGACTATAAGCCCAACGGAAGACAATGATTCAAATCAACGAATCAACAAATCAACAAATCAACGAATCAACGAATAACGAATAACGAATTTTGAACTATAAGCCCAACGGAAGGCAACGATTCAAATCAACAAATCAACAAATCAACAAATCAACGAATCAACGAATCAACGAATCAACGAATCACGAATTTTGAACTATAAGCCCAACGGAAGGCAATGATTCAAATCAACAAATCAACAAATCAACAAATCAACAATGAAACTAAACATACTCGCCTTCGGTTCCCATCCCGATGATGTCGAACTCGGCTGCGGCGGCACGATCGCAAAAGAAATCGCACTCGGGAAAACCGTAGGCATCATCGATTTGACCAGAGGCGAACTCGGTACGCGCGGAACGGCGGCGATACGCGACCAGGAAGCGGCCGATGCGGCGAAAATACTCGGCGTTTCGGTGCGCGAGAACTTAAATATGCGCGACGGTTTTTTCGTGAACGACGAGGAACACCAACTCGCCGTGATCCGCATGATCCGAAAATACCAGCCTGAAATCGTGTTGTGCAACGCGATCGACGACCGTCACATCGACCATGGAAAAGGAAGTAAATTGGTGTCGGACGCCTGTTTTTTGTCGGGGCTTCGCAAAATCGAAACCGAATACGACGGACAAACTCAGCAGGCGTGGCGCCCCAAAGTCGTCTATCATTACATCCAATGGAAAAACATCACACCTGATTTCGTCGTCGACATTACAAATTACAATGCGAAAAGGGTAGAGGCGATCATGGCGTATAAATCGCAATTTTACGACGCGAACAGCAAAGATCCCGTGACGCCGATCGCTACCAAGAACTTTTTGGAGAGCCTGGATTACCGCGCCCAGGATTTGGGACGTTTGATCGGTGTGGATTTGGCCGAAGGTTTTACGGCCGAACGTTATGTGGCAGTCAATAGTTTAGCAGATTTGATATAATTTTTTTTCATTTTTGTTTGTAAAAGATAGTTATTGGCTTATCTTTGCCCTCGCAAAAACATGGTGGTTGTAGCTCAGTTGGTTAGAGCGTCGGTTTGTGGTGCCGAAGGTCGCGGGTTCGACCCCCGTCATCCACCCTTAGATTTGGAAAGGCTTCGAGAGATCGGGGCCTTTTTTTGTTTTACTGCATATTCGATTCTTATTCTGAGGCAAATGCGCGATATGAAGACGGTTTTACGACTGCTGCTACTTTTGATTTCGTCGGGAATTTCGGCCCAGCAACGAACGACGACGGTTACGACAACGCCCGATGAACTCGTTTATCTTATAAGCGGCTATCGTGAACAATTAGGAAGCGGCGCCGACATCGGGAAAGAAGGTTACGATTTCCTGATGATCGATATCTTCGACTACGGCGACAAACGGTTCTTCTACCGACGACTCGTCGAAAAAAAGACAGGAAAGACCAAAGGCGTCTCGGTCATTGCGCACTTCGTCTCGAAAGGCCGCATCCATTACACGGCGATCGACATCGGCCCGAAAGGTTCCACATCGTTTCAAATCAGAGACGAGTCGGGAAAGTTCAACAGGAAAGCGACGTTCTCGACGCTGCGATATTTGAATATCATCTGTAACTCGACATCAGGGACGACTGCTGAGGAACTCGATTTTTTGACCGACGGGATCGAAAAGCCATTCGACGCCGACGGAAATCTCAAAAAGCCCGGCTATCGTCTTGAAAAATACTTCGCCTACAACAGGATGGACGCAACCGCTACATTTTATAAGTTCATTCTTGACGAGTCGAACGAAATCAAGGCGCTGTTCGCCATAGTTTCCAAAGACAAAAACGACAAGAAACGATTCGTATGCATTCCGCTCAAGGATGAAAAATTGCAAAGTGAGTTCAGCGAAAATCTATTCCATGGCATGGGATTGACGATGGCCGAAGTATTTTTGGAAGGCTACGATGCGATGCTCGGAATCCTGACCGACGATTTCTACAACAAATAAAAAATTCAATTTCCTCAAAAAGTCGAAATTGTGTAACTCAGTTTCAATTGAGTAACGTAAATTAGGATTTCAAAATTCGGGTTATGGTAATTTACGTCGACGACGATCGTGACGATCAAATGTTGTTTCAGGAAATCGTTTCCTCGTACGGGAAAGAAATGTTGGTCTTTGGCCGAAGCGACGAATTTCTTTCACTGCTCAACCAACCGCCCGGCGAAGACACGCTCGTCTTCCTCGATTTGAACATGCCGATCCGAACAGGCGAGGAAGTGTTGTCGATGATAAAATCGTCGGAACTCTGGAAAAACGTTCCCGTCGTGATCCTTTCGACATCGATCAGCGAGGTCACCATCACGAATTGCCGAAACGTCGGCGCGAAACTGTATATCGTAAAAGCCACCGATTTCTCGCGACTCAAAACGTCCATCGATTACGCGCTGGGAATCGACTTTAGGACTTTTGAGCCTGATGATAGGAGTTTTGTGTATTTTGAGATTCCGTGAAGAGAGTGCCTGAGTGCTAGGTGCCTGAGTGCCTGAGTTTCGATTCTGTAAAAATCAACTCCGTTTTCTAAAGGTGAAAAAAGTCACACAGAATTGTTATTTAGCGCTAAGAATATTGTTTCGTATGTTCGAAATTTGCACTCAGGCACTCAGGCACTCAGGCACTCAGCACTCAGCACTCAGCACTCAGCACTCAGCACTCAGCACTCAGCACTCAGCACTCAGGCACTCAGGCACTCAGGCACTCAGGCACTCAAGCACTCACTTTGCACTTTCCCCCCAAAACCTTGCATCATTCCAACATCAGCACCTCTTTTAAAGATTTTTTAACATTTCGAAAATCAGGCTTTAGTAATTTCACACCCACTAACCTAAAACACCTGATAATGAAAAGATCACTTCTGGCCATCGCACTTTTTGCATTTACGGCCAATTATGCACAAACCACAACGGTTACGACTACGACCACGACCGACAATGGAGAAACAAAAACTGCGAGCATGACGAGCGTATACGATAAAGCAGTGACGGTTTCGGCAATCGGATCGTTTCCTGAACTGAATCAAGTCGGGCTCAGCATCGAATTCCTTGGAAACAACCAAACAAAGACGATGAAAGACAAAAAGTTTAGTTATTATTCGTCGAAAATCGTGAACATCACATACGGTATGATGAAATATGAAGTTCCGGGGGACGATCTCGACGGAAATGGTTTTGTCGTAGAAATCGGCCAACGCACGTATTTCATGGGTAAAAACAGTGGACCATATCTTGGCAACTATCTTTCATACGGAAATATTAAGTTTGACGAAGATTTTGGTGGTGAAAATTTTGACGGAACATATTCCTATTTTTCACTATTCAGCCCTGAACTCGGATATAAAATCAAACTCGGAAATCTAGCCATCGATCCTTTTGCGGGAATAATGTGGAAACTAGAAATCAAAGGAAAAGGGTTTGTTGACAACCGCAACGTCGATGAATGGACGCCACGCGTCGGACTCAAAATCGGCTACCAATTCTAAAAATATTCGTTAATAAATAAGAAAACGCTCTGGGAAACCGGAGCTTTTTTATTTTTGTAAAAAATCACGCGATGAAAAACCTGTTGTTCCTGTTGTTGCTTCTGCCGTTGACCGCGATTTCCCAAAAGGATTACATGGCCGAAACGATCGAGAAAAAGGTCATGATGATCCAAACGTTCGTGCACAAGGCTGAAAAAGGCGAGGAGTCGTTCTGGCAGACGAAGGGCAAGGTCACGTACTTCATCGTCAACTACACCGAGCTGCAAAATCCGCAGTTCAAGGAACTTTTCATCAAGCAATACCAGGAATTGTTGCCCATCTACAACAAAATGATCGTGAGCCAGGACGAGAACGATACGCGCAAGTTCATCCTTACGTTGATCCGGCAGGAAGACGATTTCAGGAAATTGCTCACGCCCGAGCAACTCCAGAAATACCGCGACAAACTCAGCGATTACGACAAGAACGACAAGACGAACCGCGACGCCTACAACTCGCTTTTCTTCACCGATTCGCTGCTTGCCGAATACAAAAAACGCTACGACTACAAAGGTTGATTTGATCTTTTGGGCGTGCCACCGGCTTTGGATGTGGCTTGTCTCCCGTTTAAAATTCTGGCAACGCCGCTGTCAGGCTATCCGCTATATCTTTTTCTCGTTCCTCAAAAAAGGATGCCGCTTCTATCCTTCACGCCGATGCTTGTAAGATTCCCACATCCGTTCTTAAGGAAAACTTAAATGGAATCAGGGCGTTGTGTCAAAGATGTAACTTTAGGTTGTTGATGAGTTGATGAGTTGATTCGTTGATTCGATTCGATGTCTTCCGGACAACGCCAAACCTGAAACCAATAATAAAACTAAAACCAATGTCACAATTCACTTTCATCCAAAAGATAAATGTTGCGAGCATTCGCGATTATATCATCACGCATCGCATTGACCAAGGCGACACTTTGGTTTTGAATCCACAGGATTTCGAGCATTTGTTTCACGACATCAAAGCCTCGTCTGACGAGATTCCCGACATTCCATTAAAACTCCTGGGTGTTTTGATCACACAGGATTCAACCGATACCGTCCCAATCGGAAAAGTTCAGATCGTCAAGAACGAGAAGTTTTAAAGCTCGTCTTTTCGGTTTCAGGCCATTACGCTCATTTAGCGCACCGACATCCAATCCTTGTCGGTTCCTTATTTGACCGTGATGGTTTTTTTTTGGGGTTCAGGGTTCAGGGTGCAAGGTTTAGGGTGCAAGGTGCAGGGTGCAAGGTTCAGGGTGCAAGGTTCAAGGTTCAAGGTGCAAGATCCACGCAGTTATGTCTTTGACGGACGATTATACGTTCTAACAAAAAAACTTCCGGTTATCCAAAACCCTGCACCTTGCACCCTGAACCCTGTACCCAAACCTACTTTCCGTCCTTATCGACAACAAGTTTATCCTTCCTGTTCGCTATCTCCCAAGCCGTCACGAACGCCAATCTCGTACGGCTCAACATCGCGTCGAATTCGATCTTTTCGACATCGTCGCCGGGTTTGTGATAATCAGGGTGAACGCCGCTAAAAAAGAAAACCGATGGAATTCCGTTCTTCGCGAAATTGTAGTGATCCGATCTATTGTAGAAACGGTTCGGGTCGTTTCGGTCGTTGAATTTAAAATCGAGATCGATCTTGGTAAACTTCGAGTTCTGGTCGCGCACGATCTTATCGAGGTCGCTGGAGAGTCGGTCTGCGCCGATCACGTAAATGTAATTGTTTGTCGCGGTGTGCGGTTCGTCGCGTCGTCCGATCATGTCGATGTTGATGTCGGCAACCGTTTTCGCGATCGGAAACAATGGATTCTCTGAATAATAACGCGAGCCGTGCAAACCGTGTTCCTCGCCCGTTACGTGAAGAATCAGGATAGAACGTTTCGGCCCGTAACCGTCTTTCTTGGCTTTTTGGAACGCTTGTGCGATTTCCATCAACGCGACCGTTCCCGTTCCGTCATCGTCGGCTCCATTGTAAACGACTCCGTCTTTTGTTCCGACGTGGTCGTAATGCGCTGAGATGACCACGATTTCGTCAGGTTTTTCAGAGCCTTCGATAAAGGCCCAAATATTTTCGGAATCCGGCAGGTTTTCATTGCGCTTCGCATTCAGGAAAGCTGCGGGAACCTTTTGATAATAGTCGGTCGCGCCTGTCGGGAATGCGATTTTGTCCGATTTGTATTGGTCGATCATGTAGCGGCCGGCCTTCTTTTGCCCTGCGGAACCCGTTTCGCGTCCTTCCATGTCGTCGGCTGCGATGATCGTAAGGTGTTTTTTAAGTTCGTCCTGCGTAATCGTGTTCATGTATTTGTTCACGGTCACTTCGGCATTTATATCATTTTTGGTGCTTTTACACGAGATGACGAGCAACGCGGCACCGAATATCAGGTATTTTTTCATAAGTCTTGATTTAGTTCATATTTGTTGTCACGCCGATGGAATTGTTACATCAATGCATGTAAAGAATCGTGTAGGTTAATAATCCGACGGCAAAAATCGAGATCAGCACCATGTTGATGATGTAAAGCGCAAGGCTTTTGAGTCTCGAAATCGCTTTGCGTTCGCCATAGAAATTGCTGTGCGACCTGAAGAAATAAAAGAACCACCATCCGCAAAGGCAAAACCACATGAGGCCGACGAGCACCGAGAAAGGCATGAATTCGAAAAATTCCGCCGCGGTCGCGAGGCAGTTCATGACCATCATCGTCAATAATAGGAACGAGAAATAGTGCAACGTAAAAATTCCATGGTCGAAATAATACCAACGTTTTTTGCCGTGGAAAACCCACAACCAAAACGCGAAGAGCGGCATGTAAAGAAACAAGGCCTTGGGTACGTTGTGCACGAAGCCGTCGGTAAGCTTGTCGGCGAAATCCTTGTCATCGGTCTTTTCCTGGATTTCGGCAAGTTTGTGCTCCAACATATAACGAAATCCATGCAATTTTTTGCTTTCAGGCAATGAATTCTGTATCGAGTCGAATTCCCTTACGTTATCAAAATCACCGAAATCGTCGATGTCACGGTTCTTGCTCTTGTCATCTTCTTTTTCTTCGGGAGGTCGGCTTATGGAAAAGTCACCGATTCCACCCGGTTTCAGGGATACTAACGTGTCGGCCGTTGCCGGATTGGCTGCGATTTCTTTTTTGATTTTCGAGGTCGTGTTGTCTTCGTCTTTGGAAGGCAAGACGCCTAACAGGAAAAATGTGACGAAACTGATGAAGATGTACAATCGGACTGGCGCCAGATACGACAACCGTTTCCCCGACAAATATTCCTTGGTCAATCTTCCCGGCTTGAAAAGCAAGTGGCGGATCGTTTTCCAGAACGCATTTTCGTAATGCGTCAAATCCTCGAAAAAGTGAATGAAAAGATGGTGGAAGGTTTTGCGCGAGTCGGTGTTTTCCTGTCCGCAATTCGGGCAATAGCGCTTTTCGACTACGTGGCGGCAATTGAGGCAAGTCTTATCCTGGCGTAACGGATTGTGTCCCGACATGTTTTGTTGATTGGTGTTTTCAAAAATAACAAAGATTAAAAGATTGAAAGATTAAAAGATTGAAAGATTTGCGTGCGCCGTAAAAAAAATCCGCGACACTATGAATGTCGCGGATCATGTAAAGAATCAAGGGAATTATTTTTTGAGCGTTTCGTCGAGAAATTGCTGCAGCGCTTTCCAGGAGCGTTTGTCGGCTTTTTCGTTATAAGCGGCTCCTTTTGAATTGTCGGAACCGGCTCCTTTTTCAGTAAACGCATGGACGGCGTTCGCGTAGTAGATCATTTGCCAATCGGCTTTTCCATCGCGCATTTCCTGCTGGCACGCGATCACGTCTTCTTTCGGGACAAAGGGATCGTCGGCGCCGTGGCAGATCAAGACCTTCGTTGAAATCGCATCGTTTTGTCGCGACTTGTCTTTGCCGAGACCGCCGTGGAACGAAACCACTCCGTTTACAGGCATTCCGGAGCGCGCCATTTCAAGTACGCCCGTTCCGCCGAAGCAATATCCTATCGCGGCAACGTTGTTTTTTGCAGCTCCGAACTTTATAAGTTCATCGAACGCAAGTTGTATGCGACGCTGATAATCCTTATAATTATCCTTGTAATATCCGGCATTTTTACCGGCTTCACCGGGATTCTTCGGGTAATTGCCTTCTCCGTAAATGTCGGCGATGAAAACGTAATAACCCAATTTCGTCAATTCCTGTGCGACTTCCTTTTCGTGGTCGGTAATTCCCATCCAGGCAGGAAGAATCAACACACCTGGTTTTGCAGCCGATGGTTTTGCGGGGGCCGAAGCCAGTCCGTTTAGTTTTTGCGCACCGTCCTTATATGCGACGGATTTGAGTTGTGCCTGCGTCATTGCCGAAATGCAAAGCGCGAAAGCGAATAAGAGTTGTTTCATATTATTTTGTGGCTACAGTGTCTGAAGCGATCTTGTTGCGTATGCCTTTTTTGGCCTGCTCCATCTTGGCGCGGTTTTCGGCACGGCGTTTTTTGATTTCCTCTTCGGTTTTTTGTTTGTTGCGTTGTCCTTCGGCTGTAGGTTCGGCCTTGGATTGGGCGGGTTGCGACGTTTCTTTCTGCGTCACCGGTCTTGTTTGTTTCTTAGGCTTTTCCTGGGCCGATGCAGCGACCGAGAAGCCTAAAAACGCGATCAAAAGTAACACTGTCTTTTTCATAATGGGGTATTTATGGAAATTAAAGATACATTTTTTGGAATCACTTGGTTGCGCTTGCTCAAAATTTAACCTTCGCGACCCATTGGAAATATGTCCAAATCAGTTTTCCGCCATACCGCATTGTGAAAATCGTGCCACAATTGGAATTACTTGTTTCGCCCGGTACGACTGTTCTCGGCATCCCAGTCTTTTGTGCTGTCGCCTTGGTCGCGCACGTCGGTGTCGTTGATTTCGCTTACGTATCCCGCGGCGTCTTCGGCTTTATCCCGATCGGAATCTTCATCCTCGGCGGAGGTTTCCTTTTGCGGCGTCTTGTCGGCTAGTTTTGCCGATGTTTCGTCGATCTGCGGCAAGTTGTCGGTTACATCATCGAATGGTTTCTGATGATAATTGCGGTCTTCCTTTCCGTCAAACTTGTGGTTGTGTTGCGTGTCCATGATCTTAACTTTTGAATTATATTTTTTCCTTTTTTTTCTTCTCTTCTTGTTTTCGCGTCGGAATTACGCTTATCGTGCGTTCGAGTTCGTGTTCTTCGACATAGACCGCGTACTCGGCGGGACGAATCCTTGCGCCCGTGAATTCGGCGTAAGCGCGCGTAAATTCGGCACCGAAATACAGAATCGCGGCCGTGTAATAGACCCAAACCAAAATGATAATCAGCGATCCGGCGGCTCCATACGCGGTTCCCGTGCTGGTTGTTTCGACATAAATGCCAATCAGATAACGCCCGATCATAAACAAACACGCGGTGAAAAACGCCCCAATCCGTACGTGTTTCCAATCGATGTATGCGTCTGGCAACACTTTAAAGATCGTGGCGAAGAGTATTGTTATGACACTGAAACTCACGATGACATTTATACTGTTGAATAACAGCAGCGTGATTTCAGGGAAAAAACTTTTAAGCCAATCATTCATGGCGACGAGCGCTCCGTTCACCATCAGCGAGACGATGAGCAAGAATCCTAAACCGATGATGAGCGAGGAAGACAGAAGCCTGTCCTTCAATAATTTTACCCAGCCGCGTTTTGGTTTCGCCTTAACTTTCCAAATGATATTGATCGAATCCTGTATTTCGCCGAATACGGTCGTAGCACCAATTATCAGCGTTACGATACCGATGATGAGCGCGGTCGTGGTTTTGCCCGACAATTCCATGTTTCGGATCACGTCCTGTATCTGCAGCGCGGCTTCGGCCCCGATCAATCCGTTTATTTCACGGAACACATGGCCATTGATCGCATCCCGTCCCAGAAATAATCCCGCAAGTGAAATCATGAGCAGCAACAAGGGCGCCATCGAGAACACGGTGTAGTACGACAACGAAGCGCTCAACTTTAGCGCGCGGTCGTTTATGAAACCGTTGAACGTGTTCCTGAGCAATGTCCAGATATCGTGCAATGTCTGTTTCCTGAAATATTTGAGCATATTTGTGTTTTTAATTGAAAAGAAAAACACCGAATTTTCGATCCGGTGCTTTTCCAAGTTGTGTTGTATTATGGCTTAATTAGCGATTTGATAGTGCTCGACTTCGATGTGGTTCTTAAAGTTTTCGATGTCGTTCTTCAACATTTTTTCGAATAATGGATTCAGCAATTTAGCGGCCGCCTCACCTGCGATTCCGAGTGGCGCGTGATAGGAGATCGTAATGTCGAGGTCCGTTTTGTTGGTGCCGGTTTCGCTGAATACCACTTTCCCTGCATTATCGACTGTCGATCCCGGAAGCGAGTGCCAGCTCAGTTTTTTACCTGGCTCGTCCATTAATATCTCAGCTTTCCACGATAGTTTTCCGATGCCTTTCGGGCCTGTCGCCGTCCATTCTGATTTGAGGTTGTCGATTTCGTTTACGCTCGACAAATGTTTCATGAACAACGGAAGATTTTCCAGGTTTCTCCAGAATTTGTACACTTCATCGACCGGTCTGTTCACCGATATGGAAGTCCGGATATTCACGTTGGTTCCCGAGAGTTTGCCCGTTTTGTCCACGGCATCGTAAATTGGGCAATAGCCGCTGATGCCGCGCATCAACATCGTTCCGCCTGCGATACTTTGCGGAATGCTTTTCTTTTTTCCGGAAAGCGCCTTGTAAAGCAAATACGATCCGGCGGCGACCATTGCGATGCGTTCCACGGTGCTCACGTTTACTTTGAGTCCGGGAATCAGGCTTTTTTGTTCGTTTCCGTTCTCGTCAGTATAGTAAGAAGCTTCTTCAGGATTCGAGATGCTCGCGTATCGGTTCGGGTCGGTTCCCGATTGATCGATTTTTGAGAAATTTCGTTTTTCAGTAGTTGCGGTTGCGGTTTTCATAATGGTTGTTTTTAGCTTGCCTTACAAAGTTATTCCCGCAATCGTCATATTGCCTTACAGGATAATGGGGTTTTGTTGCATTGTTTATGTCGTATTGTAGAGGTAACCCCTACAAAATTGGTCGCGGTATGCGAAATCACCTAAAAATTTCCAAAAAAAATCTTAAAACCGCTTCGAATACGTCGCTAATGTTAACTTTGTGATTCCAAAACCGATTATAACCTAAAACCTAAACGACTATGCTGCGCCTTTATGCATCTGAAACGTTTAAAGAAATCACTATTGACGCACCTTTACGTATGCGTTATGCGATTTCGAATTACGGAAGATTAATGAGTTTTACCGAATCGATTGAAAAAGGCACCCTGTTGAAGGGCGGCCAAAGCAACGGTTACCGAATTCTCCCGTATAAGATGAACGTTGACGGAAAAATCAAAAACAAGATCATTTTTATCTACAAACTAGTTGGGGAGCTTTTCCTGCCGCCGCCGACCGAAGATCAGGTCCACTTGATCCACCTCGACCGAACGACCGACAACGACAACGTCAAAAACCTAAAATGGGTTACCAAAGACGAGTTCCTCGAGTTCTACAAAAACAGTCCGCGCGTGAAAGCCGGGAAAATCAAGGGAATGGCGCAACGCATGAAGTCAGACGGCCACAAGCTGACGATCACGCAGGTCATGCGCCTCAAGAAAGAACTTGCAAACCCAAATCGCAAAACCCGAATGAAAATACTTGCAAAGCGCTTTGGCGTTAGTGAAATGCAATTGTATAGGATTAAGCGCGGTGAGAATTGGGGACATATCCAGGTTTAATTGACAATTGACAATTAACAATGGATAATTGACGATTCGTTTGATATGATATAAGAAAAGTTCTCGTTAAACGGGAACTTTTTTGTTTTTATAACATTTCCGAGATCACATTCGGCGAAATAATTTGTTACATTTAATTTTCCGAAACAATCTCTCCCTAGTATCCCAATTTTGAACGGATTTTTCAAATTACGATAAATCCAATTGTCAATTATCCATTGTCCATTGTCCATTGTCCATCGTCCATTGTCCATTGTCAATTTTACTATATGAAACCATTCCGAATCGGCCTCTGCATGGCCGGAGCCGTCTCAGCCGGAGCCTACACGGCCGGCGTCATGGATTATCTGCTCGAAGCCTTGGCCGAATGGGAAAAGCAACGCGGACAACCCGGCGTTCCGACGCATCAGGTCACGATCCCGATCATGGGCGGCGCGTCGGCCGGAGGAATGACCGCAATGCTCGCCGCGAGTACGATCAACAATGAGATCGCGCCCGTCGGTTTGCCCGAACCTTCAAGACTGCTCGACGAACATCCTGAAAATAAACTCTACCACAGTTGGGTCGATCTGACGCATCGCGACATGTTCCCGAAAATGCTCGACACGTCCGACATCAGCAAAGGAAACATTGTCTCGCTACTCAATTCGAAGTTCATCGATGAGGTCGCCAATAAGATGTTGCAAGCGAACGTCGACAAATGGCAGCCGACGCCACCGTATTTCGAATCGCCCGTTAAAGTTTTCACGACACTTTCGAATCTCGCGGGATTCCATTACAACGTCGATTTCATCGCTGGCCGACGCAAGGAAAAATACAACATGTCGGTCCATAACGATTACGCGTGTTTTGAGGTTACCGACGGCACGATTCCCACAAGTCCCGGCTGGATTCCGCTCGACTTCAAAAACGGTACATCACTCAAGGCGGCTCGAGACGCGGCAATGGCTACGGGAGCGTTCCCGCTTGGCTTGCAATCCAGGATATTGGAGCGCGAAACGAAATACGTGCAGGATATTCCGTGGTTGCGCGACGTGTTTGCGAACAGTCCGCTTAAAGGCGAAACCGTGAAGACGCTCAACGTCGACGGCGGCATGATCAATAATGAGCCGTATGAAAAAGTACGCGATTTGTTGGACGAATATACGGTCGAGAGCCGAGGTTTGCAGTCGGTTTCGTTAGAACAGAAACAGGAAACATTGAGTTCGGTGAATTCGAATTTCAACACGTTCGAAAATACCGTTTTGATGATCGACCCGTTTCCGAGCAAGGACGCCGAGGAATTCAATTACAAGCAAGGCATCTTTTCAGTCATCGGGAAAACACTGTCGGCCATGACGGCCCAGATGCGCGCCAAACCAATCGATTACCGGTCGGTGATGTTCATGACCGACGCGAGCAAGTTCATCGTTTCGCCTTCGCGCCAAATCCGTGACGAGCAGGGAAATATCGTCGATGAATTGTTCGGCGAAAAGGCGATCGCATGTGGCACGCTTTCAGGTTTCGGCGGTTTCCTGAGTAAGGAATTCCGGATCCACGATTATTATCTGGGTCGATACAACTGCGAGGTTTTCCTGCGCGATTATTTCACCTTGACGGCCGAAGCACTCGAACTCAACCCGATTTTCGCGCAAGGTTACAAAACCGCCGACAAGTCCAGATTCTCGACGATGGCCGCCGGGGATTTGCGCTACCAGATCATACCGATATTTTCGGAACGTCCACAACCCGGAACGTTCAAGATGCCCGAATTCTCAAGCAAGACGAATTGGCCGACTATTTCCGAGAAAGAAATCGACCGTTTCGAGAAACCAATAAAGCAACGCGTGAACGCGATCATTCTCAACGCCGCCGAATTCAACTGGCTTACGACAAGCCTGATCTGGGTAGGAGCGAAGGTGGTGCTCAACCGCGTTTTGGCGGGCAAAGTGATCGGGGCGATCAAGTCGAGTTTGAGCGATTGGAAGTTGCTGCAATAGGAACCCGAATCCTTTTCCTATTTTTGCATCCTCAATCCATAACATGCCGATCCGAAAAATAAAACGCACTTATAGAAAAACGAAATACGGACTATATCGCGAAACGCTCGTTGATTTCAGAGAGCATTTCTGGGCGTTTGTCGGATCGTTTATCGGAATGGGAACGATCGCCTACTTGCAGTACAAAGCATTTCCAAAAGACGATTTTGTTTTCCTCATCGGGTCATTCGGTGCGTCTTGCGTTTTGGTGTACGGCGTGATCCAAAGTCCGCTTGCGCAACCTAGGAATCTGCTTGGCGGGCACCTGGTGTCGGCCGTCGTCGGCGTTTCTATTGCGAAAATCTTTCCTGATCTGATGTGGATTTCGGCTCCGTTAGCCGTCTCGCTCTCGATCGTATTCATGCAGGTCACGAAGACATTGCATCCGCCCGGTGGCGCTACGGCGTTGATTGCGGTTACGGGTTCGACCGAAATCCGGAATTTGGGATTTTGGTATGTATTGTCGCCTGTACTTTCGGGCGCGATTATCTTGCTTATAACCGCTTTGATTTTCAATAATTTGACCGATAAGCGTCATTATCCGAACCACAAAAAAGTTCAGGATTATAAACGGAAATTAATATTTAGGAAAAAGGGTTTCGACACGTGATCGCTAATTACATCTTTCCCATATTCTCTTACACGCGCTTGCCTGCCGCATTTCCGAACTGTAAATTAGCAGAAAATCATTACAGTTATGAAATTCAAATTGCCCCTAATCACAACCTTAATCGCCGTTTTTTTGCTCGTTTCTTCTTGTAAAAAAAACGACGGAAAACTTTCGGAAGACCCGAAAGACAGATACGCGCTCGACATGGCGAAGTCCGACGAGTTCTTTTCGAAACACCCAGATTTCAAACCTTTCAAGTCCGACATCGGAAAACTGTACGCCAAGCACGAGAACAAGATGATTTGGTATGACAAGGACGGACGCGTCGATTTCGCCGAAGTCTTGTACGACAAAGCCGCGCAGATCGAAAAGGAAGGCGTGATCGAGAAATTGCCTTATACGGATGAATATGAAGATTTATTTTCAGAACGCGACACTAAGAAACCGTCGGCTGAAGACGAATTGCTCATCAGTTCGCTATATTTCTTTTATGTGAATAAGGTCTACGCGGGCCTTGACGCCAAACAAAGCCAAAAAATGGGCTGGTTTTTACCACGGGAAAAAGTGTCGTATGTTTCTTATCTCGACAGTCTGATCAAAGATCCTGACCTCCTCGACGATAAAATGATGTCGAATTTTTCCCAATACGACAACCTGCGAAAAGGACTGAAAAAATACCGCGATATCGAGAAGAAAGGCGGCTGGGGAACGATCACTTTCCCGAAAGGTAAAAAAGATTTGAAGCCCGGAGATTCTGATCCCGCGGTCGCGCAGGTTCGTAAACGCTTATTCGTTTCGGGCGATTTGGGTAAAGATTCTGGAAGCTCGACTTTTGATGGCGAACTCGAATCGGCGATTGAAAAGTTTTCGAAACGCCAGAATTCCGAAAACAAAAACATCACGTCGGAACTCGTCGCGCAACTGAACGTTCCCGTCGCCCAACGCATCAAGACGATCATCGTGAACATGGAACGCTGCCGGTGGATTTCAAGCGATATAGAAAAAGCGCCGGAATACGTTGCAGTGAACATTCCGTCGTATCGTCTGCGTTATGTGAAAGACAGTAAAACCGCGCTCGAATCGAACGTCGTCGTCGGTAAGGAACTCAACAAGACCGTCGTGTTCAGCGGCAAGATGTCGTATTTGGTTTTCAGCCCGTACTGGAACATACCGAAAAGCATCGTGAAAAAGGAAATCGAACCCGGCATCGCGTCTGACAAGGATTACCTCGAAAAACACGACATGGAATATTACAACAATGGCAAGAATATCCGCCAACGTCCCGGAAACGACAATTCGCTCGGGCTCGTGAAATTCATGTTCCCGAACACGAACAATATTTACCTGCACGATTCGCCCGCGAAAAGCCTGTTCAACAAAGAAGATCGCGCGTTCAGCCACGGTTGCGTGCGCGTCCAGAAAGCGAAGGAATTGGCGAATTTGATCCTGGCCGACGATAAGAACTGGAACGCACGAAAAATCGACGAAGCCATGCATTCGGGCGAGGAAAAACAATACGGGCTCAACAGGAAAATCCCGGTTTACATCGCGTATTTCACGGCGATGGCCGATGCCGACGGAAACGTCGCTTTCTTCGACGACATTTATAACCGCGACGAACGTTTGGCGCGTCTGCTGTACAACTAATCAATTCCAGACGATAAAAAAGTCGCGACACAGGCGGATCTGCGTTTTCTTTTTGCACTTCCCGAGGTGTCGAGATTCAGCGAACTCAAATTTTTACTGTTCGGAAACAGATTCTTTACCGATAAACTGTCTTCACGCATGGCAATCAACCCGAACTTGGCTTCGGGTTTTTTGTTGGCATTTATTTTCGGGGTTTTTGCGTCCGAATTCGTAAACGATTTCAGGATTGAGGACTTGAATTCGTAGACCTTGAGGTTTTGGTCGGAGGTTATTTTCCTGATTTCCGAGATGTCTTTGAGACTCGTCGGACGCAGAAAATGCTTGCCAAACGAAATGTGAACGCGATTATGTTGACCTGGAGCGCGGTGGAGCCGATGAAGACGCCTGAAATCGTATCGCAACAGACCCGACGCGATATGTATTGATCTGTAATCTTTTACCAATTTAGTTTTTGAGTTTCTGCACCCGCCCAAATAAACTGGACGGTTTTTTTAATTTAAGTCAGTTTTTCGCTCATAAAAAAGGACGCAAAATTAATAATCGATGTTTTTTGACGGCAAAAAAAGTAGGTTTGTCGATTTTGTTCTTAAAATTTAAGAAATCGTTAAAACTTTTAAGAAAAAATAAAACGTAGTCAACTTATACTTTGTACATTAGTTAGCTGCCTGCTTTACAAATACTTAGGCAGAAATCAACAACATCATTCTTTAATCAATACTTTATTTATGAAAAAACTTTATTTATTGCTGCTGGCGATTTTTTTCGTTTGGCAGGGAAATGCGCAACTGGTGTCATCGTACACTTTTTCGCAAAGTTCGGGGACGTACACGCCGATTACGGGAGGTGTAAATATTCCATCAACCGCTGCTGCGGGTTCCGATGACGGTGTTACGACTGCGGCGCCCATCGGGTTCAGTTTTACCTACAACGGAACCGCTTACACACAGTTCGGCATCAATTCGAACGGTTGGATATCATTGGGTTCCGCGGCGCCTTCGACAACTAATCCGTATACGCCTTTATCGACATCTCCGACAATTAATATCGTATCGGGATTTGGTGTCGATATCATCGGGAGACAACATTTTATGGTCAATCGCACGGCTTCAAGCCCTGTTCTCACCGTTACGGCGGGAAACACGAACAACCTGGCGATCGGTTCGACGCTGTCGGGAACTGGAATTACTACGGGTACAACTGTAGTTTCTAAGACCGCGACTACGATCACGATGTCGGCGAACGTCACGTCAGCCGGAACCGGAAGCCAATTGCGTGCTTGGGACGGTACGTCAGGAATACGGTATGAAACCACGGGTTCAGCACCAAACCGGAAATTGACAGTACAATGGACGGGTTGGTCGCGTTACATCACCAATGCTTCGACTGGAGACAAGATCGATTTTCAGATTGTGCTGTCAGAAACTTCGAATTTGGTAGAGATAATCTACAACCATGCAACGCCTAACGCCTCGGGCACAATCGCACCGCAAGTTGGGTTAAAAGGCGCTTCGGCTGCGGATTTCTATAACAGGACATCGGCCACGAGTTGGAGTGCAACCACGGCCGGGGCTACAAATGCCGACGCGATAACATACAGCAACCTTATCGCTCCGGCTTCAGGATTGACGTATACATTTACGCCTCCCGTACCTTGCGTAGGAACTCCGACACCGGGAAATACGATCGCGTCCGATAATCAGGCGTGCTCAGGACGAACCGTGAACTTATCACTACAAAATATGACGGCCGGTTCAGGCGTGACATACCAATGGCAATCCGGAACTTCTTCCAGCGGCCCGTGGACGAACATCGCGTTCACGACTTCGACGGCCTCGCCGGTAGTAACTGCTACTACTTGGTATCGCGCTTTGGTTACGTGTTCAGGAAACACGGGAACATCTAACCCTGTTGCGATCAGTTTGAGCACATCGGCCAATTGTTATCCGATAGTAAGTGCGACGAATCCCGCCGATGAAGATATTTCGAATGTTACCGTCGGAACATTGAACAATACATCGAATAACTGTGTCAACGCCGCGCCGGGTTCCGGTTCGATAGCAGGACGATACAGTAATTACAGCACCACTGTTGCAGCGCCGAACCTTCAGCAAAGCAGTAGCGTAAGTTTCTCGCTGACGATGACTTCGTGCTCGACGAATGCTTTTGGAAATTTTTTCCAGATCTATATCGATTACAACAAAGACGGAGATTTCGCCGATGCGGGTGAACAAGTATACAGTCAAGGTACAAGTGTTACGTCTGCCGGGCATACCGTGACAGGATCGTTTACGGTTCCTGCGGCCGCAACATTAGGTATTACCGGGATGCGTGTCGTCAATATAGAGGCGACGGCAGGCACGACTAATTATGCTACTACATCATATGTTTATGGCGAGACCGAGGACTACATTGTCAATATTACGGCGCCTGTGCTGCCAGATTATGTAAATCTACAATTCCCTGCCACCGCCACTATCCTGGCCGGAAATACAGCAACTGTTTACGGTCAGGTCTATGAAGGCGGATTAACCGACGTCGAACCGGGTTATTCGGGTCAAGCGGCGGGAATCCAGGCATGGGTCGGCGTAAGTCCGATTGGGTCGAACACAAATCCAAATACATGGACGAACTGGACACTCGCTACGCACAATGCCGGCCACGTAAGCAATAACGATGAATATCAAGCGAACATTGGTGCTTCATTAGTTCCCGGAACTTATTATTATGCGACGCGATTCAGTCTTTCAGGCGGTCCGTTCGTATACGGAGGAACCGATGGTACCAATGGCAATTTCTGGAATGGCACGACGTTTAACAGCGGTGTGCTCACGGTAAGTCCTAATCCGACGCAATGCTCAGGTTCGGCTATTTCACCTGCCAACGGAGCGACCGGCGTGACTGCCGGAACGGTGGCATTTTCTTGGACGGCCCCAACGAGCGGCCCTGCACCGACATCATACGATGTTTACGCGGGAACCACATCGGGATCTTTGACATTTGTGGCGAATGTCCCCGGGACGACCGCCAATTTCAATGTAACGGGCTATTCGACGACATTCTATTGGAGAGTGGTGCCGAAATCAACAGCCGGAGGCGATGCGACAGGTTGTGCGGAATGGAGTTTTACGACTCAAGTCGACCCGTTCCTGCCGTATTGTTCAACCGTCGCGTATTCGGTCGATGTAGAACCGATCACGCTGGTTAATTTTGCAGGCATAAATAATACGACGAGTAATACGATTGACGGAACGCCGTCACTTGAAAATTTTATTGCCATTTCAGGTAATGTGACTACCGAAACCTCGTACCAAATGACCTTGAAGGGAAATACAGGTGGAAACTTCACGACAAACTTCAGGGTTTTCGTCGACTGGAACCAAGATGGTGATTTTGCCGATGTCGATGAAATATACAACGGCGGGTCGGTGCTCAACTCAACAGGTATTGACGCCGTCCAATCACAATTTTCGATTCTGGTGCCTGCAACTGCACTCGGCGGAACCACGCGAATGAGAATTAAAAAATTATACAGTGCCGATGCTGGCGTCCTGACCAATCCATGTACGGGCGGACAATACGGACAGTCTGAAGACTATTCTCTTAACGTGACGGTTTGTACGCCGCTTGTTTGGTATGCCGATGCTGACGGTGATGGCTATGGCGATGCTGAAGTCAGCCAGTCGGCTTGTAATCAACCTGTCGGATATATCCTCGACAATACCGATTGCGACGATGGACTTGCTGCCGTAAATCCTGGAGCTACTGAAGTCGCCTTCAACGGGGTCGACGACGATTGCGATGGCACGATAGACGAAGGCAGTCAATTGTTTTCTAAAGTTTTGGCTTCGCAATGCGGAACCACTTTGGCAACGATCAATTCCCTTATTGGGGCGGTCAGCTTCGGAGCGCCTGTTGATGGCTACCGATTCCGCGTCGTGAACACGACAACCAGCGCCGTTCAGACGATCGATCGTACATCGCCGAACTTCCAATTGACGCAACTTGCTACGTACGATTACGCGACGACGTATTCAATTTCGGTTCAATTGCGCCGCAACGGCATATGGCTCAACTATTATGGAGATAGCTGTTTGGTTTCGACTCCTGCTATTTTGGGACCTGGAGGCGCGGCATCGGTTACGCCTTCACAATGCGGTATCGTTTTGACCAATATCAATACGTTGATCGCCACTACAAGTTTGCAGGGCGTTACGGGATATCGTTTCAGGATCACGAACACGACCGACATCACGGCGCCAAATCAAGTACAGACACTTGACCGCACGACGCATTGGTTCTCTTTACCGATGTTGGCCACATACGTTTACGGAACTACTTACACGATTGAGGTAGCCGTGAAAACGGGCAGCAGCACGACCTATTCAGGTTACGGCGCGCCTTGTTCGGTATCGACTCCTGTAGTTCCCGTGATCACGAATCCTGGAACTGCGGCAACGGCGACATCGTTGTTTTATACGACAAGTTTGAACCGCGCGACGTCATACCGATTCCAATTGTCATTGATGGTCGCTCCGTTTACGACGATTATCGTCGACCGTACGGCGCATTATTTCAGTTTCGGCAACGTTCCGGGATATGTTCCGGGCGGTCAATATGCCGTTCAGGTTGCCGTGATGACCTCAGGCGTCTGGTCTCCTTTCGGGGAAGCCGAATTGGTAACCGCACCTGGAGCTGCGCGTGGTAATTTTGAGGAAGAAGCACTGCCTACCGTCGCTTTCCGAGCCGTTGGTTATCCGAATCCATACGCCGAGACATTCGCTTTGGACATGGACACATCAAGTGAAGAAAACGTAAAAGTAAGAGTGTACGACATGTTGGGCAAGTTGGTTGACGACCGTGAATTCGCTGCAGATCAAATCGAGATGCAGGCGTTCGGTAATCGTTATCCTTCAGGTGTTTATAACGTGATCGTAACACAGGGAACTTTCGCGAAAACGCTTCGAATGGTTAAAAGGTAGTGCCTGAGTGACTGAGTACCTGAGTGCCTGACGCGAAATCGTTTAGAAGATTCGCTCAGTTTTATAGGATAATTGAAAAAGAAGTCGGGTTCGAAAGGATCCGACTTTTTGATTTTGTGGTGTCACGTCAGCGATGTTTTTGCGTGAGGGATGCGAGCGGAAATCCTTTTGCCTGGAAAGCAAAAGATTGCAGCGGGTCAGCCCGACGGCGGCTTTGTAATAACCTGCGCAACGGACGAAATTGACAGCCGCCGGCACGCCCAAAAAAATCACATGCTTTTCAATAGCAGTTTCAAGTCTATCGCATCGTTGAAGAAATTCTCCCACAAATCGCCTTTTTTCTCGAGCCGTTCGGGCAAGGTGTTGATGTTGAACGCCTTTAGATCGAGGTCGTCGTTGATCTCGTCCCACTCGAGAGGCGTGCTCACTCCGGCGCCTTCACGCGGTCGCAACGAATAGATGCTCGCCATGGTTTTGCCTTTTCCGTTTTGCAGGAAGTCGAGGTAGACTTTGCCCTGTCGTTTGGACGGCATCCGCTCGAGGCTCGTGATCGTGGGCAAATCCCTGTGGACCATTTGGCTGATGAGGTGCGAAAAGTCGCGTGTCTGCTCATACGAATATTTCGGTTTTACGGGGATGAACACGTGCAGTCCGTTTCCGCCCGACGTTTTGATGTATGCGGGAACGTTCAGGCTGTCCAGGATTTCCTTAACTTTTTGCGCCGTCTTTACGATGTTTTTCAACGGCGCGCCTTTCGGGTCGAGGTCGAAGATGATATAATCGGGATGGTCGAGCGTTTTGATGCGGCTGCTCCAGGGATTGATTTCGATGCATCCGATGTTCGCCATGTACAACAACGTATCCTTGTCGTTGCACAACAGCCAGGTTACGGGCTCGGTTTTGGAATCGGATTGGATTTCGATGGTTTTCGCCCATTTCGGAGCGGTGTCGGCGACGTTTTTCTGGAAGAAACCTTCGGATTTTATACCGTCGGGCGTGCGCCTCATGGATTGCGGTCGATCCTTGAGATAGGGCAGGATGTAGTCGGAAATTGAATTATAATACGCGATAACGTCGCCTTTGGTGATCTTTTCCTTGGGCCAGAATACTTTGTCGAGGTTGGAGAATTCGACTTTTTTTGACAATTGCGGAATGTCTTTCACCGACGTTTTTTTGGGACTCGCTGCGCGTTGGACACGCTGCGCTTTGGACACGTTGCGCTTTGGAATGCCAGACTTGCTATCGGGGCTGCTTTTGGTATCCATTTCGTTTATGGTTTCGGTTTCGATTTTTGGAAATTCGAGGATTACGTCCTGTGCTTTTTTGTCAGGGCGAAGACCGAGGTAGACCGGATGCCGCATCGAATTCGTCTCAGTGAATTCCGAGAACTTTACGTTCGCGACGAGTTTTGGCGTGACCCAATGCACGTTTTTTTCTTTTGGCGGATTTTTGAATGCGGGCGTCTTGCGTTCGAGTTTGTCGAGTTTTGTGCGCAGATCGTTCAGGATTTCTTCAGTATATCCGCTTCCGACTTTGCCCGAATACATGAATTCGCCTTTGTCGTAATATCCGAACAGCAACGCGCCCAGGCCTTTGCGACTGCCGCTCGGCTCGGTGAATCCGCCTATTACCATTTCCTGCTGTTTCTCGGTCTTGATCTTGAGCCAATCTTTCGAGCGTTTTCCGTTCGTGTATTTCGAGGCGATTTTCTTGGCGATGATGCCTTCGCCGTCTTCCTTTTCAGCTTTTTTGAATGCTTTTATCCCATCGCCGACAATGTGGTCGGAGAAGATGATGTTCTTCTTTTTGGGCAGGATCGCCTTGAGGATTTTCTTGCGCTGCAGCAAATCGAGCGACCGCAAATCGTAATTCCCGAAATACAGGATGTCGAACACGTAGAATTTCATCGTGCCGCGATCGGGATTTTCGTCGTGGTTCTGCAGCCATTGGAAACGGCTTTTGCCTTTGTCGTCCTCGATCACGATTTCGCCGTCGAGGATCATGTTCGGCGAAACACCTTCGAGGAGTGCGACGATTTCAGGATATTTCTTGTTGAATGAGATTCCGTTTCGAGAAACCAGTCGGCATTTCTTGTCTTCGATTTCAGCAAGCGCGCGATACCCGTCGAACTTGGTTTCGAACAACCAATCGTCGTTGTCAAACGCTTCGTCGGCAAGTGTCGCCAATTGCGGGCTCCAGTCTTTCGGGAATTCGTCGAGGCGTTCGGCTTCGGATAGATCTTCGGGCGAAAATTCTTCTTTCGCGGTTTTCTTTTTACTTGAGATCGCTTTTTTGAGCGAGGCTTTCTGTTCGGTCGCGGTTTTTTTCGTGCCGTCATTTTTTCTATCCGAACTCCAGACATCGTCTCCTTTCGCGATCGCGTCGAAATCGCGTTTGGTCAGGATGGAGTAGGGATTGTATTCGATGTCCTTGCCCGAGAATTCGTCTTTATGCTTGATGAGTAACCATTGGTTTTCACCTCGTCCGTGCATTTCGACGAGCGCCCACGAACCTTTAAGTTTTTCGCCGTGCAACACGATTTTTATCGAACCCGATTTGTGCTGCTTTTTCATTTCGGCGTTCTGCTTGGCAAGCGGGATTTCGCCTTCAGGTTCATAGGTTCCGATGTCCCAGACCATGACGGTTCCGCCTCCATATTCGCCTTTGGGGATCGTGCCTTCGAAGTCGATGTAATCCATCGGATGGTCTTCGACATGCATCGCCAAGCGCTTGTCCTGAGGATTTCCCGACGGGCCTTTCGGAACCGCCCAACTCACTAAAACGCCATCGATCTCCAATCGGAAATCGTAGTGCAGATGCGACGCTGCATGTTTTTGGACTGCGAAACGCAATTCGCCTTTGGACGGTTTTTTGACGCCTTTTGGTTCGGAGGTTTTTTGGAAATTTCGCTTGTCGTTGTAGGTGTTGAGATCCATAATTTTTTGATTTTAGACACGCTGCGCTTTGGACACGCTGCGTTTTGGACACGCTGCGCTTTGGACACGCTTCGCTTTGGACACGCTTCGCTTTGGACACGCTTCGCTTTGGACACGCTTCGCTTTGGACACGCTGCGCTTTGGACACGCTGCGTTTTGGACACGCTTCGCTTTGGACACGCTTCGCTTTGGACACGCTTCGCTTTGGACACGCTTCGCTTTGGACACGCTTCGCTTTGGACATTAGGACTCAATCGTTGTTGCCAGATTTTTTCGACGCGTCCCTGATGTCCAAAGCCCGCAGGGTGCGTCAATTCTTAATCGCTTCCAAACTCGCCCGCAACTGATCCAACAAATCATCGGCCGGATGGCGTTCTTTTTTCTTCTTCGGTTCTTCGTCCTCGACTACTTTTTTGCCTTTCGCCGCGGCTTTTTTCTTGATGACTTTGAGCAATTCGTCTTTGTACGTGTCTTTGTATTTTTCGGGTTCGAACTTATCGGTAAGCTGGTCGATGATGTTCATCGCCATATCGAGTTCTTTCTTGCTGATCGTGATGTTTTTTGCGGGCAGGTTTAGTTCGTGAGGATCGCGAAGATCCTGGTCGAATCGGATTTGGATCAATAGGATCGCGCCGTCTTCCTCCTTCAGGATGCCAAGGTGTTCCGACTGTCGGATAATGAATTTACACAATCCGACTTTACCCGATTTTTTAAGCGCGTCCCGCAACAACGCATAGGTTTTTGCGGCGATTTTATCGGGTTCCACGAGATATGGTTTTTCGAGGTATTTGGATGCGATTTCGTCTTCCTTTACGAATTCGAAGATGTCGATCGACTGGGTTTTCTCGGGCATGGCGCGCGCGATGTCGGCCTTGTCGAGAATCACGTAATCACCGTTCTCCTTTTTATAGCCTTTCGCAATCTCATCCCACGGCACTTCTTTCCCATCTTTTTTACAGACGCGCACGTATTCGATTCGGCATTGGTCTTTTTTTCGGATCATGTCCAGATCGATGCGATGTGTCTGGGAACCACTGTATAATTTCACGGGAATGTTCACGAGCCCGAAGCTGATGCCGCCTTTCCAAAGTGCTTTCATGTTTTTTGCGATTTTGCAACGTTCACACAAAGATTTGTTTTCTGGCAGAAATTTGCCTTATAAAATCAGTTGCAAAGCTTACATCTTTGACACACAAGTATTGTAACCGTACAAGGTGCGAATGGTAATGCTGTAAGATAATTCGTTATGCGATACCGACTTTTGTATGCAACCGTTAAAGATTATGTCATGAATGCGAACAACCCCATAAAATCAGTCACGTCAAAACTTTGGTTGCAAACCCGAATCAGTTTTTGGCGTATGCGTTTTGCGGCTTCCGGAATGATGAAAAGTTAAATACGTCCATTCCGACGCGAAAATCAGTACCACTCAATTTATCCTATTACGATCATGGCTTCCCCAAAGCAGTGTTTTTTTATTGATGACGATGCAGATGACCAGGATTTTTTCTGCGACGCCGCCCATACGATCGATTCCACCATACAATGTACTTTCGCCAATAATGGCATAGAGGCGATGTCCAGATTATCGGATGAAAATTTCTCGCCCGACGTGATTTTCATCGACATGAACATGCCCATGATGGGCGGACGCGAAACACTTGAAGAAATCCGCAAAATAAATCGTTTGAATAAAACCGCAATTTACGTATATTCGACAGGCGTTGCGCCCAATGTCGCCGAGGAAATGCTCGCGCTTGGTGCAACCGAATTTTTGACCAAACCATCGAATATGACTGACTTGCAACAATTGCTCGAAAAAATCCTAAAATGAAATGACTGTAGTTTCGGCAAAATCATTTCTTGATGGCGGAGGCGAACTCGGACAACTCATACGCGAAAAAGACTGGAGCGACACACCTTTAGGTGATCCGTCGACGTGGCCGCAAAGTCTGCGCACATCGATCCGGATTATCCTGACCTCGCGCCAACCTATGTTCGTTTGGTGGGGAAGCGAGCTCATCAACATCTACAATGACGCCTACAAATCGATCGTCGGAGGCAAACATCCCGAGGCGCTCGGGCAACCCGCGTCTGTCGTCTGGAAGGAAATCTGGAACGAAGTCGAGCCGCGCGCCAAGACCGTAATGGAGGAAAACACCGGGACGTACGACGAGGCACTTTTACTGCTCATGGACCGAAACGGCTATGTCGAAGAAACCTATTACACATTTTCATACAGCCCGGTTCCCGGAGACGACGGCACGACCCAAGGCATTATCTGCGCCAACACCGACGACACCAGACGCATCATGGGCGAACGCCAGTTGCGCACGTTGCGTGAGATTTCCAAGAATATCTCGGGCGTAAAGACGAATCACGAGATTTATCAAAAATCGTTGCAGGCGCTTGAGGCGAACCCGCAGGATTTTCCATCGGTGGCGCTTTATGAGATATCGAACGATGGCACGCAGATGAAACTTGTGGGCGATCTCTACGAACTCCCGAAATCACTCGCGCCCGAGGTCATTTATATCGAAGCACAAAAAGAAGTATATCCCGAGTTATGGCAGGTCATCCAAACCGGTAAAATCCAGACCGTTTCGAATGTGATCGAACGTTTCGGAAGCATGAACAGTCCGTTTTGGGAAGAATCTCCGAACGACGTCTTATTGCTCCCGATTTTACAGCCCGATCATGAATTCCCGTTCGCGTTGTTATCGGTCGGGCTCAATCCGCATCGACTGCTCGACGACGACTATATCGACTTTTTCAATTTGATAGCCGACCAGATTTCGACGGCGCTCAACAACGCTTACGCACTCAAACGCGAACAGAAAAGGGCAGAGGCGCTCGCCGAGATCGATCAGGCGAAGACGATTTTCTTCAGCAATATCAGCCACGAGTTCCGGACGCCGCTCACGTTGATGCTCGGCCCGATCGAGGAAATGCTGAACTCGTCGGCCGAAAATTTCACGACCCAAGACAAGGGAAACCTCGAAATCACGCACAGGAACGCGATGCGATTGCTGCGATTGGTGAATTCGTTGCTGGATTTCAGCCGAATCGAGGCCGGACGCGTCAAGGTAAAGTTCCGTGGGATCTGTCTCGGACAATACACGGCCGATCTCGCGAGTTCGTTCCAATCGCTGTTCGACAAAGTCGGTTTGGACTTCGAAATTCGGACCGACGTAAAATCCGCGGTTTTCGTCGACACCGACATGTGGGAAAAAATCGTACTCAACTTACTTTCGAACGCTTACAAATACACGCTTTCGGGCAAAATTACCGTCAGCGTCATCGAAAGCGAAAGTCATGTGACTTTAACCGTTTCAGACACGGGAACCGGAATTCCGGAATCGGAGATGCCGCATCTTTTTGAGCGTTTCCATCGTGTGAAGAACGCCGCAGGCCGCAGTTACGAAGGTTCGGGAATCGGATTGTCGCTCGTGAAGGAACTCGTACAGTTGAACCACGGCACGATTTCAGTGCAGAGCGTCGAAGGCGAAGGCACGGTATTCTCGATTCAAATGCCTATCGGACGCAAACATCTGCACGACGAGGAAATCGCCACCGACGAATTGCCCGACAAGATCGTCCCGACGCGTTACAGCGAAGAAGTGTTGCATAATGTTCCCGAAACTGATCCTGTCGCCGAACCCAAATCGAACGGCCAACAATACAAAATCCTTGTGGCCGACGACAATGCCGACATGCGGGATTATATAGTCAAACTGCTCGAAAAACACTACAATGTCATTCTGGCCGAAAATGGAAAACAGGCACTCGAAAAAGTCGCCGAATTCAGCCCTGATCTGATCGTGAGCGATATCATGATGCCCGTGATGGACGGGATCGAGATGTTGCAACACGTGAAATCGGATCCGGTCACGAAACATATCCCCGTACTTTTATTATCGGCACGCGCAGGTGAAGAGGCCAAAATCGAAGGCTACGAATTGGGTGCCGACGATTATCTGGTCAAGCCGTTCTCTGCCAAGGAACTGCTCGCGCGCATCCATTCGCAGCTCAGGATGGCCAAGACACGTGAACACATCGACCGCCAGCTACATAATGTTTTCATGCAGGCTCCGGTCGCGATCTGTTTGCTTCGCGGTTCGGATTTTATCGTGGAAACCGCGAACCAACGCATTCTCGATATTTGGGGGAAAGACGCCGAAACGATGCTCAATCGCCCTGTTTTCGAAGGCATCCCCGAAGTCGCGCGCCAAGGTTACCGCGATTTGCTAACCCAAGTTTACAACAGCGGCGAAACGTATATCGCTGAAGAAATGCCGCTCGAAGTGCTTCGGAACGGAACCGCCGAGAAGATCTACATCAAATTCGTGTACGAACCGTTTTACGAAGAAGACGGAACGGTGTCGGGTATCATGGTCGTCGCCGACGATATAACTGAAAGCGTAACGACGCGCAACGCGATCCAAGCGAGCGAAATTCGTCATAAACTGGCGGTAGAAGCCGCTCGGATGGGAAGTTTCGAATGGGTTTTCCACGAAGATTCGTTCATCTACTCGAATCGTTTGGCCGAGATTTTTGGATATGCGGCCGCGACATCGTTTCACCATTCCGACTTTGTCGATAAAATCCACCCCGACGATCTCGTCACGAGAAACGCAGCCGTGAACGAGGCCATGCAAACCGGGTTGTTGTTTTATGAGGCGCGGATCATTTGGGACGACGGTTCGGTGCATTGGATTCGGCTCAACGGAAAAATCGAGAACGACGCGACGGGCGAACCCGCAAAAATGTTCGGAACCGTGCTCGATATCACGAATGAGAAACTTCGGACATCGAAATTGCAGCAAAAAGTCATCGACCGGACGCAAAGTCTCAAAGAGAAAGACAAGGAACTCCGTGTGAGCGAGGAACGTTTCCAGCGCATGACCGAGGAAGTCCAGGATTACGCGATCATCTTACTCGATACCGACGGCACGATCCTCAACTGGAATCGAGGTGCCGAAAACATTAAAGGTTACAACGAAAACGACATCGTCGGCAGGAGTTTCACGATATTTTATTTGCCTGAAGACCAACAAACCCGTTTGCCGCAACGCCTGATCGCCGAAGCCGCATTGAACGGCCGCGCCACTGACGAAGGTTATCGCGTCAGGAAAGACGGCACCGTTTTTTGGGGAAGTATTTCGATCACGGCGCTTCACGACAGCGAAAACAACGTGATCGGCTTTTCAAAAGTGACGCGCGATCTTACCGAGCGAAAATTGTCAGAGGATCGCATGAAGAAATACAACGCCGAACTCGAATTCCAGAACCGCGAGCTCGAGCAATTCGCGTACATCGCGTCACACGATTTGCAGGAACCGTTGCGCAAGATCCAGATGTTTACGGGAATGCTCGAACGTAGCATGGGCGATCCTGAAGCCGTGAACCGATACTTCGAGAAGATAAATTCGTCGGCTGAAAGAATGTCCGACCTGATTCGCGCGGTTCTCAATTACAGCCGATTGTCAAAAACCGAAGACCATTTTGTAACCGTCGACATCAATGCGGTCCTACAAAACGTGCTCACCGATTACGAATTGCTCATCGAGGAAAAAGGCGCGGTCGTGCTCGTCGATGAGTTGCCTTCGATCAAGGCGATCCCGTTGCAGTTGAACCAATTGTTTTCGAACCTGATCGGAAATGCGTTGAAGTTCACCGAAGTATCGCCCGTGCTCACTATAAAATGTCGTGTGGTCAGGAATCAGGACATTCCGTTCGAGACGAAATTACCCAACGACGTTTCATTTTTGGAGTTGATTTTCTCAGACAACGGCATCGGGTTCGACCAGAAATACGCGGCGCAAATCTTCACGATCTTCCAACGATTGAATCAACGAACCTCATTTTCAGGAACCGGTATCGGACTCGCTTTGTGTAAGAAAATCGTCGAAAACCACCATGGATTCATTACGGCAAGAAGCCAGGCGGGCGAGGGCGCGTCGTTTTATGTGTATTTGCCCGTTGGGGTTTAATTCGTTAAGCGTTTAATTAGCCAAAACGTCCATTCACTGATTTACTAATTAACCTAAAACGGATATCCAATCGCCAAATTAAACACCAAATTCTCTTTCCTCCAAGCGCCGCTTCCGAAATCGATCTGATCGAGAACCCAACGGTCGCCTTCAGGTAAATACGGTTTGCGAAGCGGAAACGCCAAGTCGGTTCTGAGCACGAGGAACGACAGGTCGAAACGCAATCCCAATCCGGTTCCCACGGCGAGTTCGTTCATGAATTTGCCCGTGAACTTCGCTCCGGGTTTTGGATTTTCGGCCGTTCCGTTGTTGCGAAGCCAGATGTTTCCGGCGTCGATGAAAGCCGCTCCGTGCACGACACTAAATAGTTTTTGTCGGACTTCAGTGTTCATTTCGAGTTTTACGTCTCCCGATTGATCGGGTAGGAAATCGTCGTCGGGTACGTCCTCGTAGAATGTTCCAGGCCCGATCGAGCGCGCCCTGAACGCTCGGATACTATTCGTTCCTCCGATGAAAAATTGTTTGATGAACGGCAATTCGCCCGAATTCCCATACGAATATCCATACCCGAAGATTACGCGGCTCGCCAATTGTGTGTTCGGATTAAACTTGTGATAGTGTCGGAACTCGGCCTCGATCTTCACATACTGGCTGAACGGCACGCCAAAAACCTTCGTCGTGTCGCCTTTTTGGACATTTGCGCCCGTCGCGAATCCGGCGATCGTTCCCGCAACGTCCAAAGTCCCTTTGAAATAGATCGTGTTTTTGAGTCGCTGGCGCATCGTGTTCGTATATGTGTATGAATACACGGGTCCGAAAATCAATTGCTGCTGGATTACTTTTTCGAGCGTTCCGGTTTCATCTTCTAGAATGCGTTGTCGGTACAAATCGGTGATGTTTCCCGGATTTACGTACGTGACTTCGGTGACTTTTAACTCGTGTTCCTTGCGCACGTTTTCCTTCCACAAATAACTGAACGAACCCTTGAACGAGTTGAGCGAGTACAATTGTTCGCGCATCTGATACTCGTAACCCAACGTTGCTTTGGTCTTCGGCATGAAACCGCTTGCCGATTCGAACTTGAAAGGCGAAATGAAACGCGGCCAGACCAGATTCGCTTCGCCACCGACGCGGTACACGTTGAAGCCTTTGTTTTGTCCCGAAACCTGGACTTCGAGCCCGCCGAAAGCCGTAATCTGCAGCAATTCGGCGCCTTTGAACGTGTTTCGGTTGCTCCAGTTCACGTTGAGTTCGGTTCCCGTATAATTCGCCGAATTCGTTTTTCCGACGACTTCCACGCGGATCGATTTCTTCGGAAGCGGCGTCAAATAATAAAACGCATCGAGGTTGGTTCCTTCTTCATCGTCGACCACTTTAAAATCGTTTTTGACGAACTTGAAAACACCCAGGTTCGTGAGTCGGTTCAATGTTAAATTATGGTTCGTGCGGCTGTAGACGTCGCCTTTCTTGAAGTACATCGTGCGGTCGAAAATCCTTGGTTTGAACAAGTTTTTCTTATCGATGATCGTGAAGTCATTGTAATACGTGACGTCGGTCGAATCCACGCCGACCGTATCGCGTTGGCGCGTGTAGTTCGGATAGATGAAAATGTCGTTAATTCGGTAAACTTTTTTCGCGTCCTCGGGCGTGTCCGATTTTACCTTCACGAACAAATCGACCTTGTGTTCGCCGATCGTACTGTCGATCTGCACTTTCAGATAATCGGCGTTGAAAAAGAAATACCCTTTCTGCTTGAGCCGATTGTCGATGCGCTCGCGTTCGTCCTTGATGATATCAAGGTCATAACCGTCCCCGACCTTCAGCAGGCTGCGCCGTTGCGTCCTGGCGATCGTGCTGTCGAGATCAGTCGAATCTAGCGTGTCCTTCGGGAACGTGACGCTCTTGATGGTATATCTCGGGCCCGGCGTGACCGTAAATTCTGATTTTGCGCGCTTGCCGCTGCGTGTGGAATCGGCCGAGACCTTGGTTTTGAAGTAACCTTTGTTTTCAGCGTAATTCTGCAATATATCGGCGTTGTAATCGAGATCGACTTTGCTGAAAAGCACGGGCGCTTCACCGACTTTGTTGCGCAACCAGTGTCGGAAACCCTTTTCTTTCTTGGGTTCGCCCGCGATGTTGTAGATGTATAATTTCGGACGCAGACCCAGAATGGATTTGTTCGGAATCGGGCGCACCAATCCTTTTAATTCTTTTTCGAGTGCTTTGCGGTCTTTTTTCTTCATGACCGAATCTTTGACGGTGACTTCGGTTCCCGTGTACAGAAGTTCGCCTTCGGGAAGGAAACGCGTGTTGCTGCAGGCTGCGATCAGCGCGCAAATTAGTAGGCCGAGAATTTTTTTTAGTCGCGGATCCGCAGATTTCAATACGGATTGTTGCGTGGAAAAATGCTTAGCAAAATCCGCGAATCTGCTGCAAAAAAGATAAAAGTAATGTTTAATCCTGGCTTCCATCTTCCGGTTCAGTTTGTTCAAGTTCTTTTAATTTGGCGTCGTTCTCGGCTTTTTTCTTCGCATCGGCTTCCTTTTTCTCTTTCTTGCGCTTGCGGTCTTCGCGTATCATTCGCTTTTCCTCGGGGCTGCGATGGAACAGTTCGTTGAATTTGTTGTAATCCATCGTGATGATGAACGCGACGCCCGTTTCGATTACTTGGCCTTGCAACGCCATTTGGTATTCGTTTTTGCGATAGGCGCGCACGGCATAGCGACCGTCACGCGTGAGTTGGTATTCGGCCGACAAATCTCCGGCGATGTTGTTCGTTTCCTCATTCGCCTGCTGCGGACCTTCGAGCCCGAAGCTGCTGCCGACCGTGACGTTGAGTCGGTCGTTGAGCAAGCGTTTCGAAACCGCGACATTCAAGTCGGTGCGGTTTTCGCGCGAGCCCGTCGTGTAGTCATCGCTCGATTCGAGATCGAAGTTGAATTCGACGCCTTTTACCAGTTCGGTCGCGAGGTTGTTGAGTTGTTGCGACAGGATTTTGCTTACCGACTGGCGTGCGAACGTCTCGCCCGACAAACCGCCGGCTTCGCTCGAGAATGGATTTTCGCCTATGAATCGGTTCAACAAAAGAAGCGCGAAAACCTGTTTGTTCAATTCGGCGGGATCGCGTCTCAATTCTTCGAGTTTGGTCCTCGATGCATCGACGACATCGCTTGAAACGCCGTAGTTCTTGTCGGGCAAGACAATGTCAAACGTGATTTCGGGTTTCAACAATTCGCCCTGCATCTTGAGTTGCGCCTGGAACGGAAGCCGTTGTTTGTAGATGTTCTTTTCAGAATCGGTTCCCGTTAATTGGTTCCCGATCAAATCGATAGGCGCGGTGTTCGCGGTATAAACGGCCGTAATGTTGATGTTGGCCGACGTCGGTTCGCCCGTCCATAAAATGTAACTGCCGTCGGCGATCTCGAACTTGCGTTTGATCAAGTTGAACGACATTTGGTAGAAACCTTCCTTGAGTTCGTAACGTCCCGTCAGACTCGTTTTTCCCGATGGATCGATGCCGCCGTTGAGCCGCGCCTCGCCCTTGAGTTCCAGATAATCGCCGTTTCCTTTGTCGATTACGAGTGAAAGCGTCGCTTCTTTATTGATCTCGATGTTTACGTCGATGTCCATTCCCTTGAACTTCGACGTGCTCAGCGAATCCTTTTCAGTCATCAATTTTTCAGTGAGTTCGGGATTGTCGACGTCGATGAATTCAACGATTCCTTCGCGGTCGGCGATTCCCGGATCCTGTTGCGGCAACACGACGGTGAATTTCGTGTCTTTGTTCACCTTGAGCGAGCCCGTCACGACAGGTTTGTTCAAATCTCCGGCGACATTCAGATTCGTGTCGATAAACAGTTTCCCGTAGAACAGGTCGCTGTCTTTTTCGGTCGAATTCACGGCCTTGAAATTGTCGGCGCGGATTTTCAAGTCGAACCCGAAGTCGCGGTAATTCTGAGTGAGCACGCGTCCGTCGAGGCTTAGTTTATTGTTGTCGGAATCCACGAATTCGAACTTATCGAAGTTGATTCCTTCGTTGTTGAACGTGATTCGTTCGTCTGAAACGCGCAATTCCGAATTGAGTTGCGTGATCGTGAATTTCGAATCGTTGAACGCGATGTCTCCGTCGATGTTCGGATTGTCGGCCGTTCCCGTGACCTTGAGTTTGCCCGAGAGGAAGCCGCTGCTTTTTGACAATTGGCCCATACTGAACGCCTGAACGCTCATCATCTGCAAACGCTGCATGTCGAGATCAAGGTCAAAAGTCTTGGTGTCGGCGCGGTAGTTTCCGTTGAGATTTACCTGGTTGTCGTTGCCTGAAATCACCACGTCGGCGCGATACGTATTGGCAACGATATTGTCGACCTTGATGTTCACGTTCCCGACCGTGTCCTTGCTCACCGTGAGTTGCTCGATCGTCAGGTCGGATGTGAAAACCGGATTCGTCGCAAGGTTTTTGAGCAATACGTTTCCGTTCAGGCTTCCGCCTATTGACAAACCTTCCTTGCTGTCCTTGGCGATGATTTCGGTAATCGTCTCGAGCTTAAAGTCAGTGAACGTCGCTTCGAGTGGCGCGTCCATTGCTGTGGATTGCGATTGGAGCTTGATGCTGCTGCCTTCATTCGTCATCTCGAAATCCTGTGCATTCACGCCGCCGCTTCCAAGTGAAATCTTATTGTCGGTCGCGATCGTCCACGGGTCGTAGTTGAGCACGAGCCCGTCGGGATTCAAATGGATCTGGGTGATCTGTTCGATGGCCTTCATGTCGCCTGCGATCCGATAATGTTCTTTCCCCGACAAATCGCGCACTCGCAACGTGTAGGTCACGACATTGTCTTTCACGGTTCCGTTCAGGTTCGTGTCGGGCAGCTGGAACTGCTTGTTCTCGATCTGGTCGATGTTGATGTTGTAGACGAGCGAATCCTGTTCGGTATGGATATCGATCACGCCGCCCGAAATCGTGTTGTCGGCGTACACCAAACGCGGGATCGTTCCTTTTACCGCCAGACTGTCGATCGACGATTTGTAGCCGCCTTCGATATGGATCGGTTCGAGGCGCGTGAGTTCGGGAACGAGTTTGAGCAAGACGGGATCGTTGTTCACATCGGCCGAGAATTCGAATTCCTGATTGCCGACGTCTTCCTTGCGCGCTTCGGATTTTGGCTTGGTCGAATAATATTTGGCGATGGTGTTCGACAGCGCCGTCCCGACTTTGGTGAGTTTGTATTTCCCGTTCATCTCGGCGCGCAGGAATTGCGATTTGAGTGCGAGTTTGGTCGAATCGGCGGTTGAGACTGCGGTCGCCGTGAGTGAATCGAGTTGGAATTGTTCCTTCTCGTTCGCGATCACGAAATGGTAGGCGTTTACGGTTCCGTTCAACATGTCGGGATTTGTCGAATCCATGTCGGCGACGACTTTTCCTTTGAGCTTCATCGGGCCCGCGTGCAGATTGAGTTTGTCGAGGTCGGCCATGTCGATGTTCAGGTCGAGTTTCACGGCCGGATATTTGTCGCGGAAATTCCCGCTTGAAACCATGTCGAACGTCAAATTCGGATCGTCCATCGAGGCCGTCGCGTTGAATTTCCCATTTTTGATATCGCCTTTCAAATCGAGGTTTTTGTACGTGTAACCGTTGAAATCGGCCTTGATCAATCTTCCGTCGAGTTTGGCGGTGGCGGTTTTCGGATCGAGTCCTGTTCCGATCACTTTGGTTTTCAAACTGATCTTGCCGATGGAATCGTTCTTCAGCAATTTGCCCAGATCGAAGTTGTCGAGCGCGACGTCGGCGTTGTATTTCTCCCGGTTTTTGGTTCGCGCGTCAAACGTGGCTTTGACTTTGGCATTGCCGAAACTGCTTTTGAGGTTCAAATTTGCATTCAGATTGTTCGCTTTTCCCTTAAATGTTCCCGACAGTAAAATGTTTGTGGGTAATTGGATATTGTTCGGAATCGTTCCCGGCGGCACGAAACCGTTTATGTCTTTCGCGGTCGTGTTGACTTCGCGGATGTTCAGGTCGAAGTATGCATTCTTCGCGTCGGGCAGACCGATGATGCGACCGCTCGCCGCCAAACGCGTATTCCCGATGCCGCTGATCTCGATGTTCGGGATCGTAAGGTCGCGCAATTTGCCGCTTACCGACCCGTTGAGGAACACGATCGCGTTGGGATTATCCTTGAACGGATTCGTGTCAGCGAGCGTCGGAACGAATTGCAAAATATCTGAGAATGCCAAATGACTGTCGTCGAAAGACGCGTTCACGCCGAGTTCGCCCGGATTTTCCTTGATCGATTCAAGCGACGGATACGTTACGACGACGTGATCGCGCACCAAAGTATTAGGCGTTTTGAGATACAGGTTTTTCAAGTGCGCGCGTGTCTGGCCGTAGAAGAAATCCGTGCGTAATTCCTCGATCTCGACGCCGCTTTTGTCGCGCATAGCGAATTCGCGCACGTTTCCTGAAATCACGCTCGTCGTATAGCTCAGTTGTGTCGCCTTGAGTTTGAATTTTGAAAGTTCGAGGTGTTTGTAGTCGATGCCTTTCGCGACGGGAGCCGAATTTTCATCGTCGAACCTGAAGTTCACATCCGATATATCGGCCTGGTCGAGTTTTACGTTCCAGCCTGTGTTCGCGGCTTTCGATTCGAGTTGTATCTCGCGATTCATCTTGACTTGCTTGATTTTGCCTATCGTAAAACCGCCTTTCAAACCTTTCATTTCCATTGCGCTGATCGCGAGCGTCTGCTTCTGGATGTCGGTCTTGTCAAACTTCATTCGCAATTTGTCCAGCGATAAACCTGAGTTTAAGCGCGTTCCGGCGTTGTCGTAACCGATCGAGATGCGTTTGAAATCTATTTCGCCGAGCTTGATTTTGAACGATGGATTTTTAGCCAGGGAATCGGCGACTTCAGCCGTATTTTGCCCGATCTCGCGAATGAGTTCGCCCTGTTTCAAGCTCAGTTTCAAGCCGTCCATCGTGATTTTGGGCACGTCGAAATCGGATTTGTCGAGGTCGAATTTCTTGATTTTGGTATCGAAATGATGGAGTGCGACGGTCAAATCGTTTTTGGTGATCGCGTCGTCGAACCTGACTTTTATGCGGTCGAGGTTTACTTTTTTGATCGAGAATTTCATCGGTTTGGCATTCGGATCCTTGGGTTCGCCCGAATCGAACGCTTTCAAGATATAATCGAAATTGAAAATGGAATCGCGGCTGCGCGTGACGTTCGCGTTGATTCCTTTGAGGTCGATGGAGTTGATCTCGACCGTGTTGCTCATGAGTTTGAACAGGTCGATGTCGACAGCGATTTTTTCGGCCAAAATCAACGTGTCGCCTTTCTGGTCGCGCAGGAAAACGCCTTCGACGATGACTTTTTTGGGCAGTCCGATTTCGATGCGATCGATTCGGACAGGTGTTTTGATCTTACCTTCGAGATACGTTACCGCTTTGTCTTTTATGTAGTTCTGAACCGCCGGAACCTGGATTAAAAGTACGATAAGCAAAAAAAGCCCGATGACGATTCCCACCGTCCAGGCTGATATTTTGAGGCTTTTGCGTACATATTTGTTCAACTCCCGCTGCTTTTTTTAAAGGTAAGCCAACCGCGTGGTTTTCCAATCGGAGATTAGAAAATTTTAAAATGAATTTGCTTACAAAAGTGGAATTTTTTGACGTTTTGCGAATTATAGAGTGTATCGCAGATTTTGTATAATTACCATTTGAAACTTTGCTGCGGATATTTACATGGATTTTGCTTTGGATATGCGGACTTATACGGATTTGTCCGATTTGAAAGTATTGAAATTTGGATCCGCGCTAACACCGGATTTGTATGCGCATTGCCATTTTTCGCCACGGATACACGGATTTTCACGGATTGTTTTGAAATCATCAATACGTGAGCCACGAATTCACGAATGCGGTTTGAAATTCGCGAATCTGCGGCGAAAGCATTGTGAATAGAAATAGGTTCCTATGATTATCGATTCAGGTATTTCAAATGTAATCCCTGAAAATCCGTGTATCCGTAGCAAAAATGTGCCACGAATATAAAATAGTTAGCCGCGAATTCACAAATGCAGTCACATTCGCGAATTCGCGGCCGAAAATATTTTAAATCTTACTAGATATTAAGCAGGAACGTCTCTTTGTTCAGCGCCGAGGTATGGAACTGCCAGTTGATGCTGAGCACTTCCGTCAACACTTTCTTGAGTTGCGTGAAATCGTTCGGTTTGCGAATATAAATGTTCGCGCCATTGATGAACGTGTCTTCCATATCCTTTTCAGAATTCGAAGTCGAGTAGATCGCCACCGACAAATCCTTGAACTTTTGAATCGCCCGGATTTCCTTCAAACATTCCACGCCCGATTTGTACGGCATATTCAAATCCAGGAAAAGAATATCAGGGCGTTTGTTTTTTGGATCTTCGAGATAACCTACCAAATCGCGCCCGTCTTCGAGCATCGTAAGGCTGGTTTCCATCTTAAGTTCGCTTAGCGCGTCATTGAAAATGCTTCTGTCATCCTGGTCATCGTCCAATGCCGGTTCCCTCGTATTCCTGCTTTCCGTGCAAGCGCTGGAAAAGTTCGAATATCTTTTGCTTGTAAACGGGATCGAAGCCGATTCCGTTGTCGGAAACTGAAATTTTCCAGAATTCCTTGTTCGCCCGTTCCTCAACCGCTACGATTTCGGCACTTATTTTTACGATCGGCGCTCTATCGGGTTTGCTGTATTTGAGCGCATTCGAAATCAAGTTGTGCAGCAATTGCTGGAATTGTATCGGAATAACTGAAATCGACGGCAATTCATCTGAAAATACGGTCGCATTTTTGCCCGAAATCACTTCTTCAAGACTCGTCTTGACTTCCTTGATGATTTTATTGAGGTTCGTTTTGACGAATTTGACATTTTCGGCATTCGTACTTGAATACTCGAGCAATGATTGGATAAGTTTCTGCATGCGGTTGATGGCCGACGTCATGCGTTCGAAATACTCCGACGATTGGGCCGAAAGTTTCGATCCGTCGACATCCAAAATCCGTCCCGCGAACATGTTGACCTTGCGCAACGGTTCCTGCAGATCGTGGGATGCGATATAATTGAAGGATTCCAAATCCTCGTTCGTCGACTGCAATTCGTGGTTTTGGGAAACGAGCCTGTCGTTGAGCTGCTTGAGCTCGAGTTCCGAATTGATGCGTTCGGTAATGTCGCGAGCGATCACGAGCACGGCGTAGATTTCGTCGTCCTTCTTTAGCGGAATCATGAAATCCTCGTAGTAAATGTTTTTGATCACCGATTTATAGACCGGATTATGGATCGTTTCGCCCTTCAAGGCGCGCAATAGATCTTCGTAACCTGAAGTTCCTTTTGATTGTGGATAAACGTCGGTCAATTTCCTGCCGATAACTTCGTCCTTCAAACCGTACATGCGTTTGGCCGCATCATTCACGGCCAGGAATTCCAAGTCTTTTCCGTACACGAGCATGACGTCGACCGAGGCGTTGAAAACCGTATCCGAAAAATCCCTATTGTCCTTTAATTCCTGCGCCTGACGAAGGATTTCAGACGTTCTCGCGTGGACTTTTTCTTCTAAGATGTCGTTCAAAAGTTTGGTGTCGTGGATGTCGGTCACGCTGCCGATGTAGCCGATGAAAGTTCCATCGGTATCAAAACGCGATACGCCTTTGTCGAGCATCCAGCGGTATTCGCCATCGTGACGCTTCAATCGCATTTCCTGTTCGAAACCAATCTGCTTCTCAAAATTCGCATCGTAGTTTGCCGCTACGCGAGCGACATCGTCGGGGTGAATGCAATGGATCCAGCCGTCGCCCAGTATTTTCTCGAGCGTCTCGCCCGTAAAATCGAGCCAGCCTTTGTTGACGAACTCGCATTGTTTCCGGGCATTCGACATCCATATCAACACGGGCGCCGTGTCGGCAATCATCCTGAAATGGTCGTCTATATCTTTCCTTTCGGAGCGATCGATCTTGGTCATTCGTTTATTGAGTGAAACGGGGTTTTAAACAAATATAACTTTTTACAAAAGTCGTTTTTCTTAAAGAAAAGTTATAAAACCAGTTCCGACAACAGGCGTTGAAGCGTCAGTTGAGGGTCTGACGTAAAGCCCGGATGCGGACGCGACGTTTGGATTACAGTACTTCGGATTGCCGTGAGCCAGCGGAAACGTTCGGCGGTTTCCATTTGTCCGATCGGTCCCGAATCTCTCGCGCCCACAGCTATCTTTTCAAGCGATTTCAAATTCGCCATGACTTGTTCCGAATCGGTTTCGTTGCAGAATGCGCGCAATTTCGATTCGTCGAGCGCACAGATCGCCTTGAGGAATTTGTGTCGTTTGCAGAATAAGATTACGCCCGCGTTCAGGAATTCCTCGCGTTCGATTTTGGGCACGACGCGGATCACCGCAAATTCATAAAGCTGCTCTTGCATCGTTGGCCTGTTTGATGAAAATGGAGGAATTGTCGCGTCGGACTTTTAAAAATTCGAGGTAGATCGCGCGGATTTCATTCGGTTTGAGTTCCGATTCTTCCCAATGCAACCAATCGTCGGGAATCAAACCGACAATTTCAGATAGCAGTTCGTCGGTCAAAATCGCTTTGAATTCGGCGTCCACGGTTTCGAGTTCCGACGCGTTTTTTATCAGGACGTGATCTTTTATCATCGCGAATGCCACTTTAGCATGCCCGATCGGATCGGTGAACGCGTGATGGAAATACAAGGACGCGCCGTGATCGATTAACCACAATTCTTTGTGCCAGATCAACATGTTCGTGTTTCGGAACGTGCGGTCGACGTTGGTCAGAAATGCGTCGAGCCAGACGATTTGGGAGGATAATTTCGCATCGACTTCGGTCACGACGGGATCGAACGTGATCGCGCCCGAGAGGTAATGCATCGCCAAGTTCAATCCTTGTGAGAATTTCAGCAAATCCTGGATTTCCTCATCGGCTTCGCTTTGTCCGAACGCTTCGTCGAGGTTCGCGAATACGAGTTCGGGTGTTCGTAAATTGAGTGCGCGCGCGACTTCGCCACCGATGAGTTCGGCGATCAGGGCTTTCACACCGTGTCCGGCGCCTCGGAATTTGAGGACGTATTTAAAGTCGTCGTTTCCTTCGGCCAGCGCTGGCAAGGAGCCGCCTTCGCGTAGTGGGAGAATGTAGCGTGTGACGTTTATGGTTCGTAGTTGCATTTTTTTTAGTTGCAGTGAAGACACGAAGTTAGTTTATTTTATTTTTTCTTTTGCCACGAAGGCTCGAAGACACGAAGAAAGAAATCCGATAGTATTGCAAGCCGTAAATCAGGTAAAAGCTTTTAACCTTCGTGTCTTCGTGCCTTTATGGCCCAAAACAATCAAATTTTCCGTGCCCTAATTAGTCCGCACAACCTGATCATCGCAATCACATAAATCAAAGTAAAAGCTTTTAACCTTCGTGTCTTCGTGCCTTCGTGGCCCAAAACAATCAAATTTTCCGTGCTCAGTCCGCATAACCTGATCATCGCAATCACGTAAATCAAAGTAAAAACATTTAACCTTCGTGTCTTCGTGCCTTTGTGGCCAAAAACAATCAAATTTCCGTGCCCTAATTAGTCCGCATAACCTGATCATCGCAATCGCATAAATCAAAGTAAAAGCTTTTAACCTTCGTGCCTTTACATTTTCGTGGCAAAAAACAATCAAATTTTCCGTGCCCTTAAATTAACCCGCATCACCTGATTATCCGCAATCACATAAATCAAATCATCCTCACTCGGTTCCAAAATATACTTCCCCGTAAATTCCCCGAAAGCCGGCAAAATCATCTGGTTCTTCGTCCGAAAAAAACAAGGCAAATCCATCGACTGCCTTCCTTTTCCTCTCAAATGCACGCCCGGATGAATGTGTCCGCAAAACGTAAAGTAACCGTCGCGTTCTTCAGGTTCGTGCGTGAACAAAAATTCCGCGACTTTGAGTTCCGAGGCGATCGCCATGCCGACCGATTCGTATTTCTCAGGTTTCAAAATGTCATGGTTTCCGATAACGAGTACGAATTTCTCACTTCGCGCGTTGATCCAATCGGCGAAAATATCCCATTCCTTGTTGATCTTGCTGTGGAAAAGATCGCCCAGAAAGCAGATGACTTGGGCGTTGAAAAAGTCGGCGATTTTCGTCAATCGGTCAAAATTACCTGAAAAGGCTTGTTTGGGAAGCGCGATGCCATGTCTTCGGAAGTGGGAAATCTTACCCAAATGCACGTCTGAAATCAACAGCATACTTCGGTCCTTCCAAAAAACCGCGCCCGAACAATGCAAAACAAACGTATTGTCGTGAATCTTAATCTCTAAAGTCATTCTATCCCTTTCATGTAAGAGGCCGTCATTTTCGCGATGCGGTCGGCCAGCGTCTCGCTCGAGAGTTTTTCGCGCAGTCGGTCGGTGATGATCGGAAAGCTGAACGGCGTTGGTTTTTCGCAGATTTTCCATACGATTTCCTGTGCGTTTATGCGTTCCATCGCCTGTATCAATCGGCCTTCCTCGAGTTGGTGCTCGAACGTTTCGCGATATGCTTGCTGCAAAAGTAAGTTATCGGGTTCGTAATCGCGAAATACTTCGAACAAAAGTTGCGTGGAACTTTGCAAGTGTTTGGCCTTGACGATCTTGCCCGGATAACCTGTGAAAACCATTCCTGCGATCACGGCGATGTCGCGGAATTTACGTCTCGCCATTTCGGTCGAATTCAAACTCGTCTGCAAATCCTGGTGCAGGTATTCGGGTGTGAAAAGGTTGTTGTCGATCACCGATTGCATGTCGATTTCCTTGTCGCTCAACAACTCGAAACCGTAATCGTTGTACGCCAATGAAAAAGTGATCGGCTCGAGCAGACTGATGCGGTAGGCGAGCAGCGACGCCATGGCCTCGTGCACGAAACGGCCCTCAAACGGGTAGAAAATCGCATGGAAACCTTCGCGCGTCTTGAAGGTTTCAATCAAAAATTCATTTGCGTCGGGCACGATCGATTCGCGTCTTTGGCGTTTGAAAACGGGCGCCATCGCCTTGAGTTCTGGCGACATTTTTTCGTGGTTCGCGGCATATAATTCCTGACGCAGCAATTCGCTCATTTGTGCCGACAACGCCAAACGTCCGCCCATCCACGAAGCGAATCTCGTGGGTTTCCGCGTCGCTTTCCGAACCAATACCTGCATATTTTTGACGCGATACAACTCGAGTTGTTTGCCCGCGAATTGGAAAACGTCGCCGGGTTTTAATTTTGAGATGAACCATTCTTCGATCGATCCGATGAAACCGCCGCTCATGAATTTGACCTGCATGACGGCGTCGCTCACGATGGTTCCGATCGACATCCGATGTTGGGTCGCGATCGAGCGTTTCGTGATTTTGTACAACCCGTTTTCCTGGATTTCTACTTTTTTATATTCGTCGTAGGCTTGCAGCGACTGGCTTCCGTGGACGATGAAATTCAGGATCCATTGAAAATCCTCGCGCGACATAGCTTGGTAGCAGAACGTCGATTTGACTTCGGCGAAAATCTCGTCGGGGAAAAATCCGTCCGAAATCGCGAGCGTATTCAAATATTGCACGAGCACGTCCCACGAGTTCAAATACGGGATACGATCTTCGACGACACCATTCTCGACCGCTTTTTTCAACGCCGACGCTTCGACGAGTTCGATCGCGTGCGTCGCCAAGAAGTAAATCAAACTTTCCTTTCCGGGCCGGTGATTCGATCGTCCGGCACGTTGCATGAAGCGCGCGACGCCTTTCGGTCCGCCGATCTGGATGATGGTTTCGACGGGCGCGAAGTCGACGCCCAAATCGAGACTCGACGTACAGACGACTGCTTTCAATTGTTCGTCGCGGATCGCATTCTCGACCCAAATTCTCACGTCACGGTCGATGCTTCCGTGGTGCATCGCGATTTCTCCTGCGAATTCGGGATAACGGTCGAGTAGTCGTTGGTACCAAAGTTCGCATGCCGATCGTACGTTCGTGAAAACCAAAGTCGTGCGGCTTTCCTTGATGATACGCGCGACGTCGTCGATCAGGTGAAACCCCATATGACCGCGCCATGGATAACTTTCCATCTTCGTCGGAATGATCGAAACGACGTTTATTTTTTTGTACAAAACGGCTTTGATCAACACCGAATTTTCAAGTGCTTCCGAATCGGGACCGAGCAACACCTGACGCGCTTGTTCGAGGTTTCCGATCGTGGCCGAAATTCCCCAGATGCGCAGATTCGGAGCGACCGCTTTTAGCCGTGACAATCCGAGTTCCATTTGCACGCCGCGTTTCGTGCCGAGCAGTTCGTGCCATTCGTCGACGATGATCGCGGAACAGTTTTTAAACGTCGTCGGATAATCTTTTGATGCCAATAAAAGCTGCAAACTTTCGGGCGTCGTGATCAGTAAATCGGGCATTTTTCGTGCTTGTTTGGCGCGTTCGGCCGCCGACGTATCGCCCGATCGGATCGCGACTTCGAAAGGAACACCTAAACCTTCGACGAGTCTTTCGGCGGCTTGCTTTATTTCAACCGACAACGCGCGCAACGGCGTGATCCAAATGGCTTTCAAACCGGGCTTGTGTTTTGACAAATCAGGATTTTTTTTCATATAATCCAAGATCACGGGAACCCAGAGCGCATAGGTTTTTCCACTTCCCGTGGGCGCGTTCAACAGGCCGTGTTTGCCTTGCAGGAATGCGGTCCAGGTGTCTTTTTGGAATGGGAATGGTTGCCAGTTCTGATCTGTGAACCAGTTTTGCGCTATGTTGAAGAGATCGTTTCTGTTCATGTGTTGGCCTGCGGCCGTTTAGGGTTTAGGGTTTAAGGTTACCGCGATCTAACGCTAAACCCTAAACTCTAAACAAATTAACATATCAAACTTTTCAAATCCTCAATCGAATTCGCCTCATCAATCTTCTTATCATGCCGCCATCGCAAAATCCGCGGAAACCTCGTCGCCACGCCGCTTTTATGTCGTTTCGATAACGCGATACCTTCAAATCCGATTTCGAAAACGAGCTCGGGCGTTACGCTTCGGACCGGCCCGAAACGTTCGATCGTATGGCGTTGTATCCAATTGTCGACCTGTCGGAATTCGGCGTCGGTCAAACCCGAATACGCTTTCGCGAATGTGACGAGTTCTTTTTCGCCAGCTTCGTTGTCCTGCCACAGCGCGAACGTGTAATCGGTGAACAAATTCGAGCGGCGTCCCGAACCGCGCATCGCGTATGTGAGCACGGCATCGATCGCCAACGGCTCGATCTTCCATTTCCACCAATCGCCTTTTTTGCGTCCGACCTGGTAAGGCGAATCGCTTTTCTTGATCATCAAACCTTCGGATTTGAGGTCGCGCGATCGCATGCGTTCAGCCGTGACGTCGTCCCAATTGTTCAGGCAAATGCGTTCGGACAAATGCAACGGGATCGTATTCGGCGCGATTTGATGAAACATCGTTTCCAATAATTTCCGACGTTCTTCGTACGGTTTCGGTCGGATATCTTCGCCTTTCCATTCCAATAAATCGTAGGCTTTGATGATCACGGGCGAGTTTTTAAGCACGGCCGCCGAGACGGTTTTGCGCCCGATGCGCGTCTGCAAATCATTGAACGTTCCGATTTCGCCATTCGGAAATGGTAAAATTTCCCCGTCGATCACGCTTCCGTCGGGAATGACGCCCACGAACGCGTGAAGTTCGGGATATTTGTCGGTGACCAGTTCCTCACCGCGGCTCCAGATGTAGATTTCGCCTTCGCGGATAATCGTTTGCGAACGGATGCCGTCCCATTTGTGTTCGATGCTCCAATCTTTCGCGTCGCCCAGATTCGCGACGTCGCCTTCGATCGCATACGCCAAATAGAACGGGTACGGCTTCGATAAGTAATCGGAGCTTTTCTCTTTGATTATCAGTTCGTTAAACGATACCCTGTCAGGGTCCCAGTTGCCCATCAATTTGTGCGCGATCAAATCCTCATCCACATCGACGGCTTTCGAAAGCGCGCGCGTCATCAATTTTTGGCTGACTCCGATTCGGAAACTTCCCGTGATCAATTTCGTGAAAACCAGTCGCTCGTAATAATTCAATGCGAGCCAGTTTTCGTGGAGATATTCGCGTTTTTCCTCGTCGGATTTTTTCTTTAAAGCGATCATTTCCTGCATGTATTCGGTCAATGATTTGTCCGAATGTTCGAGCGTGACGGGAATGACGAGTGCGATGGTTTCGGCCAGATCGCCTACTATGTGATAACTTTCCTCGAAAAGCCACATCGGGATATTCGCCAATTCGTTCGCCCACAATCGCAACAACGTCGTGTTTACGGGACGCGGCGGACGTCGGTGCGACAAGATCGCGATCGTCCAGACACGGTCTTCATCGGATGCATTTTTAAAGTACGTGGTAAGCGCGTCGACCTTGACTGACGTTTTGTTTGAGGAGTCGAGGGCTTTTATGAGGTTGGCGAAGTTCTTCATAATTAATGATGAACAATTAATGATTAATAATTGATCGAATCGGAATAGTTCGCGCTTTAGCTTTCAAAACAGCAAATCGCCATGAAGTCATACAAATTGGAACCGGGTGCATCATAATTATACGTTTTGACTTTGATCAGGACGCGCGCATTCCTTATAATTATCTTCATCAGGACTACAAGCATTATTCATTATTCATTATTAATTATTAATTCTTCATTATTACTTCAAAAGCGTCCGTATACTTTTTTCCAATTTCACATTTTCATCAACAACAATCTCAGTCGCGTTTTCAAGTTCCTTTTCAGCCGATTCATCATTTTCGTGGCTTGTTCCCATCTCAGCCGATTCGCCTTCGTATTGCGTTTTCGCGGTTCGGGCGTCGTAGCCCAATTCTTCGCGCAGGTAACGCGAGAAAATGTCGGAGTAACCATGTGTCGAAATCACTTTTTCGCAACCGGTTGCTTTTATCGAGTCCAACAATCCGTACCAATCGCAATGATCGCTGAGCACGAAACCCTTGTCGATCGCACGTCTCGCCCTCGCGCCCCGGAACGCCATCCAGCCTGAAGCCGTCGCGGTTACGAATGGCGACATTTTGCGCAGCCAGATCGAACCGTGGGCGCTTGGCGGTGCGACGACGATATTGCCGAGCAGGTCTTCTTTTTTGGTGTCGCGCGTGATGAGCTCCGTTGGTGGCAAGTCGACTATGTTGCGCACGACGGCCGTCATGTTTTCGACCGCACCGTGCGTGTAAATTTTCCCGATCGAAGGGTCGAGGTGCTTGATGATATTTTGCGCCTTTCCAAGCGTGTAGCCAAAAATGATCGAGGTCTTTTTCTCGGCCTGATTTTCAGACCACCACGCGTTCATGTCGTCAAAAACTTCCTGTTGCGGCAGCCAGTTAAACGCCGGCAAACCGAACGTACATTCGGTGATGAACGTGTTGCATTTCACGACTTCGTAAGGCGTCGAAATCCCGTCGTCCTGGGTTTTGTAATCGCCCGTAAACACCCAGACTTCGCCTTTGTGCTCGACTCGGACCTGCGAACTTCCGACGATATGCCCGGCAGGATGCAACGAAAACTTCACGTTGTTCACGAAAAATTCCTCGCCCCATTCCACGCCGCCCACGTTGATGTCGCCCAACCGATGCCTGATGATCGGCACATTATAATGATGCGTGATATAATTTTTATGTCCCCAACGAGAGTGGTCGGAATGGCCGTGCGTGATAATTGCGTTCGTAACGGGCCGCCACGGGTCGAGGTAGACGTCGGCGGCTTCGCAGTAAATGCCTTTGTCATTGAAGCAGAGCAACGGTTTTTGTTTTGCGGCCAATTGTTTTTTCTTAAAGTTAGGAAAATCGGCGAGAGGATTTTTTTGGTTTTGGGCAAGTTTAACGTTTGTTTGAGTAGGTGCCAGGCGCAAGGATCAGGATGCAGGGTTTGAATCGTTATTATATTTTTTTGGGCGTTGCGCCTGTGGACGTTTTTGGTTTAATTTAGGAATCGAGTCGGCGCCGGGCTTGCGGCACTCGCTTTTGGAAAAGCCTGCAGGTTTTTGTACGCCTTCACGTTTTCGTGAGGCTTTTCCAAAGAGCTTAAACAAAGCCGCAATCCCTAACGCGGTATAATGTCGGAACACGCTTAAAACTTTTGTTAACGTCTGTCACATCGAGAACTGTAATCCGTAATTTTAAATTGACAGTTGGACAATTGATAATTGACAATTAATAATTAATAATTAATAATGATTCGCTGGGCGGATATGAGTGATGGCGAAACTAAAGGATAGAACCGCATTTATTACGGGAGCCGATTCGGGTATCGGACAGGCGATTGCGATCGCGTTTGCCCGTGAAGGCGCGCACGTCGCGGTATGTTACCATTCGGATAGGGAAGGAGCGAAGGAAACCGCGTCGGTCATTGAAAAACTCGGACAAAAAGCGTTGCTCATCAAATTGAATGTTTCCAAGGAAAAGCAGGTCGAAGATTCGCTCGACAAAGCCGAAGCGGAATTCGGAGGAATCGACATATTGGTAAACAACGCAGCGCTCAATGGTTCAAACATTCCGCTCGCCAAAATGGAAATCGAACAGTTCGATACCGTAATCAAAACAAATCTGTACAGCGTGTTTTTCTCGAGCCGATGGTTCGCCAAAAAAGCACGCAAGGGTTCGAAGATCATCAACATCTCGTCGGTTCACGAAAATATCGCGACCGCCGGGAATACCGATTACAACGCTTCGAAAGGCGCCGTCCGGATGTTCATGCGTTCGCTCGCGCTTGAAATGGCGCCGCTTGGGATCACGGTGAACAACATCGGTCCCGGAATGATTCTGACGCCAATGAACCAAGAAGCACTCGACAACAAATCCGTCCGTGACGAAAAGTCGGCGCATATTCCATTGCTTCGTCCCGGCCAGCCTGAGGAAATCGCGAAGCTCGCCGTTTTCCTCGCGTCCGACGACGGGAATTATGTTACGGGAAGCACGTATTTTATGGATGGCGGTTTGATGATAAATCAGGGGCAAGGCGCGTAATTTACAATTGACAATGGATAATTTACAATTGACAATTGGATGAGTCGCTTGCGATGAAAAAACGTATTTGGACACGTAAGACTGAAATAAGTTTTTGATTTTCAAATCACACCGAATAATTATCCATTGTCCATTGTCAATTATCCATTATCAATTATTCATTATCAATTAAAAAAAATGCCCGAAGGTCCAACACTCGTCATCCTAAAAGAACAAACCACCCAATTCGAAGGAAAGGTCGTCACGGCAGTCGCCGGAAATACGACTATCGATCTCGAAAGGTTGTTGCACAAGAAGGTGAAATCGCTGCGAACCTGGGGAAAGCATTTCCTGATTTCGTTTGATGGTTTTTACGTGCGCGTTCATTTTCTGATGTTCGGGTCGTATTCGGTCGATGAAGATCGAAAGGCAAAAATCAGGCTCGGACTGACTTTTAAGAACGGCGTACTCAACTTCTACGCGTCGAACATAAAACTGGTCGAAGGCAAGGTCGAGGATGATTATGATTTTGCGGCCGACATCATGGGCGATAAATGGGACGCACGAAAAGCCAAGCGGCGACTAAACGAAATTCCCGACGAAATGATTTGCGACGCGTTGCTCGAGCAGGATATTTTCTCGGGTTCGGGAAACATCATCAAGACCGAAGTGCTATACCGCGCAAGAGTTCATCCCGAATCGAAAACGTCTAAAATCCCCGCCGCGAAAATGAAGAACATCCTTCACGAAGTCCGACATTACGCGTTCGAATTCCTCAAATGGAAGAAAGCCGACGAACTCAAGAAACATTGGGAAGCCTACACGAAAAAGAAATGCGGGCGCTGCGATTTGCCGATGCATAAAAAGGAAACGGGAAAGAAAAAACGCCGTAGTTTCTTTTGTACGAACTGCCAGAAATTGTATGCGTGATTACTCGAACAGGACAAACGATGTGCGTTTCCCGATCTTGTAACTCGACGGGATGTCGAAAACGTCGCGTAACAATCCGTACGCAAGCAGCGAGGCGACATTCCCGGCATTTGCGGGTTGCTGCTTTTGGTATGCGTTAAAGCAATTCGGGGCGATTTCGAAATAACTGTTGTAATGTTTCCCCAGCGTCATCCAGTTGTCGTGGATCACGTAACTCGAGTATCCGCCGTATGCGTTGTCGATGAAATACAGCGTCGATTTTTTTAACCATTCGATGTTCGGTTGAAAGTCGGGTTGCTCGAAGTCGCTGAAGTCAAATCGATTTTTCTTTTCAAGGATGGAAATCGCTTTCGTGCCGAATGTCGTTTTCTCAGGCGATGTAAGCGACGTCGTAGCTGAATTTCCGATCGGCGTTTCCGGCTTAAAATCTGATGTTTTATCCTGTCCGAAACTCATTTGCGCGACGCATACCGCAAAAATAAAAGTAAAGATTTTCATATCGACTTTTTTTTAAAGTTACAAAAAATTTATTCTGACGCCGCTCCAATTGGCTACATTTGTGCAAACCGAATTTTATGCAACGTCCGTCACATCTCCAAAAAGGCGATACCGTTTATTTGCTCAACATTGCGCGGAAAGGCGTTTACGATACTGATTTCGTGACGTCGGTTTTTAAAGATTGGGGTTTGAATACGATCGTCGGCGAAACGATTTCCGACTCGAATTTCTGCCAGTTCTCAGCCAATCCTGAAATAAGGTTGCGCGACCTGCAAACGGCGCTCGATTCACACGAAGTCAAGGCGGTCTTTTTTTTGCGCGGCGGTTACGGAACCGTTCAAATCCTTGACAAAATCGATTTTTCAGGATTCGTGGAGCACCCGAAATGGCTCGTCGGATTCAGCGACATCACGTACCTGCATTCGCACATCAACCGAAATTTCGGCATAGAAACCATTCATGGCGCGATGCTTTTCGGATGGAAAACCGCAGGAAAAAGTGATTTGGAAAGTATGCGGAATGTCCTTTTCGGGACGAGAGATTCCGTTGTATTCGACAATCTCGAAAATCATAAGACAGCGAATGTCGAAGGTGAACTGGTTGGCGGGAATCTGTCGATTTTACACACCGTCATCGGAACGGCATCAGACATCGATTGCGACGGTAAAATTTTAATCATCGAAGATACTTATGAGAACCTGATGAGCATCGAACGCATGTTGTACGCGATGAAACGTTCCGGAAAATTCGAGAAGTTGAAGGCGATCCTGTTCGGAGATTTCATCATTCCGCTAAAGGACAACGAGACGAGCAATTGCATGGTCGCACAAATTCCTGAGCCCAACGAGGGAAATATCGAACAAGCGCTTCGAATCATGGTGCTCGATTTTTTCAAGGAGTATGATTTTCCGGTTTGCTTCGGGTTGAACGTCGGGCATCGCGCCGATAGGAACGTGGCGCTTAACTTCGGGCGAAAAATCAATCTTGAGATTTCAAAAGATAGCCTCGAAATCAATTATATGTAATCATGGATTAAAAAACCGCCGTGAGTTTGTATCTCGATTTTTGAAATTTTAAAGTCTAGGGCGATTTTAGTCTCTAACGCTTCTTGAGCGTGTTTCCAAACCTCGTGAAAACAAAAAACTGCCCTTGTGGGGCAGCTTTACAATAAACTGGTACTTTGATATCTTAGATCACTGTGACATTTACTGCGTTGAGTCCTCTTTTTCCTTGTTGTACTTCATAAGTAACTTTGTCGTTCTCGCGAACACGTCCGTTAAGACCAGTTACGTGTACAAACACGTCATCACCACCGTCGTTTGGAGTGATAAATCCGAAGCCTTTTGCCTCGTTGAAAAATTTGATTGTTCCTTCGTTCATTTCAGAAAAAAATTAATTAAGTGCCAAAGATATATTTAAAATATTGGTATTCAGTATTTTTTATAAAATTTTTCAAAAAAAATATTTAAGAGCTTCTGTTCAGCGCTTTAAGTGTCTGCGAAAGGCCGAATTACCTGGGTAACGCGACGCCAATCATTGCCCCGAAATCACCGTCGGTTTGCATCGTTTTGGTTCCCGAAACATAGGCGCGCGACACGAATCCGTCGAGATATAATGCATTTTTGCAGCCGGCGTCCTTGAAAAACATCGCGAAATCGTAGAAATTTATTTCGGTTTTTGAAATTGCGAACAACACTTCGCCGTTCGGTAAAATCCCGACACCGTTCCGGACGTTCAGATTCGCCGAACCTTTTTTGAATGCGGGATGTAATTCGCCTTCGATGACCAACATCGGACCCGATTGGGTCGCGTACCTGCAACTTTTCGAATCGATGTAATTTTCAGTTTCACGAATGGTTGGAATTCCGTTTCGGTCGACGCAGAAAATCCCGTTCGGCTTCAGATAAAAATTCCCATTTCCACCTGAATTGTCGCGTGCGATCAGTACTTTTCCGTTTTCGATGTACAGGCCTTGGGGCGAAAAATCTTTCTTGAACATACCGGCGTTCATCGCGAACAGCAGTGTTTTATTTTGTTTTTCGACAAGTTTCCTTAGGTTTCCGAGGCTCGCGATGCGGTTGCCTTTCGCATCTTTCCAGTACAGCGCAAAATGTACTTTCGAGAGATTGGCGCGGTAGGAAATTATGTTCGATTGTTTGATTCCCGCTGACGCCGACATGAGCAACAGCAAACACAACAAACCGATCAACCGTAAATTTTTCATGTGACAAATGTAATTTTTTAGTCACTGATCGCTTCGATACAGATATAAAAGTGTTGCGATTTTTTACATCCGTGGAGATCCGTGCATCCGTGGCTAAAAAAATAGGTGTTACGAGTTTCCAACCGATTGGCAAAACATTCCGCGGCAAAAAAAACAAAAAACCGTTAGCTTTGCAAAAACGCCCCAAATGAAATTTTTTGTATTCCTAAGCTTAGCATTCGCGGTGAATGTCGCCGCCCAGCCCAACTATCTAAAGTCAGGAAAGATCACCGCCATCGATCCGACATTCTCGACACTGGTCGCGCCCGATGCCAAAATCGAAATTCTCGCCTCAGGATTCACCTGGGCTGAAGGTCCTGTTTGGGTAAAAGATGGCGATTATCTGTTGTTTTCGGATCCGCGCCAAAACGAGATTTTCAAGTGGAACAAAAAAGACGGGCTCACGACCTGGCTCAACAAATCGGGTTATACGGCCGCGGCTTTCTACAGTGACGAACCCGGTTCGAACGGATTGTTGATTAACAAACAGGGCGAACTCGTGGCCTGCGAACAAGGTAACCGACGCATCTCGAAAATGAAAATCGGCGAGGCGACCAAAACGACGATAGCGGGCTCGTTCGACGGAAAACCGTTTAATTCGCCCAACGACATCTGCCAACATTCATCGGGTGCGTATTATTTCACCGATCCGCCTTACGGATTCCAAGGCATGAAAGACGACCCGACCGAGCGCACGCAAATGTTCGGCGTATACAGGATCGCGCCCGACGGAACCGTGACGCGCATCATCGACAACTTGAAACGCCCGAACGGTATCGCACTTTCGCCCGACGAGAAAACGCTGTACGTGAGCCAAACCGATCGCGAAGCCGTGATCATGTCGTATCCCGTAAACGCTGACGGATCGGTCGGGAAAGGAAAAATATTCTTCGATTTACGTCCGTTGTATACGGCCGCCGACGGCATGAAGATCGACAAGGATGGCAACATCTTCACAGGTGCCGGAAACGGCGTCATGGTCATTTCGCCCATGGGAAAATACCTCGGCAAGATCGATACGGGAATGCCTACGGCTAACTGCGCATTCGGAGCCGACGGTTATTTATACATTACGGCCGGGAAACAATTGCTTCGCGTGAAGACGCTTCTTTAGGGACCGATCTCGCTTCGAGTTTTCGCGTCCATTTCGCAGGTAATAACGGATACGCGAGCTGCTTCCAATAGACTTGCGGGAAATTTTCGTTTATGCCGAAATGTTCGGGCTCTTTATTCGGCGACACATAGGTTCCGAAAAGCAAATCCATCAAAGGCGAGATGTTCGCATAATTGCCGCGGTCGCGTTCCCGGTCGTGATGCCAATGGTGCAAGTCGGGCGAACCGATGAACATTTTGAGAAATCCGATGTTCAGCCTGACGTTGCTGTGGATGTAAATCGCCCAAATGCCGCGAAACGCGACGAGCATCGCAATCGCGTTCAAATCGAAACCGAACACGAATGCGGGCAAATTTATGAGTCCGATCGTGTACACCGAATCAAGCGGATGTTCCCGGTGAGAAGCGAGCCAATCCAAGGTTTCGGCGCTGTGATGCACTTTGTGGAAACGCCACAGGAAATCTACCTTGTGTTGCAACCGATGTCCCCAATAAATGATCAAATCGCTCAGGAAAAGGATTTCGATGGCCTGCAAAACGAACGGTTGCCCTGACAGCGCTTCGCGGAATCCAATCGGCATCCAGGCGTTCAGCCAATTGCTGAAATATGAAAGCACCGCAAGTACGATCCCGCTCCAAAACAAATACTGTCCGAGGAAATAACCAAAATCGAGCAGCCAGTTTTTCCTGAACACTTTTTGTCCGGGTTTCGCGGGAAACGCTTTTTCCATTGGGATAAAGACCAACGCGAGGAAGAAAAGGCTCGCGCCCGTTGCGATCAGTAAATAGACGAAACTCATGGCTTTGCAGGTTTCACTTTTTTGGACAAATCGCGCGGCACGGGAATGCTGTCCTTTGAAAGTATGTCCGGAAATTTCAATCCGTCGGTCAAAATTACCGTCTTTGACGACGACATCCGAAAGACCATTGAATCGTGTCGGCGTTTCGCAATCGAATCGAGCAGGCTGGGCGCGACTATTCCGCCGCCGTTATGGCTTGAAAGCCGGTTTTGGTCGGATTTCGGCTGTGCGAGATTCGCTCTATAACAAACGAAAACGCCAATCAGAAAAACGAAACTCGTCAATGCATACAATTTAAAAAACCTGCTTTTTGCCATGATCGCGCGTTTTAGTTTTTGCTGTACTTGTTCCTATATTCTACAGGCGTCAAACCCGTGATTTTCTTGAACACGTCGCGGAACGATTTCGTATCGGTATAGCCGACGTCGAACATGACCTCGTTCACGTTCTTGAGCGACGCCTCGAAACTGCGTTTGGCCGATTCGATTCGCACGCGCTGAATGTATTCGCTCACGGTGTTGTTCGTCGCGCTTTTGAAGCGTCGTTCGAAACTGCGTCGGCTTACGTTGACTTTGTCGGCCAAAACGTCGATCGTGATTTTTTCGGTAAAATTGTCTTCGATGAAATCCTGGGCCGTCAAAATCTCGTTGTCGCGATGGTCTTTCTGGGCGCGGAAAATCGTAAAAGCGTGCTGGTTGTCGCGGTCGATGTCGATCGCAAAATATTTGGCCGACAGGATCGCGATGTCGCGGCTCGTATATTTCTCGAGCAAATACAGCAGCATGTTCCAGATCGAGGCCGCGCCTCCGCTCGAATAGATTCGGCCTTCGTCGGTGATGATGCCGCCGTCGACGATTTCGATGTCGCTGAACATGTTTCGGAACTCGTCGTAATACGCCCAATGTGTCGAGCATTTCCTGCCGTTCATCAATCCGGTTTCAGCGAGCAGGAACGCGCCAAGGCAAAGCGATGCGACTTCGGCTCCGCTGTCGTACATTTTATTTATCCATTCGATGGCGTCGCGGTTCAGCTCGATCGCGTTTTTCAAATCGCCGTAAAGCGCGGGAATAATCACGACATCGGTAGAAGTAACCTCGTCGAGCAGGCGAGTCGTGGTAATCGTGTATTCTCCGTCCTGCGCTTTTATGTGTCGTTCCAAACCCACGAATTCCACATCAAACAAAGGCTCGTTTCCCGATGCAGTGAGAAAACTGTTCGCTGTCGAGAAAACGCGATACGCGGGTGTAACCGCTTCCATGACGGCACTTTGGGGAACGTAAATCGAGATGCGCTTCATCGGATATCAAAATTTGGCAAAAACAAATGTAAGAAATCCCGTGTCACATTCGCCCCGTTCGATAGCCGTAATCGCACCGCGTTTTTGCAGTCGAAACGCAGCAATTTTGTAGTGTAGCCAATGCTGTTATGACGATGCATCCGTTTTTTACCTTTCACGGCAATTGTCGCGAAGCCATGCAATTTTACCGCTCGTGTTTCGGCGGGACGCTTTCCATGATCGAAATCGGGCAAAGCGAACACGCGCACAAACTGCCCGAAAGTGTGAGGAAACTCGTTTTGCATGCGAGATTGGAATGCGATATGTTCGTGATGCTCGCGTCGGATCTGGGCCAACGATCGGGAACCGGAAACGGAAGAATTTCGCTGTTGATCGAATGTGACCAACGCGAATCGAAACGTCTTCTGTCGAAATTGTCCGACAATAAAATCCAGGAAACTTCCGATTCAAACACTTCTGTCATAGACAAATTCGGTGTCGAATGGATTCTTTCCCACAAATAAAAAAAGCGCAGGAAAATCTCCCGCGCTCTTATATCCAATCGAAAACCAAACGTCCTCGCCAATAAAACCATTCGCTAATCCGCTAGTTTTCTAATCCGCAAATCACCCAATTACCAAACAAACGTCGCAACCGAACCCGCGTCCAAAAATACCGGAACCCATTGGTTGTTGTGGCGAATGTTTACGGTCGATGCCGAAGTTCCGTCGTTCTCGGCAATCAGCACTTTCTTTCCATCGGGACGTTTGAACGCGACGGTGTTGATGTTGCCCGAATTCGTACTTCCGATCCTGACCGAACCCGCAGGAACAAACTTGGCTGCGTGTGCGATGATGTAATACGAAACGTTTTTCGTGTACGTGTTGCCGTTGTTCACCGTGATCGCGCCCTGACAAGTCGTGCAGCCATTTTCAGTATGAGGTCCGTAACTTATGTTGGTGGCCAAATTCCATTCGAGCGCATTTTTACTCCAGTTTCGCATCGAACCGATGATTACGTTTTTTAGGTGCCATTTCAAGTCGCCTCCGAAATCGCCCGTCGAACTCGTGAACTGCTCGGTGAAATAAAGATTTTTGTCGGGATACGCGGCGTGTACGCTTAACATCGAATTGATATTTCCGGCGTACAGGTGGAATGCCGATCCATCTACGAAAGGTCGCGTCGCAGCGTCGTTCAAAATCGAAAGCGGATAGGCCGTATTGTCCAGATTATGGTCGTACACAATAATTTTCGTGTTCAATCCCGCCGATTGGAACGCAGGTCCCAAATGGTTCTTGATGAAGTCGTTCTGTTGGTCGGCCGTCATCACCATGCTCGGATTGTTGCCGCCGTGGAGGGGTTCGTTCTGAGGCGTGATCGCGGTGATGTTGATTCCTTCGGCCTGCATGGCTTGCAGATAATTCACGAAGTATTGCGAATAAACGCCGTAGTTCGCAGGCAACAGACTTCCACCGACGAACGAGTTGTTGTCTTTCATCCAAGTCGGTGCCGACCACGGAGTAGCGACGATTTTGATATTCGGGTTGATCGCCAATATTTCGGTAAGCAGATTGACCAGCGCGTCGTCTGACGAAATGCTGAAATTCGCAAGCGTCGGATCGGTTTGTCCCGATGGCATGTCGTCGTACGTGTAAGGCGAGGCGCTCATATCAGAAGCTCCGATGCTGATACGCAGATAACTGACTCCGATTCCTGAAGCACCGAATAAATCCTGCAGTAATTCCTGTTTCTTGGCTGCGGTCAATTGGTTGATGACCGTTACGCTTCCACCGGTCAGCGCGTACCCGAAACCATCTACGGTTTGGTAGGTTTCGCCTTCAGTGACGTCGATGTTCTGGTTGTTGTTCGGCGTCGTGGTGAAGTCGAGAATAGTTGTCTGCTTGATGAGTTTCACCGATTGGTCGCTTTTGGTAAGCCAAAAATCGACTTCGTTCACGCCAGGTTCGACAGGATCCGGATCGGGAGTCGTATCGCCATTACCGTCTCCGTCGCTGTTTGAGCATCCAATTTGGCAGGCAAGTAATGCCGCGAGTCCAAAAGTGGAAAGTAACTTTTTCATAGTTTTTTGTTTTTTTAGAGGCGCTAAAGTTAGTTTTTTCTTACACTACAACGCTTTCGTATCAAGACTTTAACGTAATAGTTGGAAAAAAAGCATCCGGGAAACGGAAAGCCTTAGACTTTTACAAGACTTTTATGCAAGAATGCTTTTTGTCCGACCGATGTCTGGACGTGGATCCAATCTTTGGTTTGCCCGAGAAATGTAACCGATTCCCCAGCTTTCAATTCACCGATCTTGTTGAAATCAGTGTCAGGACCTTGACGTAGCGTCGCTTTGGCCGATTTGATGCGAAGCGAAGCCGACGAGAAATTCATCGGGAATGATCTTGCGACGATATTGTCGGTGCGATATACGAACGACAACGGATTAACGGCCCCATAATCGCTGTAGATCCCAAAGTGCAGATGCGTCGCGCCGCCCTTCGCATTTCCCGTATTCCCGACGAAGCCCAGCGTATCCCCAACTTTTACCGATGTCGCGCTTTCCACGGCGATTCGGTCCAAATGCGCGTAATACACGGATTTCCCAAAGATTCCCGTCCTGAGCCAGACTTGTTTGCCGCCGATGCCGTGATCGCCCGTGCGTGTGACGATCCCGTCGGCGACCGCTACGACCGGAGTTCCGCGTTTGGCGAAGATATCGATGCCTTCGTGGCTGCGTTTCCCCGCATCGCGCACCTGGCCCCAAAAACTTTGGATCGCAGCATTTCCTTTGCCCGAGACCGGGAATTCATACAACGGTTTCTTGTTGATGCTCACGAAGAAATTGCCCGTTGCGCCGAATTCGGGTTGTACGACCAATTTAAAAAGTCCTGCGTTTTCACCTGCGGCCGAGATGCGCGACCCGACCGTTTGCCCGATGCTTCGGAACGAATTTCCGTCCCATTCGAATACTTCGAGAAATGTGCGTTGGGCAACGTCCTGCGTTATTTGGGCATCGAGGATTTCGCCTTCCTGAAGCCCGACGGTGTAACTGTAAGCGATCGGTGTTGCCGGGTTGAAGCGTCCTTTCTCGCCATACGGCAAGGTCACGATCAAACTGTCGTTGACCGCCGATTCATAAGCGGATTCCCAACTTTTGACATCTATATCATTTTTCAATTCCCGCACGTAGAGTTCGCGTGCGCTAGGGTTCGTAATGGCGTCGGTCACTTTCGTGATTCCCGAACAGCCGCAAGCCGATAAAAGAAACAGGCTCGCAAATAACGGATAAATCAGTAGGTTTTTTTTCACGGTTGGGCGTTTTGCAGGAATTGTGCCAGCCTGCGTTAGAGGTTTGATTTGGAATTTGTTTTAACGCCGATTTGTGAGATTTTGGTATAAATTGGTAAGTGCGTTGTTTATTAGCCGCGAAGTTTTTTTGCTGCGGATGATAGATTGAATCAGGAAATCGCGGTAATTTTTTTTAGCCACGAATGCACGAATGCACGAATGCACGAATGCACGAATGCACGAATGCACGAATACACAATGCACGAATTCTTCGAAATTTTATCTATTTGTGTAATTCGCGGCTAACAATCGTTAGATCTTCCTGAAGATTGCCGTGGCCGTATGTCCGCCGAAACCGAAGGTGTTGTTCATGATGAACTCGTGGTCGAATTTTCTTGCCGTTTTAGAGACGATTTGCAAACCTTCAGGAATGGCGCGATCGGGATTTTCGAGGTTGATCGTAGGTGGCACGATCGCGTTTTTGAGCGACAGAACGCTGATGATACTCTCGATCGCGCCCGCCGCACCAAGCAAATGTCCTGTCATGGATTTGGTCGCCGTGATCAGGACCGGATGATTTCCGAACACCGATTTGATTGCGCTCAGTTCACTCAAATCACCTTGAGGCGTCGAAGTCGCGTGAGCGTTTATACTTCCGATTCGTGACGGTTCGAGACCTGCGTCGGCCAAGGCTTTCAACATGCCTAGTTTGGCACCGAGTCCGTCGGGGGAAGTTCCCGTCAAATGGTAAGCATCGGCCGCCATTCCGCCTCCGACCATTTCGGCGTAGATTTTCGCGCCTCTCGCTTTGGCGTGCTCATATTCTTCAAGGATCAACGCGCCCGCGCCTTCACCGGCCACGAAACCGTCACGGTCGGCGTCGAAAGGACGCGATGCTTTGGTAGGGTTTTCGTTGTTCTTCGACAACGCCTGGGACGCGCTGAAACCGCCAATTGACGATGGCGTGATCGCAGCCTCGGAACCGCCGGCTATCATCATTGAAGCCTTTCCCAAACGGATCGTGTCGAACGCGCTGATGATCGCGGTGTTCGACGACGCGCACGCTGAAACCGTCGCGTAGTTCGGGCCGTACAATTTGTGTTTTATCGAGATCACGCCGGCCGCGATGTCGACAATCATTTTCGGGATGAAGAACGGGTTGAACCGTGGCGTTCCGTCGCCCGCATGGAATTCCGAAAGTTGCTGTTCGAACGTCGTGATTCCGCCGTTTCCCGATGCCCAGATCACGCCGACTTCAGCGCGTTCGCCGTCTGACAAATTCGCGAAGTCAATGCCGCTGTCACGGATCGCTTCGTCTGATGCGGCGACTGCGTATTGCGTGAACGGATCGTATTTTCGGACGTCTTTTCGGTCGAAATAGTTTTCGGCATTGAAATCCTTGACTTCGTGCGCGAATTTGGTTTTGAACAGCGTGGTGTCGAACTTCGTGATCGGGCCCGCACCGCTTTTTCCTGCGATTATATTTTTCCAAAATTCGGGAACTGAATTCCCCAGCGGCGTGATCGCGCCCAATCCTGTGATGACTACTCGTTTCATTTGCTTGTGCTTTGATTAGACTTATTTTTTGTTTTGAATGTTGGATTTTAAATTTTGAGTTGGGATGAACAGTCGGTTTATCAACAGTATAGTGGCATTTAAAATTCAAAATCTAAAACATATTTTTTCAATTGTTCAGCGCATTGAAAGCCGCTTCAGGTGACGAGAGATACAGTTGGTACAGATCGGCGGTCATGCCGGGATGGATTTCAAAAATGTCGTTTTCGATAGCGTCGACCAAGGATTTCGCGACATCGGCGGGATTCATGCCGTTTTCGCCTCCGATCTCTTTCGAAAATTCGGTGTTCACCAATGGCGGCATAAGTTCGAAAACTCTAATGTCATCGTTGTTGCGCGTCAAGGACAAACGCAAGGATTGTGAATAGGAGTGAAGCGCGGCCTTGCTTGCGGCGTAGGTCGGTAAGGTGATTCCGGGAACAAACGCGACGATAGACGAGACGTTTGCGATTGCGGCGTTTTTGTTTTTTCGTAGCGTTGGCAGTAACTTCTCGGTAAGCCGGATCGTGGAAAGATAGTTTGTGAGGATTTCTTCCTGGGCTTTTTCAAAAGCGTTCGCGTTCTCGTCGGTCAGTTTGTAATACTGGGCGTTCCCGGCATTGTTGATCAGGACGTTAAGCGTCGGGAAATCGCGTTGGATGGTTTCCACGAGGCGTTCTACATCATTGTGTTCGGTCACATCGGCTTGGATGAAGCGGGCGTTTTCGAGTTGGGAAACGGCGCTTTCAAGACGTTCTTCGTTTCGGCCCGTGATGATGACTTTGTTGCCGAGAGCTGAAAATTGTTTGGCCATTTCGAAGCCGATTCCGGAACCGCCGCCGGTGATTAGGATTGTTTTCATGTGCTGTAAGATTTTAGATTTTAGAATTTGGATTTAAGATTTTGTACCGATTGGTATATTTTTGAGTAAAAAAAATTAGAGTTCGTGTATTAGTTTTTTGAGCGAGTCGTTGATCAACAACAAATTGCTTTCGCTTTCAGTGAGTTTTGCAATCATGGTCGCGCCTTCGATCAGCGCCAGGATTGTGATGCCCGTTTTTTCAGAATCGGTTTCGGGTTTGAATTCGTTTGCCTTTTTTCCATCGTCGATTATTGCCACGATCGATTTTTTCCAAGCCAGGAACGCTTTTTTAGCGACGGCTTTGAGTTCGGGATGCGTGTCGTCAGATTCGGTCGATGTGTTCAGGATCGGGCAACCACCATCGGGTAAACCGCCTTTGAAAAATCGTTCGTAGACATTTGGATACGCCATGAGTTTTTCGCGGTTCGATTTCGCCGATGCCATTTCAGTATTGAAAACCGCGTTCATTTTCGCGGTATTGAACTTGAACGCCTCGACTGCGACTTCGTCCTTGTTTTGGAAATTGCCGTAGATGCTGCCTTTCGTGAGTCCGGTGGCTTGGGTCAGATCGTTCATCGATGTTCCGGCATAACCGCGTTTGTTGAAAACCGGTGCGCTTTTTTCGATGATGAACTGTTTAGTTATTTCGGCTTTTCCCATGATTACTTTAATTCTGATGTAAATATATACCGATTGGTATTTTTATAATCCACTTTTGCATTGTTTTTTTCGATGACGGGATAATGCCTTGATTCTCATCTGAATTTTTATATTTGGGAAAAAACATCCCATGTTAGGTTTTCTCTTCATCTATTTCATCGGAAAATATTTTTACGACCTCGCCGGCAAATTTGAAAAGCACAAATGGGGTTATACGATATTGGCCGTCGTAGTATATTACGCGGGCACGGTTGTATTCCTCATTCCGCTTTTTCTCATCGGCAATTTTGTCGCACCCGATTCCGTGGAAGGTATCGACGACACGGTGGTCGGCCTCATTGGCATTCCGTTCGGGATTCTTTCGAACGTGTTGTTATACAAATTCCTTAAATGGAAATGGGAAAAGGAAGCGGCCAAAGTTGAGACAATCGAAGACATCGGCGTAATTGAGGAATTGCGATAGCTCTATTCCAGCTCCTCACAATCAAACCCCAGCCGATTCAAAATCCCGATAACGGTCATCGAAACCTGTACGCTGCTGTCCACGCGCAAAATATTGTCGCGATCCTCGAAATCAAAATTCCATTGTCGAATGGCGTTGATCGAATTGAGATAAGCGGTAATCATTTTCGCCTTGCGCTTTGAATTTACCGACGTCTTGAAAACTGAGATCATTTTATCCATAGTCTAACGTTTTGCTTTTTTTCTTATCGTCGGGCTGAACGAGACGCCGCACGAGAGATAACCCGTCGCGTTCCGGTTCGCTGACAAAACGTAATCGTTCGTCGATTCGCCTCGTTCCGAAACGCGCATGTTGAACATATTCGACAAACCGGTCTTCGCATATCCCACGATTCCGTGTCCGAAATAATGTTCGTACGTGATTCCCGAGCGGAGTTCAAGCGTCCTGAAATCGTACACGTTCGCATAGTTAGGGTTGTTGGCGTACATGTAGAAACCGTCGCCCGAGAGTTCGGTTCCGATCGAGAATCTCCCATTCGTAAACACCGGACGTTTCAACAAAGCACGTTGCGGCAAAATAAAGTCGAGCGACCAGGGCGAATCCTTGAATTTGTGTTCGACCGTGAAAACCGGAGCGAGCGGCACGGGCGATGTCGGGTCGATGAAAACCATGATCCCAACGCCGATCGAAGTCCGTTCGGTGCGTTTTAAGATAAGTGTCGCGCCGACGAAGCCCTTTACGCGTTCCATGTTTTTATCGGAACCGTCGACCGTGACATTCGCGAGGTAGACGAGCGGTTTTTTCCAAAGGCTGCCGTAATACATGGCGTTTATCGTCGCGCCCAAATAATGATAGCCGTTGTTCTCGTCGAACGGACCTTGATCGGCTGACAGCAGTTCGACGTCCTCGACATCAAAACTTTCGTATCGATAGTTCAGCGTGGCCGAAATGTTCCAACGCGGCCTTCCGATCAACAGGTAATTGAACGCGGCCGAAAACTTCTCATGGTTTACCAATCGGCCTTTAACGTAATCGTTTCCGTCGAGTTCCGAATCGAAATCGGCAGGTAAATAACGTCGGTACTGCACGTCGATCATACGCGTCCTCGGGAATTTTTCGACGATCGCGAATTTCACCGAATCCTGCAATTGCTGTGATTTTTGAGGCGTTTCCTGTGCTGTCGCGACCGTGCATACGAATCCCAGCAGTACTAAAATGTTCTGTTTCATGATCGGTGGTTTAGTTGTGTGTCAGGGTTTGTCGCCCAAATAAATGTCGAGGAATTGTTTTCGATAGACTTCCCCGATCGGAATCTCGGTTTGTTGTATGTTGAGGCTGTGATTGTCGAAAGCCGTAATGTATTTTGTGTTGACGATGTAGGATTTGCTCACACGGATAAAATCATGTTCGGGCAACAACTTCGAGATCGTGCGCAAGTTCATCGCCGTGATGATGCGGCTTTCCTTGCAATGGATCACGACGTAATCCTTCAAGCCTTCCACATATTGGATATCGGCGAACGAAATCTTGTGGAATTTCCGGTCCGATTTGATCAGCATGAAATCACTCGCGGCGCTTTCGAACGTCGTCTTCCTCTCGTTGCCCGACAGCAATTCGTGGTACGAGAACGCTTTTCTCACGGCTTTTTCCAAACGTTCCTTCACGATTGGTTTCACGATGTAATCGATCGCGTCGACCTCGTAACTTTCAAGCGCGTATTGAGAAAAGGCCGTCGTGAAGATCACGAGCGTTTCCTCAGGAATGGCCGCCGCGAACTCCAAACCGCTGATTCCCGGCATTTGGATGTCGAGGAATACCAGATCGACTTTGTTCCCTTTGAGGAATTCCTGCGCTTTTTTCGCGCCCGAAAAACATCCCAAAACCGTAAGTTCAGGAATTTCCTGCAGCAACAGCAAAATGCCTTCGCGCGCGAGCGGTTCGTCGTCTACGATGATGCAGTTCATATCGGTAGCATGAGTTTGAGTTCGTATTTGCGTTTGCTTTGTGAAATCCCGAGCGTGAACGCGTCGGCGTACAAGAGTTCGAGTCGGCGCTTGGCGTTTGCGAGCCCGAGTCCGCCCGCGGTTTTTACTGTGGTTTCCTCAGGTTTTGTGTTCGCGCAACTGAATTCGAGTCGGTCATCGAAAAGGGAGAAAACGACTTGGACGCTCGAAGGATTTTCAGCATCGGCGCTGTGCTTTATCGCGTTTTCGACAAAGCTGATGAACAGGTTCGGCGGCACTTCGAAGTTGTGGACGCGTTCCTGGTTCGTAAGATTGTTTTCGATGTCGAGCGAGAACGTGAATTCGTCGCGACGCGTTTTCTCGAGTTCCATGAAGTCGGTCAGGAATTGTATCTCGGGCAACAGCAACACGGACTGCGCATTGTTTTCGTATAATTGATATCTCAAAAAATCCGACAATTTATGGATGACGTTCACGGCTTTGTCGGGATTTTTCCGCACCAAAACATTCACGTTGTTGAGCATGTTGAACAGGAAATGCGGATTGACCTGGTTGCGAAGTTCGCGCAGTTCCATCTGGAGCGAATTCGTCTCGAGTTCGTTGATGCGCTGGTTGTCGCGCGCCCAACGCTGGAACAACTTGATCGAAGTCGAAGCGAAAACCATTAGTAAAATCATGTGGACCGCGACGAAATATTCATGGAACGTGTCGCCCGATAGATGCATTTTTTTCGAGCTGTGGCTTCGGGTCAACACATAGCCGTCGAGATAGAGTTCCGAGAAATACGCGAAACTGAAATAGCCGCCGATGATCAACAACAGCAAAATGAAGATATACTTCACATAATCGCCTTTGTACAAAAGTTTCGGCACGAGCAAATACATGTTCAGGTAAAACATCGACAGGAAATAGAAATTCCACATCATGCTTCGCACCAAATCGAACGGCTCACGGCTATCTTTAAGCAGTTTCGACGCGCAGAAGAAAATCGTGATATACAGCAAAACCAACGCATGCCGCCAAATCCTGTACTTCTTTTGGATCAGGAAATTGATCATGCGATTGTCGCTGCAGTTTTTGAAGAATGCGCCCATTGGTTTTTGTTAGCGTTGCGAAATAACGACAAATGCACGTGACTCGCGCCGCAATTATACCAAACGGGACTTTTTTTATACCAAACGGGTCACAGGTAACGCAGCCACCAGCTTTTGTTTTGGGATTTGTAGCGCGAATACGATCGGCATGGGAAATATAGAATCGTGACGATCGAAAACCAGATCACATAAATCCAACCGAGATTTACGCCGCTGAATTCATCCAAAGGCCGTCCGAAACGCATGGCTTCGAAATGCATTTGGCCAAATGAAAATCCTTGAATCAGCAGCAATAAAATCAACGTGCCGTGAATCGCGTACCAATGGATCAAATAGTAGAACATCGGGACTTTGCCGAAGGTTTCGAGAATTTCCGTAAGCCCGTTCCGACTTTTCCCGGCGAGCCATAACAAGATGAACATTACGCCCAAAGTCAACAGGCAAAATTGCAATGTCGGCGGATATTTCGTCACGTTAAGGAACGACATCACCGTAAAGATCAAGTCTTTTTGCATGGACCAAGGCGCCAAATCTCCGATGTTTAGCAGTCGTAAAACAAAAAATGTTGTGACGCAAATCGAACCGGTCGCAAGCAATCTGGATTGATAGTTCGATTTCGTGAACCAGCTTCCGACGCCGTAACCCATGAACAAAATCGCGGTCCACGACAAAATCGGGTAGGCGTAGATGAGTGCGCGTCCTTCACCCAATGGAACGAAATTCGAAAAAAACAGGAACGAGAAAATAGTTTTGATTGAACCGTCCGCAACGGGAAGCAATGGCAAAATGGTTTGTATTATCAGTAGTGCAATTCCGACGATTCCGATTGTCCCTGACGAAAATTTGAGCAGCAATCCCAAGAAGATGAATCCGAAACCCAAAGCCGCGATCACTTGAAACAATATCGTGTGGAACCCGATGTCGAACCAAATCCCGAAACCGACGACCGTGAATTCGAGGAATATCAGCCAAAGGCCACGTTTGATCAGGAAACTGCGGTTCGCGCTGACATTTCCCGATTTTTGAAGCGATAGGAAAGCCGATGTTCCCGCGAGGAAAACGAAAGTCGGTGCACAAAAATGCGTGATGAATCTCGTGAAGAAAATCGCTGGCGACGTCGTGGCGAGATCCGTCGGATTGTTCGAAAGCGACGGCGCGTGCATCAGATCGCGAATGTGGTCGAGCGCCATGACGACCATGACCAGACCACGGACGATGTCGATGCCGTGCACGCGTTTCATCAGTCCACGTTTTTAAAGAAAGCCGGAGCGTTGCCATAGATTGGCGTTTTTCCGTCCCATTTCTCGATGAATTGCTGTTGGATCAAAAGTGCATTTAACGATTGCTTTCGCAGTTCGTTGGCTTTCGCTTCGGCTTCGGCCTGGACGATCAATTTTCGCGCTTGCGCTTGTGAAACCTTGAGCTCGTTCTCGACGCGCATTGCCTGTTGGACGGCGGCGTTCTTCGCGTTTATGGCTTCGGTGATCGTTTCAGGATATTGGATGCCCGACGTCATCTGTTCCAAAATAAAACCTTCTTTTTTTAGCAGTTCACCCATGTTCATCTGGATGGAATTCTCAAATTTTTCGCGGTTCGAGATGATGCTGTCGGTGGAATATTTGTTGAATTCAATCCGGAACGCATCTTTTATGTAATTGAACAATGTCGTTTCGGTGATCTCGCGGATGTCTTTGCGGTACTTCTTGAAGATTACGGGCGATTGGCCGTCGCGTACCTTGAACGACAGCGTAGGGTCGACTGAAAATACCGAACCGTCTTTCGCATTCACCGTAAACGCGGTGTAATTGATCGTCTGCACATACGTCGGAAACTCGTACACGTTCTCGGTAAACGGATTGTACCAAACGCGGCCCGTGACCAAACTTACATCCTGGACGCCTTTTTCGCTCCCGTACAATTTGACGAGAATTCCCTCGTAACCCGCGTCGATACGCTCGTTGCATGAATTGAACCCGATCAAGACGAAAATCATCAAAATAAAAGCACTCACGAGGAAAATGATTCGGCTTCGCGTCATGGCATAAAGGTTTTTAGTAGGAATTGGATGAGTTTAAAAAGGATGAACAGCCCGATGCACGCGAGCAAAACGCCCAAAAATACGCAGGTGTTCGACGGCGCGCTGATCATGTCGAATGCCCAGGTGAACAGCCAGAACAAGAACAGCAGCCCGATTGGAATCGAAACGATCGCGTAGATTTTTTGGTTGGTCATTTGGCTGGTTTCTGTTCAAATGTAAGAAATTTTGAGCCTGACTTTGGAATAAGTTGTTAACTTTAAAAGCAAGAAACTTCCATTATGAATAGACGTAAATTCCTTACACAAACGAGCCGATTCGGGCTTGCGGCTTCGATCACAGGCTTGACGTTGCCGAGTTTGTTCGCCGCCGAAAACGACCTGTTCGCACCTTCGGCGAAACCATTTTTCAAATTGTCGCTCGCGCAATGGTCGCTGCACCGCGCGCTGTTCAGCAAAGTATTGCCCGCATTGGAATTCCCCAAGATGGCCAAGGAACTCGGTTTTGAAGGCGTCGAATATGTGAACGCTTTTTACGCGCCTGAAAAAGGAAAGGAATCGGCGCTTTCCACGACTGCAAAAGAACTCAGGAAACGCAGTTCCGATCTCGGGTTACAGAATATCCTGATCATGGTCGACGAAGGTGATTTATCGACCGACGACCAAACCAAACGCAAGGCCGTGGTTGCCGATCACGTGAAATGGATCGATGCTGCGGCCGAATTGGGTTGCCATTCGGTGCGCGTGAACCTGTTCGGAGGAGAAACCGAGAAAGATCCGCAGAAATGGATGGACATGTCAGCCGAAAGCCTGCGTGAACTGTGCGAGACCGCGTCGAAGAGCAAGCTCAATATCATTGTCGAAAACCACCATCAGCTTTCATCGGATGCCGCGAAAGTCGCCAAGATCATGAAAAACGTGAATCTCAAGAATTGCGGCACGTTGCCTGATTTTGGGAATTTCTGCCTCAAACGCGAAGGCGGACAACGCTTCGAAGGCGCTTGCGTAGAGGAATACGACCGCTACAAAGGCATTTCGGAACTGCTGCCGTTCGCGAAAGGAGTGAGTGCGAAGTCGTATGATTTCAACGCGTCGGGCGACGAAACGACCATCGATTACAAACGCATGATGAAAATGGTCAAGGATTCGGGTTACACGGGATTCATCGGAGTGGAATATGAAGGGCCGAGGATGAGCGAGATGGATGGGATTTTGGCGACGAAGAAGTTGTTGGAAAAGTTTGGATGAATTGTTGAATAGTTGATTTGTTGATTCGTTGATTTGTTGATTTGAGTTTGTGCCTTCTGTTGGGAACTTAGGCCGACAACGCAAGAGATTGATTCTAATCAACAAATCAACGAATCAACAAATCAACAATTACAGAATCTTCTCCGAATAAATCCGGTCAATCGCACAAAATGAAAATACAATTCCGGCGAATACGATCAGCGAGCGCAGCCAGTTCATCGACATCCATTCGGACGAAAGCCGTTTGAGTGTCCCGGTATCGGGAAGCGGTTCGAGCTTGAACATGATGTCGTTTCTGGGATGGAAATAAATGAATGTGAATATGTCCGCCGACAGATAGCACAAGAACGCCAAACCCAAAAACATCCGGACCGATTTCGATCTTTTCCACAATACGATCAGCGACAATAACGCGAAGACCTGCGTGAGAGGCGAAAATATCTTGAAGAAATCACCGGGATTCACGACCTTGAAATATTCCCTCGTGGCGATCACCGAATTCGGGATATCGCTGTCGACCGCCACGGCATTGACCAAGGAATTGTAAATATTTACGAAGAGGATTCCGCTCGCAAACGAAACGGATGTGAAAAGAATTACTTTTTTTATGTTCATTTGGCTGATTTGCATTTAATTAGGTTTTCTAAAGATATCTATTTTTGTTTGTTTATGCGTTAATTAGAATCGATCTCTCGCGTTGCATATTCAAAGTCCCAACGGAAGGCAAGAACTCAAATCAACAAATCAACAAATCAACGAATCAACGCATAAACAAATCAACAAATCAACGAATCAACGAATCAACAAATCAACAAATGTGTAAATTCGTACCAATCTAAAAATACAACCAATTATGACTACAACAGCAAAAGCATACGCTGCCCAAACGGCATCGACTCCATTGGCGCCGTGGACGTTCGAAAGACGCGACTTGAAACCGCACGACGTCCAATTCGATATTCTGTTCTGCGGCGTCTGTCATTCCGACCTGCACCAGGCGAGAGGCGAATGGGGCGGAGAAGTTTTCCCGATGGTTCCCGGACATGAAATCGTGGGGAAAGTAATCGCCGTCGGATCCGATGTCACGAAATTCAAAGTGGGCGATCTTGCCGGAACGGGCTGTCTCGTCGATTCCTGCCGCACCTGCGACAACTGCCAGAAAGGTCTGGAACAATATTGCGAGAACGGTTCGTCCCAAACGTACAACGGTACCGAACAAGACGGGAAAACACCGACTTACGGCGGATATTCGAACACGATCGTCGTCCACGAAGATTTCACTTTAAAGATTTCCGACAAATTGGATCTTGCCGCGACCGCTCCGTTGTTGTGCGCCGGAATCACGACATATTCTCCGTTGCGCCACTGGAAAGTAGGCAAGGGCGACAAGGTTGCCGTCGTCGGGCTTGGCGGATTGGGTCACATGGGCGTGAAGTTCGCCGCTGCTTTCGGAGCCGAAGTTACCGTTTTGAGTACATCGGCAAGTAAGGAAGCCGATGCCAAGAAACTCGGAGCGCACAAATTCGTCGTTACCAAAGACGCTGACCAAATGAAAAGCGTTCGCGGTTATTTCGATTTCATCCTCGACACGGTTTCGGCGCCACACGATTTGAACGCCTATTTGGGATTGCTCAGGACCGACGGCGTTTTGTGCGTCGTGGGAGTGCCGCCCGATGCGCAGCCGGTTCACCATTTCAGCGTGATCGGCGGCCGAAAATCGTTGGCCGGTTCCGGAATCGGAGGTTTGCCCGAAACTCAGGAGATGCTTGATTTCTGTGCCGAACATGGAATCGTTTCCGAGATCGAGATGATCGACATCAAAGACATTGAAAACGCGTACACAAGAATGCAGAAAAATGATGTACGATATCGATTTGTGATTGATATGGCGAGTTTGTAATTGATAATTGACAATTGACAATTGACAATTGACGATAAATCCGTGGTTTGGGCTGCGGATTTTTTTTTGCCACGAAGGCACGAAGGCACGAAGATTTTACGCTTTTTTTATTGATGGCTTATTTTACTCGGGCCGAGTTTAGTTTTTTTTTTCGCGGCAGATTACTCAGTCCGTTCTTGGATTTCGTAATAATGAATCGTGACTCTGCACCTTGTACCTTGCACCTTGCGCCAAAAAAAAACCGCCAGTTAAGCGCTGACGGTTTTTAGGTGCATTTTAACTCAATTCCCAACTATTGCTTAAAGAATTATCGGTCATATGGCGCGCGCGAATGGACGCTGGAAGCCATCGGCAGGAACCGCCTGCTCGGAATGTGTATTGTTTTTTGCTGGATTATGGTAAGCCGGATTAGTGGTGGATGTGTGTTCCGGTATTTTCGTTTTGATTAAAAGACTATTCGTTTTTTGATTTATGATTGATGACGTTACCGTAAGGATTGCAAATTTCCTTTATGATTGCGTAAGGTTAATCAAATAATCTTAAAAATGGTGTACCGATTGAGTATCGGTCGGTTTTGGCTGAGAGTTTTGCCACCGCCATTTAGCAAATTTTTCGTGAATAGATAAAAAAACATCGATTCGAAACTGTAAGAATATTCAATTCATAAAGGCGATCTTTCAAAAATGCGATTGCTTCAATTTTAACTAATAAAAAAGCCGTCCGAAGACGGCTTTTCCAAACACCCAAACTTAAGTAACTTAACTTACTTATCGATTACGATGAAGTCAGAGCGGCGGTTCGCGAGGTGTTCAGCCTCGGTACACTTGACTCCGTTCTTGCATCGGTTCGTTAGACGGCTTTCGCCGTATCCGATAGCACTGTCGATGCGGCTGGCATCGATCCCTTTGGATATGATATAGTCTCTGGTCGATTTGGCGCGACTGTCTGATAATTTCAAATTGTAAGCATCTTTCCCACGTGAATCCGTATGCGATTCGATCTTGATTTTAAGATGCGGGAATTTCGTCATCGCGAATACGACCTTGTCAAGTTCGACTGCGGCCAGATCCGTAATGTTCCATTTGTTGTATTCGAAGTAGATCGGATTCACGGTAATCTTCTCGACATCGCCTTTCTTGGTGATCAGGTCGTCGTAGTTCGTGAGTTCGAAATTCACATCCTTGGTCTGATTCCCGTTTTTCTTGCCGATCTCAAGTTGTTTTTCCTCACGACTGTGATTGGCTTTGGTCGCTGCGATCTTGTACGTCTTGCCGCATGGAACCGTGACGACATAATCGCCGTTGCCGTCGGTAGTGGCCGACGTGATCGCGGTATCCATCAAATCGGTGACTGAAACCGTCGCGCCCGCAATGGCCAATTTCGATTTCGCGTTCGTGACTTTGCCCGAAACCAATTCGTCGCAAGGTGGTTTGACCTTCGTGAAGAAATAAATGTCGTCGTCGCCTTTGCCCATTTCGCGGTTCGAGGAAAAATAGCCGTATTTGTCTTCGGTGTCGACGATGTACGCGAAGTCGTCTTTGTTGGAATTGATCGGAGCACCGAGATTTCTCGGTTCCGAAAAGTTCCAGTCGCCCGTCATTTTCGATTCGTAGACGTCGAGCCCGCCCCAGCCGAAATGTCCGTCGGAAGCGAAATACAACACGCCGTTGTTGAACGACGGGAACATTTCCTCGCCCGCCGTGTTGATCATCGGCCCGAGATTTTTAGCAGGTCCGACCGTTCCCGCAGGATCGACTTCGGCTACGTAAATATCCGAACCGCCTTGTCCGCCGGGCATATCCGACGCAAAAAACAGCCATTTCCCGTCATTGCTCACCGCCGGATGTCCCGTCGAATACGCATTGTTGTTGAACTGCATGTCCTCGAGTTTGCCAAGTTTGCCGTCTTCACTAAGCGCGCCTCGTACAATCTTGAATTGGTTCGTACCCGTTTTGTCGTTCACGAGCTTTTTGTTGTCCTTGACAATATTGCGCGTATAGTAAACGGTTTTGAGATCCGGGCTGAAAGCGGCCGTCGCGTCGTGGTATTTTGTCATCGCGTTCGGTAAGAAAGGCTGCACGTTCAAGAGAGTGCCGTCGTTGACATTGCGTTCGGCCACATACAAATCGAGAAATGGCTGCTGGTTCCAATTGTAGAGTTTTTCGTTGTATTTCGTCGTGTCCTTTGCCGATGCGAATACGATCTTCTGTCCGTAGAACGCTGTCCCGAAATCCGACTTCGATGAATTCACGTCGAGCTGTTTCACCGTGTACAAAGGCTTTTCCTTGGCAAGGCTGTCCATCTGCTTTTTCTGCAGGGCGTACTTTGCCATGACGGCGTTGTCGTTCTTTGCCGCAAGATATTCCTTTGTGACTTTGTCGGCCTTGGCGTAATCCAAAGTTGCCTTGACCGATTCGGTGTATTTGATGAAATAATCGTTCGATAAAGTGCTGCCCTGGATGTCGTACAACATCTGGTAATACTTGAGTGCTTCCTTTTTCTGCCCGACGTTGTAGTGCGAATCCCCGGCCATTTTGAGGATGTCGGCTCCGGGATTTTCCTTTTCGGCGAGTGCTTCGTCGTACAACTTCGCGGCCTCGGTGAACGAATACTGCTTGTATAATTTTTCAGCCCGCTTGAGCTTGCTCTGTGCCGATGCCACCGAAATGACCAAGCACGCTATGATGATATAGAACTTTTTCATGTTTGGTGTGTTTTAGAAGAATCGTGGAGATTTGATCTGGTTCGTTTTCTTGTTCATCTGGAAACGCAATAGGATCTCGTGCGTACCATCGTTGTATTTGGTGAGGTCGCTCGTCGTGTAATCGTACGAATATCCGATGAAGAAGTCACGTGAAATCTGGAACCCTGCGAGTGCCGAGACCGAATCGTCGAAACGGTATGCCGCGCCGAGCACGAATTTTTCCATGAACATGAAGTTGGCCGAAATATCGAACTCGACCGGAGCACCGCTCACGACACGACCCAAGACGGCCGGCTTGAACTTGAGGTTATCTGAGATATCCCAAACGTAACCCGCGGTCAAATAATAGTGCAGGCGATCGACGTCGACCGATTCCTCGATGTCATCGTAATAGTCGCTTCGGATAAAATTCGGAACCGAAACCCCGACGTACCAGTTTTCCTTGTACAAGAACGCACCGGCCCCAATCTGGGGAATGAACTTATTGTCGATGTTTTGGTTGAGCAACGCGTCGGCTTCATCATAGAAACGACCTTTGCTCCAGTCGATGTTGAGTACGCGCGCTCCGGCTTTTACACCGAATGCCAGTTTCGTGTCGTAGTTCAAATTCAGCGTGTACGAGAAGTTCGCGTTGAAATAGATGTCGCTCGACGGGCCTAATTTATCGTGCACGGCCGAGAATCCGAGCCCCAGTTTCTCGTTTGAAAGCGGGCTGTGGATCGTCAATGATTGTGTTTCAGGCGCGCCTTCGATCCCGACCCATTGGGAACGGTGAATCAGAACGGCTTCTAAAGCTCCTGTTGATCCCGTGTAACCGGGATTTATTACGAGCGGGTTGTACATGTATTGTGTGTAACCCGGATCCTGTTGCGCATTTCCATCCAAAGTAAGGATAAGGAAAATGGCCACGATTGTATATATGTTGAATTTCATGTTTACAAATTTTTAGTTAATGGCAGTTTCTGTTACCCTTTGGGTTAACGCATGATGTATAACCATCCGGCCTTGTTCGCGCCGCTTCCGTCGTTGAGCTCAAGCACGTAGTAATACGTTCCTGCAGGAAGTTTATTGTCCTCGTTGATCGGCGAGTTCTGGTTCGCGGTACCGTCCCAGTTGTTCATGTAACCGCGTGTTTTGTAAACCATGACGCCGTAACGGTTGTGGACTTGGAGCGTGTTGTTCGGATAGTTTTCGATACAGTCGATCCTAAAAGTATCGTTCTGTCCGTCGCCATTAGGAGTGAACTCGTTGTATACGATCAGGCAGATCGGTTCTACCCAAGCCTCGGCTCCGTTGTTGAGAACGATCGAATCATCGGGCACCGAATCGTCGATCGTCACCGTGTTCATATAGTTTCCGGTCGCGTTCACCATAACCACGATCTCAAGCGTAGCCGATGTGTTTCCGGTTAACGCAGGTATGATCCACAAACCTGTGATCGGGCTGTACACTCCGGCTGAAGCCGTGCTGCTGATGTAGGTGTAACCTGTCGGCAAAGCTTCGTTCACGATGATATTGGTGAAGTTGCTGATGCCGTTGTTGTTCACCGTTATCGTAAACGTTACCTCGTCTTCGATGCCCGGATTGAAGATGTCGACGACTTTCGTGATTGTGAGATCCGAACAAACCGTGATCGTGATATTGCGCGTGGCCGTTGCCGTGTTGCCGCAATTCGCGTCGGTGTAGGAAACCGATACCGTTCCTGTTCCGACTTCGGTCCATTGTACGGTTACGGTGTTATCGGTTGAAGTTCCGCCTGCGGTAATCGTTCCGCCTGTGACTGTCCAAACATAATTTTGCATACCTGCAGCGGTCGAGTAGGTCACGGTTTCAGATATACATGAGCTGTCAGTTCCGCCTGTGATTTCGGCTGTGTCGGAACCTGAAACGGTCACGTCTATCACCAATCTCACTGCACTTTCGCAATCGCCTTCAACCAAAGCCGCATAATATGTTCCGGTTACGAGCGCCGTGGTTGCCGATAGTGGCGTTCCGCCTGTCGCAGTCGTGTAGAATACGACGTTGGTTTCGTTCACATCGAGATCAGCGACCGTCGGGTTGTTCGCGAAACAGAATTGTTGGGTCGCGTCGGTCGTCGTCGGTGTCGCAGGATTGCTGATGAAGACGGTGATTTCCAAACGGGTTCCGCTTTCGCAATTTCCGTCGGATAAAGCCGCGTAATAAACGCCAGCGGTCAAAGCCGTAGTCGCTGCGATCGGTGTTCCGCCCGTTGGAGTCGAGTAGAAGATGACGCCTGTTTCGTTGACCTGTATGTCGGCAACCGTAGGGTTATCCGACTGGCAGAACGTTTGTGTCGCGCTGTTCGTAGTCGGTGTTCCGGGCGCTCCGATAGTAATCGTGATTTCCAAACGGGTTCCGCTTTCGCAAACGCCGTCAGAGATTGCCGCGTAGTACGTTCCCGCCGTCAATGGCGTCGATGGGTCGATCGCGGTTCCTCCTGTCGGGGTCGAATAGAAGATCACGCCGGTTTCGTTGACTTGGATGTCGGCGACCGTCGGCGCATCGATCGAACAGAAATTCTGTGTAGCCGAATTCGTCGTCGGCGTATTCGGGTTTCCGATGGTTACGGCGATTTCCAAACGTGTTCCGCTGTCGCAAGTGATGTTTCCGAAGGCGGCGTAATACGTTCCTGCGGTAAGCGGTGTCGCTGGGTCAAGTGCCGTTCCTCCGGTTGGAGTAGAGTAGAACACGACGCCGGTCTCGTTTACCTGAAGGTCGGCAACCGTGGGGTTGTTTGCCGCGCAGAAGTTCTGCGTAGCCGAGTTCGTCGTAGGAACCTGAGGTTCGGTGATGATCACGGTGATCTCGATTCGGATCGAACTTTCACAACCGTTTTCGAAATTCGCCGCGTAGTAAACTCCGGCAGTCAATGGCGAAGTAGGATCGAGTGGTGTTCCGACCATGATTCCGTAAACGATCACATTCGGTTCGTTGAACTGGAGATCGGCTACCGTAGGATTATCTCCCGAGCAGAACGTTTGCGTCATGCTGCTGGTAGTCGGCGGCGCAGGGTCGTTGACCGTAACCGCGATTTCAAGACGTGTGTCGCTCTCACAAGCGCCGCCCGTCAATGCCGCGTAATAAGTTCCCGTCATCAATGGTGTCGCGGGGTCGTATGCGTTTCCGTCAACAGCCGCGTCGTAGAAGATGACGCCTGTTTCGTTGACCTGTATGTCGGCTACCATCGGTGAAGTCACCAAACAGAAATCCTGGGTGGCATCGTTCGTAGTCGGTGTTCCGACAGTGCTCACGTTTACCGCGATTTCCAATCGGACGCCGCTTTCGCAACCTGTCCCGGCTTCAACCAACGTCACATAATACGTTCCCGTGACTAGCGGAGTCGTTTCGGCCAAAGGTGTTCCTCCTGTCGCGACGTCATACACGTTTACGTTCGCTTCGTTTATGTCAAGATCGGCAACTGTCGGGTTGAGCGCCGCGCAGAATTCTTGGGTTGCGTTGCTCGTCGTAGGAGTTGCGAGATCGCTGATCGTGATCGTGATCGCGAAACGGGTTTCGCTTTCGCAGGTTCCGTCGACGATGGCCGCGTAATATGTTCCCGCGACAAGTGGCGCAGTCAGGTCGAATGTCGTTCCGCCTGTCGGTAAATTATAGAATACGACTCCCGATTCGTTGACCTGGATATCGGCAAAGGTCGGGTTGTTCGCGGCACAGAAGTTTTGCGAATCGTCGCCTGTCGTCGGTGTCAAAGGATTTCCGATGGTTACGGTAATCGCCAAACGCGTTTCGCTTTCGCAGACGCCGTCGGTCAAGGTCGCGTAATAGGTTGCGCCCGCAACAAGCGGAGTCGTGGCGGGAAGTTGATTTCCTCCGGTCGCCGCATCATAGAAGATCACGTTGGTTTCATTGACTTGCAGATCGGCGATCGTCGGGTTGTTCGCTGCACAGAAGTTTTGCGTCGCGTTGTTCGTCGTCGGCGGAAGCAATGTTCCGACCGTTACGGTAGCTTCGGCAAGTTGTCCCGCCTGGTTGATACAGGTCGAATCGCTTACTACTGCAACGTAATACGTGTACGGGCTTGCCGTTTCGTCGAGTCCGGTTATCGTCAACGTTCCGTTCGCGATCATATATGTCACGCCTCCAACCGTCAAACCATCGGTGATCGGCTGTGTCGTGTCGTTCGTGAAATAGAAGGTGAATTGTGGGTTCGGAAGTGTCGACGTCGGAGTCAGGACCGCGGTTCCGTCGAGACAGATTCCCGCGTCGGCAACCGTGATGTCGGCTGCAACCGATGACGGTAAGATCGTGAACGTGACTTGAGTCAGATCCGCCGTAGCCGTCTGGCAATATTCGGTCGAGCTGAATCCGACGAAATACGTGTATGTTCCCGGAGCCAAACCTGTGAGTTGCAACGATGGTCCGGATTGGTTAGGAACAAGCGTCATCGTCGTGCCGTCGAAACTGTACCAGTAGAATACAGGATTCGTAATCGTGATCGACGTGTCCAAGGTTGCGAGCAACGTCACGTTTCCGTCAGGTGAACAGATCGAAGTTTCGGCGAGACCGTTTATGGTTACGTTTTCGATTCCGTCCTCAGGCGCGGTTTCCACGACGTTGACCGTCACGCTTCCGCGGCTCAGGAACGAACACCCGAAACGGATCGGTTGGATCCAGAACACGTGTTGTCCCGCTGATAAATCGGCCGGAAGCGTGAATGAGTTTCCGGTCGCGACTACGTTTCCGCCCACTTCGGCGTCGTACCAAACGAAGGTCGTACAAGGAACCGCGTCGGCTTCAAGCGTCAATGTCTGGCCTTGACAAGCCGTGATCGTGTTGGTTTCGTCGGCGCCTTCGACCTGCGTATCGGCAAGGCGTTCCACATCGTGGATATTCAGGAATTCGAGTACGCCTGCAACGCCCCCGAATCGGATGCGAAGACGGTCGAATGTCGCTGTCGGTTCAAAAGTCAGGATAGCCGATTCACCTCCGCCAAGCAGTTGCAGGCTCAATAGTGATGTCGAAACCAACGTTCCAGACACGGCGTTCCCGATCATCGGTTGGATCGAGATTCCGGCCAAAGCGCTAAGGCTCAACAACGATCCCGGTTTTGAGATTCGGATGCGAACCTGGTCGCCTTCGATCGATGGCGTGTTGAAGACTACGGTCAATTCGGCCGCAGCCAAAACGCCGAGCCCGCTGTACATCGTAGCCGATGAGGTTTGGCTGTTGTCAACGGCTTCAAAAGGATCGTCAACGCCGACAGTTGCTGTAAGCGCTCCGACACCAAGGTCGACCGCTCCGAAAAGCACGTCACGAACATCGTCTCCGCAAGCCACTTGGGTTGCCGAAGTCGTATAATAGGCCTCAAAAACCTTGGCGTTTTGCGCCAGGCTTACGGTCGAACCGATCATGACCCGCACGCCGTCGTAATCCTGAGGTCCCGAACCGTTTGATGGAACGAATGTGAATTCAAATGCATTTTCTCCGGGAAGCAAATCGACCAACGAGCCTGAAACCGGTTGGAAAGCGCCGATGGTTTGGGGCACGCCTGAACCGTTGCGTTTTGTTCCGACGACCGAGAATCCTCCGATCAACGTCAAACCGCTGTATTCAGAACCGAGTTTGATCGTTACGGGCGTTCCCGCAGCGATGGTTTCTTCCCATTGAAGCGTTTGCCATGTCGTCCCGACGCCGAGTAATCCGATTCCGGTCGTGATCGTCGAGAACGTTTGTACGTTTCCATCGACTGCATTCGGAGCGTTGGACACGCCGCCGGTGATGATCGATCCCCAACTTTGCGTTGTCGCATAATCAGGTTGCGTAAGCGGCGGACATTGGGCGGGATCCAGAACCGTTACCGTTACCGATGCCGTGGCTGAACACGCGCCAGTTACGGCAACTGCTGTGAATGTGTAGATGCCTGTTTGGGTGAACGGACCGGCCGTGTTTCCGGCGAGCGCGTTTCCATCGGAGTCGTACCACGTAATGGTTCCGTTCGATGTGGCATTAAGTGTAACCGAATTTCCTACGTTCGTTACGAGCGCGTTTGCAGCAAGCGTCAACGTTGGTTGTGCCACGATCGTGACGACGACTTGCTGCACGGTCGATGAACACGCACCGTTGTTGCTTTGCGCCTGTATGAAGAACGTGCCGTTGGCCGTGATGTTTGCGGCTGCTTCGGCTGTGATCGGATTGTTGTTGCTGTCGAAGAACAAATAAGTATTCGATGCATCAAAATTCGTGATCGCGTCGACGAGGTTCACCGATCCGCAACCGCTAATATTCGCTTGGACCTGTAGCGTAAGTTGGTCGGAATAATTAACGACGACTTCCTTTAAAGTCCCTGAGACGTTCGTGCAAAGACCTTCGACCTGCAACGCTATATAATAGGTGTAAGGCGAGTTGGCTGCCGTGAGTCCGGTGATCGTCAATGCGCCCGTGGTCGGGTTTTTAACGTAGGTCGCGCCTGGAGTTCCCGAATAACCCGTAGTGATTTCGGTCGTCATGCTTTGGCTCGTGTAATAGCGGATCACCGCGCCTCCGATACTGCTTGAAGGCGTGAGCGTCACATTTCCTTGACAGGCGGTTTGCGGGCTTGCGATCGTGATGTCGGCGGCTGTCGGTAAAGAAATGACGTCGACGTTTATGCGCACTCGAAGTGATTCTTCAGGACATCCGACTCGGACCGCTGATACAAAAAACGACGTATCGGCAGTCAGCACAGGTGTCGTAAACGGCGCGCCCGACTGGGTAACGGCTAACGGGGTAGTGCTCGTTGCCGTGGCGTACCAGTGCAATTCGTAGTTCGCGGCCGTAGTAGCAACGAGTGATGCCGCGTTTCCGGCGCAGATCCTCGGGTTCAACGTGAACGGGTCGGTGATGACCGGAATGCGAGGAACGCGGGTTATGTCGTATAGATCCAATGTCTGGTTGAGGTTGACGCCCAACAATGAATTGTACCGCACGGTAATCCTGTTCGCGGGCGCTGAGGTCTGGAACGGGATCGTCGCGATTTGGTTGCCTTGCAGCAGGTTGAGCAATTCGGCGTTCAATAAAGAGCCGACGGAAATGGTCTGTACGACGTTCGGCCCGTTCGAGGCGACGAGTTGGATGCTGTTGAGGACACCGACTTCGACGAGCGATGGATTGAGTCGCAGACGGACATTGAATTGGTCGTTCGCATTCGAGACGCCGTCAAAATAAACGGTCTGTTCTATCGATGCAGCGACGCCCAGGATGCCCAAACTTAATTGAGAGAAGTTCGTCGTGCTTGCGTCGAGTACGTTTTCAGGATTATCGACACCCGCGCCTGCAAGGTTGATGAGGTCGAGCGTGATGCCGTTGCCGCTGAATGAAGTGTATGACGGTTGACCGCAGTTGTCGGCTTGCGAAATGTAGAAAGCGTCGTACACATACAAAGTGCGAACGTTAAACAAACCGACCAAGCTACCGAGGCGGCTTGTAAGCCTGATTCGATTGTATGCCTGAGCGGGTGTGATCGCGATGAAAAAGTCGCCGTTCTCATCGGTTACGATCCGCAATCGGTTCTGCGCGAATTCGCCGATATCCTGGCTGTCGCCCTGTAATACGACGGTAGCGTTGTTTTTGGCCTGTACGGTAAATTCCTGATTGCCGATGAGAACCGTTCCGAGGACATCGGCAAGAACGCCGCCAAGACTGCCGCCTAATAGGGCAGGAAGCAGGTTGTCGTCGGTCTGGATCTTGACGTAGGAAGTCGTGTTGGCGGGTAGTGTCGTATCGTATTGCAATTCGACGTGGCCCGAATAGGCTCCGATTCCCAAGGCCAATCCCGAACTGGCGCGGACATTTGCCCGTGTGACGAGGTTTTCGTCGACGGCTAATGGCGCGTTATCGGTGTTTGCCTGGCTCGAAATCGTTTCTGTATAGACTCTAACCGATTGAGAGTAAGTGGTGTTAAGAAAAAGTATCGGTAAGAGGAAAACTAGAATGTACTTAAATTCGTACATTCGCTTGAACGTAAAATTTAATTTCATAAGCTAAGTGTTAAGTTAATATAAGGTTTGGGGGATGGGATTTTTATTTATGTTTCATAAAGCGATTTATAATAATTTCGTTTTTAAGATTTTAAGATTTGTTTAATTTCTTGTTATAAGAAAAAGTCTATATTTGTTTCGATTCATCGACTATTTAAATACCACACTAATTGTTGATGCGTTATAGTTTCCAAAGTTTAACCCAGTAATCATGGCAACATGCGAACTGGTTGTTCAATTGAATTCTTGATGGCTGAGAAGCTTGATAGACAGTCAATTGGCTGTATAAGTTGTAAGCCCTCGACGATTTATATGGTGAATACATCACAATATTCATAACCATTGTTTTTATCGCTTAGATAAAGATAAAACTCATTTTGCGAATATGCAAGAAAATAAATCACAAAATGCGATTGACGTAATCGACAGGCTTAAAAAATTGCTTAAATTAAAGACGGATATTCAACTGTCTGAGTTCCTTAACATCAAACCAAACACGATTTCGACTTGGAAAAAGAGGAACAGTCTCGACTATGAGGCCATAATCTCGATAAGCGAACTTTACGAGCTCGATTTGAACGAGGTGTTCTTAAACAAACGTAAAGGTTCCAGTTTATCTTCATCGACTCCTTTGATCACACGAGAAGTGATGTTCCAGTACGCTTCAGGCGCTGACAGGGAGGCATTGCTTGAAATTGTTCCGACGTACAAGTTTCCGTTTGTCGACACCGACGATTCGATTGCTTTCCAGGTCGTAAGCAATAATATGTTTCCGTTGGTCGACGAGAATTCGTTCGTTATTTGCCAATCGGTGAGCATCGAGGATTTGAAGGATAGTTCGATTGCCGTCGTCGTTTCGAGAAACAAGGGGATTTTCCTCAACAGGATCAATACATCAAACCTTGCGTCGAACCAGTTGATTTTGACGAATGACAATGATTTCTATAATGATACTGCTTTAAACAGCAACGAAATATCTGAAGTTTGGTTGGTGATCGGCGTGATCTCGTACGATATGAACCATGAAAGTCGCTTCAAATTCATCAACGACAGCCTTAAAAAAATCAACAAGTTCATCAAAAAGAACGAAATGACCGATTGATAGAAACCGGGCAACCGGTTTTTTTGTGCTCGTGCATTTTTTTTCTCATTTTTTTGACGCTGATTTTTAACGAGTTATTTGGCTTGCGCAAGAATATATCGCCTTGCGTGCGTTTTTTGAAAAAATAGTTTTGGAAAACAGAAAAGCCTTGTTATATTTGCAACCGCTAACAGCAATGGTAGCAGACCTTATTGGAGAAATGGCAGAGTGGTCGATTGCGGCAGTCTTGAAAACTGTTGACTGTAACAGGTCCGGGGGTTCGAATCCCTCTTTCTCCGCTGAACAAGAGCAAGCCCCGTCTGGGATTACAGACGGGGCTTTTCTTTTGGTACAATATAGGTACAACATTTCCATTCTTTAGAATTTGAAATAAAGCAGTTTGCTTTTAGTGTTGTACCTTTACTCCCCCCCCCCCAATAAAAATTTATTGAAGAACAAATTAAAGAGGCATGGCTGACGATTATAAAGACGAATATTTACCGAGATTAGAGAAAAGTTTGCTTTACGCGACATTAAAAGAAAGAATAAAGGAAAAAGATAGCGAAGTTATTACGCTCGTGGGCTCCGCCGTTTCAGATGCATTTCAACGCACTAAGACGATTTTACGCCACATGGGCGAATACACCTTGCATGATGGCGACCATTTATTCAGAGTTCTTAACATCATGGAGCGGCTTCTAGGTGTAAAAAATATTGAAAGCCTCTCAACGCCTGAATTAATGATGCTTATATTGAGTGCCTTTTTTCATGACATAGGAATGGCACCGGACGAAAAGCATGTACTTGCATGGAAAAAAGTTTGGGACAACGAGCCTGAATTTGCTGACAGTGAGGACAAAAATGCATACGACCAATTTAAAAGATTTTATGAAGCACGACCAGACCAGCAGGAAATCATCAATCGATTTATTATACAAGGAAAGCACAGTCAAGCAGAAAGTATCAAATCTTTTTTGATAAGTGAATTTATCCGTCAGACTCATGCTGATCGAGCACGTGACATTATTGACAGAGATTGGAATGGCAAAATTCGTTTTCGCGATAGTGATTTAACCGTTGAACTTGCGCAGATCTGTTACAGTCATAATGAGGATGCTCTTAAACTATTAGATTTGGAAAAAAATCATTTATGTGGCGTGGATATTTCAGCATGTTTGCCGCTCATCGGAGTAGTTTTAAGGCTGGCTGATATTCTTGACTTTGACTCAAAAAGAACACCAGCAATACTCTTTTCGCATCTGTATGTCCGTAATCCGGTTTCTTTGCAGGAATGGAACAAGCATAGAGCAATTGAAGCATGGGAAATTAAACCTGAAATTATACAGTTCAGCGCAAAGTGTACTCATCCGGCTATTGAAGCGTCGATTCACCAATTTTGCAATTTTATAGACCACGAATTGTCTATATGTAATAACATAGTTTCCTCGTTAAATGAATTTAATGCCAATAAAGGTCGCAATGTAGTATTGAAATTTCCCTTTAAAGTCGATCGCGAAAAAATATCTACACAAAGGAATGTGCGCGGCGAACCTCTTTACATCTATAGAGACACACAATTTAATCTAAGCAAGCGTCAAGTCATTGACTTGTTAATGGGTACAAAACTTTATGGTAGTCCTGAAGTCGCATTGAGAGAGTTACTGCAAAATTCAATTGATGCATGTCTGCTTAGACAAGCACAGGAGAAAAATTGGGGAAATCTCTACGAACCGTTGATAAGCGTCAAATATTATAAAGAAAATGACGATTCTATACTGGAAGTAACCGATAATGGTACAGGTATGGATCAATACATTATTGATAACTATTATTCCAGAGTTGGTTCTTCATTTTATAAATCTGCTGATTTTTATAATTTGAAATCCGAATCTAAAGCCGATTTCACCCCAACTTCTAGATTTGGAATTGGAATCCTATCAAGCTTTATGGTTGCCGATACTCTAATGGTCGATACGAAGCGTTTATATAAACCGCATAAGTCTAGTGAAGCTTTGAGTATTACTGTCGAAGGGCAAGAAAGTATATTTCTTATTCAAAGTGGCCAGCGAGAAATTCCGGGAACAACAACGAAGCTTATACTTCGAAAGAATAGAAATCCTTGGGATGAACTTTCCGAAGAAGCGTTTATTAAGTCTGTGGAAAGAGTTATTCCAAATCCACCATTTAAAATTAACATCGAAACGACGACAACTTCAAAAGTCCGTGATGAAAATAGTTTCATCGAAACAAAAGCAATTTCGATGCAAGATTATACATGGCACGACCATGATAATATCCGAAGGTTTGACATTGAATTGGACGATAAATCAGTTGGTATTATTGGCTCTGTGAATGCAGCAATTCTAGAGAGTCATGGCGTGCCTGTCTTGGAAATTGACCTTAAATCAAGAGAAGTTGATATAGAAGGAAAGCCTTATAAACTTCAAAAAAGCATCAAGATTGAGGAAAACTCAATTAAAGAAACTGGAACAACAATAACGATAAATGATGACGGGGAAATCAAAGAAAATAAGTCTTCAAATCAGTATATGCGCTCTGCATCTCGATTGTCATTGCATGGTATAGAAGTACCAACGACCTTGTTCATCGAGTGGTATTCGATAAAAAATAATCAAGTTCGTTTGGCATGGCCGTTTCCATTTACGATAGTTGTTGACATTTGTGGAAATCGTGACCTTGACTTAAACTCACCCCGTACCGAAATTATAATGAGTGATAAATGGCAATCTTTTGAAGAAGAATTGGCCTATCAAATTTGCAGACAAATTGCAGACAAAGTCGATTATACCTATTGGGAAAAGCTTAAAGAAATTTTTACTGCACAATCTAAAAATAAAACTTTTTTAGCAGGCATGAATAGAGTTGTAAAAGAACAAGATTTTTAAAAAAAAATAGCTGATTGTGAAAAATAATTTGATTGAAATTTTTATATTTGCGACAGGTCTTTTGGTATGCCTGCTCGTTCGTGCAAAGATTTTATCAACCAATAACTAGATAATATAAACCTTCAAAGCTTATTATCCGGCCAAAGTTTACGAACGCTCAATCTTCAGGATAATAATCTTTGATATAAAGGATAATATTATGAACTCTATTGATTACTTCAAACTTCAAGCAAAAAATCTACACAAAGATTTTAAAACAAAAACGCCGCCGGTGGATAAGACGACCACTGCATTTAAGTACGAATACAGTCCAAAGTATTTTGACGTAGAAATGGTTATCGCCAACTTCGATATTGACGAAGACAATTTCACGCTTATGCAAGCCCAGCATGTCATCGCAAAAATTGCGAACTTTGATAAATGGGCGTCGCTACTACAGGCTTCACCTGCGGAACTGGAACTTACGCAATTATTGTACGATTACCAGCACAGAATTGATTTGACCGGATGGCTATTTTATATTGCCGACGCGCAGTCAATGAATGAAATCGAGCTCGATGCAGAGATTCAGGTAGATATTTTTAAACAGATGGTTATCGAAGAAGATATTTTTGATGACCAAGTGATAGAAAGCTATCTGTTACGACACTACGAATATTAAGAAAAGTTCAAAAGCCCTGCGTGGATAATCCACACAGGGCTTTTTTGTGCAAGTTAAAGTTTTAGATGTATTGCAGGCATTTGTCCTTCATCCGACATTGAGGCATATCCTTCCGATGTTAAAACGAGGTGGTCAAGAACCTGCATGTCCAAATTCTTTGCACCCTCGCAGAATTTTCGGGTTAATGCTCTGTCCGCATCACTGAACTGCATATTGCCCGACGGATGGTTATGAGCCAGAACAATTCCCGACGCTAGCGCCTTGACTGCTGTCGCGAAAACAAGTTTTGCATCAACCATACAATCGGCGACGCCACCACTTGAAATATGCGACACCCCGAGAACGTTATTTTTCCGGTCGAGCAACAGGATTTTGAACTGTTCCTGCAACTCGATTTTCCCTTCGTCCCAGACTTCCGACAGGACTTGATATGCGTCGAACGACGACGTGATTTGCTGGCGGTCTGCGAATTTTTGTTTGTTGTGATAGACAAGTTCCACCTCCGTTACTTTCATGAAATCGTTTTTAAGCTTTGACATTTTTAATTCCTTTCGGCTTCTGCTTCGGTTTCAGTTTCGGCTTGGCTTTTTTTTTGGCAGCTTCGATTTGGGCGACATAGCACTCGTTGACGTCCTTGAAAGGCGCATACTTTTCGTTCATGGGCTTGAAGGCACAACCTTCGACCTTCGCCAGTTCCTTCAAAGTCATCGTCGTACTGCTTCCGGCGTCATCATTGTGTCTTGTCCTGAAATAGGTTGACCGTTTTGGTTAATATTTCAGGCTATAAAATTTGTATTCGTGTTCGTTGTTTTTGTGTGCAAATTCCGGCGTCTGCATCTGCAGACTGTAATGTCT